>NZ_JBEPSK010000007.1:0-191426 GCF_040548835.1 Mycetocola sp. 2940
GGGGGCGCATCGGCCCCCCGTTTACCGGGGGGGCGCGGGCAGCCCTGCCCCCGCGGTCCGTATGGTTTAACATCCTGGTGGGGGGGGGCCCCCCCGGCGGGGGGGGGTGTGGGGGGGGGGGGGGGGGGCGGGGCCCCCCGCCCCCGACCGAAAGACCCGCGCCTGGTACGCGATCCGACCGTCCGCGGTGGGCTCGTTCGCGCGGGCCGATTCGCCCGGCGCCGGCGTTATCACACCCGCGACGGACGAAAAGACCCGCGCCGACCGAGACCGATCCGCTCACCAGGAGACGGGCAGCGCCTTGCCCTCGTCGTAGCCCGCGGCCGACTGCAGCCCGACGAGCGCCCGCTCGCGGAACTCGCTGAGGGAGGCGGCACCGGCGTAGGTGAACGAGGACCGGATGCCCGAGGTGATCATGTCGAGAAGGTCCTCCAGCGACGGGCGCGCCGGGTCGAGGTAGATCTTCGACGACGAGATGCCCTCGGCGAAGAGCGTCTTCCGGGCCAGCTCATACGGGTCGAGCCGGCCGAACCGTTCCTGCACCGCCTTCGTCGACGCCATTCCCCAGCTCTCCTTGTAGAGGCGGCCGGAGCCATCCGCGTTCAGCGTGCCCGGAGCTTCAACCGTCCCGGCGAACCAGGATCCCACCATGACGGATGCCGCGCCGGCGGCGAGCGCGAGCGCCACGTCCCGTGGGTACCGCACGCCGCCGTCCGCCCAGACGTGGGCGCCGAGGTCGCTCGCCGTCTCCGCGGTTTCGAGCACCGCCGAGAACTGCGGCCTGCCCACGGCGGTCATCATCCGCGTCGTGCACATCGCCCCGGGGCCCACCCCGACCTTGACGATGTCGGCGCCGGCCGCAACGAGGTCCGTCACCCCGGCCGCGGTGACGACGTTGCCGGCGACGAGCGGGATGCCGAGACCCAGGCCCTTCACGATCGACAGCGCACGCAGCATCCCGGACTGGTGGCCGTGCGCCGTGTCGATCACGAGGGTGTCGACCCCGGCAGCGGCGAGGGCCTTCGCCTTGGAAGCCACGTCACCGTTGATGCCGATGGCCGCGGCCACGAGCAGGCGGCCGGATGCGTCGACCGCCGGCGTGTAGAGCGTCGAGCGGAGCGCAGACGTGCGGCTGAGCGTGCCGACCAGCCGGCCATGCTCCAGCACCGGAACGAAGTCGAGGTCGGCGGCGACGAGGAGGTCGAACGCGGCCCGCGGGTCGGTGACATCCTCGGCATCGATGGACGGGAGCGTCCGATGCACGAGGTCGCCGAGGCGGTCCCCGGGCTCTGCCTGCTCCAGTTCCGCGGCGGCAAGGCAGCCGATGTAGGAGCCGTCAGGGCCAGTGAGGACGATGCCGTGCCCCGGAAGCGCAGGCAGGAGGGTGAGCGCATCCGCGACGGTGGACTCCGGCCCGAGCTCCACCGGGACGTCGAACGCGACCGGGCGGCTCTTCACCCAGCGGATCGCCGCATCCAGCCTCTGCAACGGCATGTCCTGAGGCAGGACTCCGAGGCCGCCACGTCGGGCGAGGGTCGCCGCCAGCCGTGCCCCGGTCACCGAATTCATGTTCGCCGACACGATCGGGAGGTTCGCCCCGGTGCCGTCCCCCGGGGCGAGCGACACATCCAGACGGCTCGACACGCGGGAACGGGACGGGACGAGGAAGACGTCCGAGTAGGTCAGATCGAAGGCCGGCGCATCGCCATAGAACTCCATACGGACACGCTACCCATCCCGCAACCGGGCCGCAGCCTCTGCTTAATGGGATTAGGCTTGAACACGGATCTTGGCAGCGCTTCCCACGGATGTCGCTGTCGTACTCACATCGACGTAAGAGAGTGGTGGTCTGGCGGTGTCAAGCCAGTTGACCGGAGTGGGAACTGACGACGGTTCGTCGGGAGAATTTGGCGCGAACGAATGGCTCGTTGACGAGCTGTACGAGCAATACAGCGCCGACAAGAACTCAGTGGATAAGTCCTGGTGGCCCATCCTCGAGAGCTACCAGCCGGTCAAGGGGGACAAAGCCACCGGTGAGATCCCCGCCCACCCCATAACCGCCCCGATCCCCGTGCTCGGCGCGCCGCCTGTCGCGAAGACGACATCGGTGCAGCCGAAGGCGGCCCCGATTCCGGCTGACGCCCCGCGGAAGCCGGCAGCGCAGCCGGCGCAGGCGGAGCAGGCCGTCGAGAAGTCCGAGCCCGTCGACCAGGTCTCCCCCCTTCGCGGCATGGCCAAGTCGCTCGCCACGAACATGGATGTCAGCCTCACGGTCCCGACCGCGACGAGCGTCCGGACGATCCCGGCGAAGCTCATGATCGACAACCGCATCGTCATCAACAACCACCTCAAGCGTGCGCGCGGCGGCAAGGTGAGCTTCACCCACCTCATCGGCTGGGCGCTCATCCAGGCACTCAAGGAATTCCCCAGCCAGAACGTCTACTACGACGTCGTCGATTCAAAGCCGAGCGTCGTCGCTCCGGCCCACGTAGGGCTGGGCATCGCCATCGACATCCCGAAGCCGGACGGCACCCGCGCGCTGCTCGTCCCGGCGATCAAGAAGGCCGACACGCTCACGTTCAGCGAGTACCTGTCCGCCTACGAAGACCTCGTCTCGCGGGCACGAACGAACAAGCTCACCGCAGACGACTTCAAAGGCGCGTCGGTTTCGCTGACGAACCCGGGCGGTATCGGCACCGAGCACTCGGTGCCCCGCCTGATGAAGGGCCAGGGCTGCATCATCGGCGCCGGCGCCCTCGACTACCCGGCCGAGTTCCAGGGCGCGAGCGAGCACACCCTCGTCGAACTGGCGATCGGCAAGACGATCACCCTCACCTCGACCTACGACCACCGCGTCATCCAGGGCGCCGGTTCCGGCGAGTTCCTCAAGAAGGTGCACGAACTGCTCACCGGGCAGAAGTCGTTCTACCAGGACATCTTCGCCGCCCTCCGCATCCCGTACGACCCGATCCACTGGGCGCCGGACATCTCGGTCGACCTCAGCGACACGGTCAACAAGACCGCGCGCGTGCAGGAACTGATCAACTCGTTCCGCGTCCGCGGCCACCTGATGGCCGACGTCGACCCGCTCGAGTACATGCAGCGCTCCCACCCCGACCTCGACATCCTCAACCACGGCCTCACCTTCTGGGACCTGGACCGCGAGTTCGTCACCGGCGGTTTCGGCGAGAAGCGGCAGTCACGACTCCGTGACATCCTCGGCCTGCTCCGGGACTCATACTGCCGCACCATCGGCCTCGAGTACATGCACATCCAGGACCCGGCCCAGCGCAAGTGGATCCAGGAGAAGGTGGAGCGCCCATACGCGAAGCCCCGCCACGACGAGCAGATGCGCATCCTCGGCAAGCTCAACGAAGCCGAGGCGTTCGAGACCTTCCTGCAGACCAAGTACGTCGGCCAGAAGCGCTTCAGCCTCGAGGGCGGCGAATCGACGATCGCCCTGCTCGACGCGATCCTCCAGGGGGCGGCTGAGGCCCAGCTCGACGGCGCGGCGATCGGCATGGCGCACCGCGGGCGTCTCAATGTGCTGACCAACATCGCCGGCAAGACCTACGGCCAGATCTTCCAGGAGTTCGAGGGCACCAGCCACTCGAAGAGCTCCGGGTCCGGTGACGTGAAGTATCACCTCGGCACGGAGGGCACCTTCCGCGCGTCCGACGGATCGGAGCTTCCGGTTTACCTCGCGGCGAACCCGTCGCACCTCGAGGCCGTCGACGGCGTCCTCGAAGGCATCGTCCGGGCGCGGCAGGACCGCCAGCCGATCGGCACCTTCTCCACCCTCCCGATCCTCGTCCACGGCGACGCCGCGATGGCCGGCCAGGGCGTCGTGCTCGAAACCATGCAGTTGTCGCAGCTTCGCGGGTACCGCACAGGCGGCACCATCCACATCGTCGTCAACAACCAGGTCGGCTTCACCACGCCTCCCGGTGAGGGACGCACGTCGATCTACTCGACCGACGTGGCGAAGACCATCCAGGCCCCGATCTGGCACGTGAACGGCGACGACCCCGAGTCCGTCGTGCGTGTGGCCCAGCTGGCCCTCGAATTCCGTCAGGAATTCAAGAAGGATGTCGTCATCGACCTCATCTGCTACCGTCGCCGCGGTCACAACGAGGGCGACGACCCGTCGATGACACAGCCGCTGATGTACAACCTCATCGAGCAGAAGCGCAGCGTGCGCAAGCTCTACACCGAGGCCCTCGTCGGTCGCGGTGACATCACCGAGGACGAGTACGAGGCATCCCACCGTGACTTCCAGGACCGCCTCGAGCGGGCCTTCATGGAGACGCACGCGGCGCAAACCGCGTCGACCCCGGTGATCACCGGCGACCAGGACGACGCGTATTCCGGCGAGCCCGAGACCACCGGGGTTCCCGAAGCCGTGGTCCACCTCGTCGGCGACGGCTTCAACAACAAGCCTGCGGGCTTCACCGTCCACCCGAAGCTGCAGCAGCTGCTGCAGAAGCGGCTCGAGATGAGCCGCAACGGCAACATCGACTGGGCGTTCGGCGAGCTTCTCGCGTTCGGTTCGCTCCTGCTCGAGGGAACCCCGGTGCGTTTCAGCGGCCAGGACTCCCGTCGCGGAACCTTTGTGCAGCGCCACGCGGTGCTGCACGACCGGGTCAACGGCCAGGAGTGGTTGCCGCTCGCCAACCTGGCAGACAACCAGGCCCGGTTCTGGATCTACGATTCCCTGCTGTCAGAGTACGCGGTCCTCGGTTTCGAGTACGGCTACTCGGTGGAGCGACCGGATGCCCTCGTGCTGTGGGAAGCCCAGTTCGGCGACTTCGCCAACGGCGGCCAGACGATCATCGACGAGTTCATCTCCAGCGCGGAACAGAAGTGGGGCCAGCGCTCCAGCGTCGTCCTGCTGCTGCCGCACGGGTACGAGGGCCAGGGTCCTGACCACTCGTCGGCGAGGATCGAACGGTACCTGCAGCTCTGCGCCGAGAACAACATGACCGTGGCGCGCCCGTCGACGCCGGCGTCGTACTTCCACCTCCTGCGCCGCCAGGCGTACGCCCGCCCCCGTCGGCCGCTGGTGGTGTTCACCCCGAAGGCGATGCTTCGCCTCCGCGGGGCGTCGAGTGCGGTCGAGGACTTCACGAGCGGACGGTTCGAGCCGGTGCTCGATGACGCGCGTATCTCAGATCCGTCGTCGGTCAAGCGCGTGCTTCTCCACTCCGGCAAGATCCACTGGGACCTCCGCGCTGAACTCGACAAGAAGCCGAACGACGGCGTCGCGCTCGTCCGGATGGAGCAGTACTACCCGCTCCCGGCCGACGAGCTCAACTCCGTCATCGCCCGTTACCCCGACGCCGAACTGGTGTGGGTGCAGGATGAGCCCGAGAACCAGGGCGCATGGCCGTTCATGGCCCTCGAAGCGTCCAAGCACCTCGGCGACCGTTCGCTCCGGGTCGTCTCCCGCGCCTCCGCGGCGTCACCGGCCACCGGCTCGGCCAAGCGTCACGCGGCCGAGCAGGCGAAACTCCTCTCGGAGGCGCTGAGCCTGTAAGAGCACCGGGCCGTCAGAAAAACGAGCCGAAGGGCGTCGCGAAAGCGGCGCCCTTCGGCGTTGGCGGGCACTCACCGGACAAGGGCCAGGGGCCGGATCGCCTCCGCGTACGGTGTCGGGGCGATCCCGAACGTCCGCTCGAACAGGAACGAGTCGAGCAGGTACGGCCGGGTGTACTGGTACGCCATCTCGAGGGCCTCCCGCGCTCCGCCGTTGACCAGGGCCCCGATCCGCATGGTGGTCGCCGACATCGTGCGGAAGCGGGAGGATCCGGATGCCAGTGCGATGTATTCTTCCCCGGTCAGCGCCGGCGCCGTGGGCAGATGCCAGGTCCTTCCCCACGCACGGCGATCTGTTCCCAGGACGGCGAGCGCGCGGCCGATGTCCGGCGTGTACGTCATCGAATGCGGCTGCCGGGCGTCGAACAGCCAGATCGGCTCCTTGCCGTCGCGGATCCTGTCGAGGACGAACGTGTTGAAGACGCTTGTCGCGGCGCCGGGCCCGTAGAAATCGGCGCTGCGCGCGACGGTATAGACGAGGCCTTTCTCCTGCGCTGCGTCCAGCATCCGAAGCAGTGACGCGCGAACCTCGCCCTTCCTGCTGCAGGGCCGGATCGGCGACGACTCCGTCATCGGCTGGGGCGGGATGCCGTAGGCGTAGACGTTGTCGAAGTAGACGAGGCGGCTCCCGCTTGCGAGGCACCCGTCGATGGTGTTCTTGACGATGACCGGCCATTGTGTCCGCCACGCTTTCACCGTGTATGGGACTCCAACGGTGAGGTAGGCGACGGTGGCTCCAGCGAGAGCTTCCGCCACGGCCGCGGCGTCGAGCAGGTCGGCAGCGCGCGAGTCGCCCGACGCGGACGGCGCGCCTGACCGCGAAACGGACAGGACAGTGAGGTGTTCGGCGCTCAGCGCCGCCGCTGTCTCGCGACCGACGACGCCGGTTCCGCCGAGGACGACGTGCTGTGTGTTCGATGCCATGTCAGGACTCCTTCGTCGGGTGTTCGGGTGTGGGGTTTGCGGGTTCGTCGGCGGCGCTTCCCGGTTCCCTCGCGGTCACCGGAAAGAGCTCCGCCGTCACGCTTTCGTGGGCCAGTCGCCTGAGCCCGGCGACGAGGGCATCGCCGAGCACGGTGCCGACGACCATCAGTTCGGCGATGAGGTCGGGGCGGTCGCGGCTCTGCAGCGCTGCCACGTCCGCTCGGGCGATCGAGGCCGCCGCCGCCGCGTACGCCTGCAGGTACTCGGGCGTCGGAGCGAACCCGATGGCCGCGAACCCGTCGAGGACCCGGGCGGCCGAGTCGAGCCCGGGGTTCTCCGCGGTCGAAAGCCAGCCCTGGGCCGCCGCGAGGGCTTCGATCGACTGGCGCGATTTCTCGCTGGCCGGAGTCAGCGGCGGGGAAATGGCGCCGAGGGCGTGCTGGGCTGCCTCGAAGGTGAACGCGAGCGAGTCGTCGTCAGAGTCGAGAGTCGCGACGACCGCCTTCGCGGCACCGATCGAGAGCCCGCCGGTCTCGAGGAGCGCCCGGACGAGCCGCACCCGCAGGACGTGCGGTTCGTCGTACGCCGTCTGGTTGCCGCTGAGGCGGATGCCCGCGGGGACGAGCCCTTCGCGCTGGTAGTACTTGAACGTCGAGACACTGACGCCGCCTGCTTGTGCCGCTTCCGAGATCTTCACGCACTGATAGTAGCACTATCGATAGTGCCGCTACCAGAGCGGTGCGGAATCAGTTCGCGCGGGCGGGCGAGAGCACCTGCTCGGGATGCTCGTCGGCGGGGCTCTCGGACGCGTGCACCCCCCGGGACAGCGCGCTCGGCCACCAGATCGCCCGGCCCAGGTCGTAGCTGAGTGCCGGAACGAGCACGGTCCTGACCAGGAACGTGTCGAGCAGCACGCCGAACGCGACGATGAACGCGATCTGCAGCAGGAACAGGATCGGAATGACGCTGAGGGCGGCGAACGTCGCGGCGAGCACCAGTCCGGCCGAGGTGATCACTCCCCCGGTCACGGCGAGGCCGCGCAGAATTCCCTGCTTCGTCCCATGCTTCTTCGACTCCTCCCGCACCCGCGTCATCAGGAAGATGTTGTAGTCCACCCCGAGTGCGACGAGGAAAACGAATCCGAACAATGGAACGGACGGGTCGGCGCCGGGGAAGTCGAAGATGCCGTTGAAGACCCACGCCGACACGCCGAGCGCGGCACCGAACGACAGCACGACGCTCCCGATGAGGATGAGGGGCGCGACGATCGACCGCAGCAGCAGCATGAGGATGAGCGTGATCGCGCCGAGGATCAGCGGGATCAGGAGGTTGCGATCGTGGATCGCCGTCGTGTTGGAGTCCAGGGCGATCGCCGTCGTCCCGCCGACGAGGACCGGTGCGTCCTCGGTGCTGACGTCGGCGAGTTGCTCACGCAACGACACCACGACGTCTTCAGCGGCGAGCGAGTCGGCGGCGTTCCGGAGCGTCGCCGAGAGCAGGACGTAGCCGTCGACGACCGTGACGTCGGGAACGGGCGTTCCGGGAGGGCCGAGCGGCTGGACGCCGTCGTCGGTCACCGGAAGCGAGCCGGACGGGGAGTCCTCGGACAGGACGGAGAGCGTGTCGACGCCGTCGGTGGAGAGCACGAGGTCCGATACCGTCTCGAGTTCGTCCTCCGGGGCGAGGATCACGGTCGGCGAGCCGGATCCGGCCGGGAAGTGGTCGGCCAGCACCGCCTGGCCGTCCCTCGCCTGCGATTCGCCGAGCACGAATTCGCTCGCCGCCACCCCGTCGGCCTCGAGCTGGAGCAGTCCGAGCGACATGACCCCGAGGAGCAGGACACTGGAGACCCAGAGAACCCGCGGCCGCCTGCGGATGCCCCGCGCGAGCCCAGGCCACAGCCCGGTCTTGTCTGCTCCGATCGGGTTGTCGTTCTCGGGCAGGGCCTTGGGTTTACGCGGCCAGAACGCGACCTTCCCGGCCCAGAGCAGCAACGCAGGAAGCAGCGTGAGCGAGGCGAGCAACGCGAAAACGATACCGATGGATGCGACAGGGCCGAGCGCCTTGTTCGAGTTGAGGTCGGAGAAGAGCAGCAGGAGAAGCGCGGCGATGACGGTTCCGCCGGACGCGAGGATCGGCTCCCATGACCCCTTCAGCGCCGCCCAGGTGGCCGCCCACTTCGTGGGCTGGGTGACGAGCGCTTCACGGAACCGGGCGATGTACAGCAGCGAGTAGTCGGTCGCGGCGCCGATGACGAGGATGAACAGGATTCCCTGGGTCTGGCCGCTGAGCAGCAGGACGTCGGCCCTGGCAAGCTGGACCACCACGAGGATGGCCGCGCAGAGCGCGGAGAGGCTCGAGAAGAGCACGAGGCCGGGGAGCAGCGGGGACCGGTAAACGATCACGAGGATGAGGAAGACGGCGCCCAAGGCGACGAGGAGCAGCAATCCGTCGATGCCGGCGAAGGCACCGGTGAGATCTGCTGTGAAACCGGCGGGCCCGGCGATGGCCGCCGTCAGACCGTCGACGGCGTTGTCGTCGAGCACAGCGCGCATCGATTCGACGGTGTCGGCTGTCTTCACGTCGGTGTCGAGGACCATCACCACTTCGGCGGCCTCGCCGTCAGCCGAGACGATGGCCGGCGAACTGTCGTCTGGCAGGACCCCGTCGATCGTCCCGAACGCCTCGATGTCGGCATCGATGTGGGCTCGATCGGCGTCGGTCAGCCCGCCATCGCGCTCGTACACGACGAGCGCGGGAATCACGTCGTCGCTGCGGAAGTCCGCCTGGAGTTCCTGCACCTTCGTCGCCTCGGCGCTCGCGGGCAGTTGCTGTGACTGGTCGTTGGTGCTCACCGCACTGATCTGCCCGAAGCTCGCCCCGCCGGCACCGAACAGCCCGAACCAGACGAGGATCAGGGCGGCGGGGATGAGGACGCGCAACCAGGTGGGCACGCGCGAGGTCCGAACGGGGGCAGGAGTCTTGATCACACCGTCGACGTTACGGCGCGACGGGACTCCGCGCGTGAATCAAAAGTTTGACGTCAGTGGGTCGCCTGGGCGGCCCGCAGCTTCGCCATCACCTGGAGCTTGAGGTCCTGGGGAGCGGTCTCCTTGCAGGCACGCTGCACCGCCTCGGTGAGTGTCCGCGCGAGCAGGGCCTCGTCCTGGCACGACGCGCAGTGTTCGAGGTGCTCACGGATGTCGGCGGAACTCGTCGAGCAGACCTCGTTGCGGAGATACTCTTCAAGGTCGCGTTTGGCTTTGTCGCATCCGCAATCGGTCATTTCGTCGCTCCTGCCCGGCCGGTATCGATACCGCGCTCCTGGGCGTAGTCGGCCAACAGGTCCCTCAGCATGCGCCTGCCTCGATGCAGGCGGCTCATGACGGTCCCGATGGGTGATTTCATGATGTCGGCGATCTCCTGGTAGGCGAAGCCTTCGACGTCTGCCAGGTACACCGCAAGCCGGAAGTCCTCCGGAATGGCCTGGAGGGCATCCTTCACCGCGCTGTCAGGCATGCGGTCGATGGCCTCAGCTTCGGCCGACCGTGACGCTGACGCCGTCCTCGACTCGGCACCGCCGAGCTGCCAGTCCTCGAGGTCGTCGATGGTGCCCTGGAACGGCTCGCGCTGCTTCTTGCGGTAGATGTTGATGTACGTGTTCGTGAGAATCCGGTACAGCCACGCCTTGAGGTTGGTCCCCTGCGTGAACTGGCCGAACGCGGCATAGGCCTTCACGAAGGTCTCCTGCACGAGGTCCTGCGCGTCGGACGGGTTCTTGGTCATCCGCATGGCGGCGCCGTAGAGCTGGTCGAGAAACGGCAGCGCCTGCTCTTCGAACAGGGCGCGCGGATCGTTCTCCGGCTCGGGAGGAAGGGTTTCATCGACGGTGCTCATCACCGGCCAGTCTACGGCCGGTGCGGGCGCCTCAGCGCGGTCGAGCAGTGCAGTTGCCACGCGTAAAGCCCTTTCTCTGGAAATCGCCGTTAGATTAGAGGAACAATGCTTGAGTCAAAATATTCCGCACCGGAGTTCGACCTGTACGGCGACCGGCACCAGCCGGACGACGACGGGACCTGGCCTGCGCCGGTCGCTTCGACGCCGGTGACCGCCACCGTCTCGCTGCCCGGGTCGAAGTCGCTGACCAATCGTGAACTCGTTCTCGCCGCCCTCGCCGACTCGGCGTCGCTCCTCCGCTCCCCGCTGCACTCCCGCGACAGCCAGAACATGGTGGATGCGTTGCGTGCCCTCGGGGCGACGATCACCGAAACGGATGCCACCGGCAGCTTCGGTCCGGACTGGCTCGTCACCCCGGGCGAGCTCACCGGATCCACCACGGTGGACTGCGGCCTGGCCGGCACCGTCATGCGGTTCGTTCCTCCCGTCGCCGCCCTCGCGCTCGGCCCCACGACGTTCGACGCCGACGCCGCCGCCCGGGGACGCCCGATGGGCACCATGATCTCCTCGCTGCAGGCCCTCGGTGTCGACATCAACGACGACGGCCGCGGCTCCCTGCCGTTCACCGTCCACGGCACCGGCCGGGTCGGCGGGGGCGAGCTCACCATCGACGCCTCCACCTCCAGCCAGTTCGTCTCCGGCCTGCTCCTCGCGGCCGCCCGGTTCGACGACGGCCTCACCCTCACCCACTCCGGCGAGCGACTGCCGAGTCTTCCCCACATCGAGATGACCGTCGCCGCACTCGAGGCGCGCGGCATCCGCGTCACCTCTCCGTCGGTCGGTAGCTGGCGCGTCGAGCCTGGCGCCATCGCGGGGCGCGACGTCGACATCGAACCGGACCTCTCCAACGCCGCACCGTTCCTCGCCGCAGCGGTTGTCACCGGGGGAACGGTCACCATTTCGGGCTGGCCCGCCGAGACGACGCAGGTCGGCGCGGAGCTCCTCGACCTGCTGCCCCGGTTCGGCGCCACCGTCGTCCTCGACGGGAACCGCCTGACCGTCACCGGCCCAGACACCGTGACCGGTGCCGACCTCGACCTCACGACGGCCGGCGAGCTCGCCCCGGCGCTCACCGCCGTCGCGGCGCTGGCCGATTCCCCGTCGACGATCACCGGGATCGGGCACATCCGGCACCACGAGACCGACCGGCTGGCCGCGCTCGCGGCGGAGATCAACAAGCTCGGCGGCGCGGTCACCGAGCTGGAGGACGGCTTGCGCATCGAGCCGAAACCGCTGACCGGCGGCACCTGGCTGAGCTACCACGACCACCGGATGGCGACCACCGGCGCGATTCTCGGCCTCGTCGTTCCCGGCGTCGTCATCGAGAACATCGCCACGACCGCGAAGACACTCCCCCAGTTCCCCGAACTGTGGACGACGATGGTCGCCGGGACCGTCGTCGAATGAGCTGGTGGGACACCGGCGACGACGACGACGAACCGGACTTCGACGAGTCGAGCATCCGGGCACGCCCCAACCGCAAGGGCAACCGGCCGCGCACGAAGACCCGGCCTGAGCACAACGACGCCGAAACCGCCCGGGTCCTCGCCGTCGACCGGGGCCGCTACACCGTTCTGCTCGACGAGGGCACGAAAACGGAGCGGCGCATCACGGCCTCCCGCGCCTCCGAACTCCGCAAGCACGCGGTCGTCAACGGCGACCGTGTGCGTGTGGTCGGTGATCTCTCCGGCGACGAAGGCAGCCTCGCCCGCATCGTCCGAATCGTCCCCCGCACGACACTGCTCCGGCGGAGCGCCGACGACACCGACGAGGTCGAGCGCGTCATCGTCGCGAACGCCGACCAGATGCTCGTGGTCGTCGCCGCAGCCGACCCCGAGCCCCGCGAGCGGCTCGTCGACCGGTACCTGATCGCCGCTCTCGACGCCGGCATCCGTCCCATCCTCTGCATCACCAAGACCGACCTCGCCGACCCGACCGATTTCCTGCACAACTTCGCCGGACTGGACCTGCAGGTGTTCACGAGTTCCACCGAGCGGATGCCGCTGGCCGAGATCACCGCCGCACTGATCGATCATGACACCGTCTTCGTGGGCCACTCCGGGGTGGGCAAGTCGACCCTCGTCAACGCCCTGGTCCCGAGCGCGCAACGGGCCACCGGGCACGTCAACGCCGTCACCGGGCGTGGACGGCACACCTCATCGTCGACGGTGTCGTACCGGATCGAGGGTGACGGCGGCACCGGCTGGGTCATCGACACCCCCGGTGTGCGCTCGTTCGGTCTCGGCCACATCGACCCGGCGAACATCCTGCGGGCCTTCTCCGACCTGGCCGAGGTCGCCGAACGGTGCCCGCGCGGGTGCACCCACCTGCCGGACTCGCCGGACTGCGCCATCGCCGAAGCGGTCGAGGCCGGCGAACTCGGCGACACCGGCGCCGCGAGGCTGGACTCGCTGCAGCGCCTCCTCGCCACCTTCATGAAGCCCACGCAGTACTGACCTAGGCTGGAGCCATGACAGACGCGCGACTCGCCGCAGGCGACCAGGCCCCCTCCTTCACCCTCCGGAACGCCGACGGGCAGAGAGTCTCCCTGGCCGACTTCACCGGTTCGAAAGTGATCCTCTACTTCTACCCGGCCGCGATGACGCCGGGCTGCACCACGCAGGCCTGTGATTTCCGCGACAACCTCGGGTCACTGCAGGGTGCCGGTTACACCGTCCTCGGCGTCTCGAAGGACGACCCGGCGACCCTGAAGACGTTCGAGGAGCGCGACGACCTCACCTTCCCGCTGCTCAGCGACGAGGACCTTGCCGTGCACCACGCGTACGGCGCGTACGGCGAGAAGAATTCCTACGGCAAGATCGTCACCGGCGTTCTGCGGTCCACCTTCGTGATCGACGAGCAGGGCACGGTCGAGCAGGCGCTCTACAACGTGAAGGCCACCGGCCACGTCGCCTCGCTGCGCAAGAAGCTCGGCCTGGCCGCCTGACGCGGCCCGCTCAAGCGGAGAATTCTCGGACACACCGGGTTCCGGATGCCCTCCGCCGGCGAGGCGCATGAATGATCCGTCTCAGGCCTGAGAAGAAGCGCGGCCTGGCCGCCTGACCGGGCCGGTCATTCTGCAGGCGCTGCGGGGACCGGAGTGGGATCAGGCTCTGGATCGGTCGTCGGTGCGGGCTCCGGCTGTTCCGTCGATGCGGGCTGTTCGGTGGGCACGGGCTGTTCGGTGGGCACGGGCTGTTCAGTGGGCTCGGGCGCCGGCTGTTCCCCCTGGTCAGGGGAATTCCCTGACGGCGGCGTCGGGTTCGGTGTGCTACCCGGCAGCTCGCCCGTCGGAGCGGGAGTGGGCTGGCCGGTCTCCTGGACAGCTGGCAACCCGGCGTTGGGGTCCGCCCGCAGGATCGCCAGGATGCGCTCCTTGTATCCGGTCAGGGCGTCGGCGAGTTCCGAGAGCGGCCTGTCCTGGATGGAGTCCCCAAATTCTGCGATCTCCGCCCACAGCCGACCGAGGTCGTTCATGCTTGATTCGCTCAACGGCCCGTCGAGCGTCACGACGAGCTGGCTGGCGAGTGCGAATGTCACGCACTCGATGCATTCGTAGTTGACGGCCGCGGACAGGTTCTGAGGGACGACGACGTCGGCCTGGCCCACGATCAGGACGACCTGGAAACTGACGGCGACTGCGGCGCAACCGGTGCAGCTGGCGAACGCATAAGCCTCGTTCGTCGTGTCGACGGTCTTCCCGTCCGCCCAGACCAGGGCGAACGCGACGTCGTAGACGACGGAGCCGTCGCCCGTGGCGACCGCGAGCGCCTGCGTGTCCTGCCCGGATGCCTCGGCGGGACGGTCGAAGGGGAACACCCAGGCCGGAGCGGCGGAGGTGTCGCCGCGTGGCACGAGGACAACGGCGATCTGAGGGTCTTCCGGTCCTGGAAGGGCCTTCTGCCCTGTCATCAGCGCGACAGCCTCGCCCCGTTCCCCGTCGCGGAGGCCTGGGGTGCGAGAAACGTCGGAAGCGACAGACGTCACCATGGTTGCGAGGGTTCCCTCTTCCCACGCTTCGATGGGCCGGTAGCGGTCGGCGTCGGGCCACCACGCGGCCGCGACCAGCCCGAGAATCGCTGCGAGGGCTGCGAACGAGAGTGCCCGCTTGAGCGGCCGCCCGGCGGAGGTTCGCCACGCCGATTGGATGAGCTGCCGGACGAGGCGGATGAGCATGTAGGTGAGGCCCGCGACGGGGATCGCGAGAGCCACGACACCAAGGATGTGTACGACGGCACTTCCGTAGTCGGTCGCGGCCATTCCGTTATCGATCCCGGCGAGCTGGTCCTGGATCCCGGCCCACGCGCTCCCGACGAGGCGCGGGAAGGCGAGGACGAGGGTGAACAGTGCGAACAGGAGAAGAGGAACCACGACGAGGACCCAGGCGGTGATGACGGCCCTCGCCCCCGGCTTGAGCAGACTCGGTTCCGTCGTCTTCCGCCACGGCAGCAGACCGAGCAGGGTGGGCCGGATCCTCTGGAAGAGGTCGGGGACCCCTGTCGCGTCGGCGAGCACATGGTAGCCGTCGAACCTGACGATGGGGGCGAGCTGGCGCACCATGAGAAGCAGCTGCGTCGCGACGATCAGGAGCAGGGAGTCCAACGACGTGACGAGGAAGATGCCGACGATGACGACAGCGACGATGGCGTTGAAGTACAGTCCGCCCAGGTCGGTCATCAGCCGGCCCCGGCGGTCCAGCCGATAGGAGTCGGTGACATCGGTGTAGAAGGCGGGCCAGACGAGGTAGAGCCCTGCGCCCATCCTGCCCGGTGTCGCGCCTGCCCGTGCTGCCGCGGCCGCATGCCCGAACTCATGGAATCCGGCAGACAGGATGCTGACTACGAACGCGAGAAGCAGCAGGCCCGGCCGTTCGAATGCCTCGTGAGCTGCTGACGCGAGACCCTTCGTTGCCAGGAGCCACCAGCAGATGACCGCAAAAGCCAGGAGCACGAGGGTCACCACGATCGGGTGGAACAGCGACTGGAACGGCCGCGTGAGGCGGTGCGTCCGGTTTGGATCGGTCACGGCGACCCGGAAGCGCATCCTCAGCAGCGGGTCTGACTTCTTGAGTTCGGGTTGTGACCCGTCAGCCAGGCGAAGAAGCCCGAGCGGCATCAGATGGCCGTCGATCAGCGTCTGGACGTCTGCGGCGCTGACCGCCCGGCCGTGAGCGGCGCCGGCCAGCTCCGCGATTTCACCGCTGTCGCGGGCGCCGTCGATGGCCTCGAGCACACCATACAGAAGCGGCGTGAGTTGCAGGACCTGGCCATCGCTGCGTCGCACAAGCGCGGGAGGTTCCCGGTACCCGGAACCCTGCATGCCGCCGAGAAGCTGCACGTCGTCGGCGCGCGCGGGCACGCCGGCCGCCGGGGTTTCCGCCTCGAGCGGACCGGCGGCCGCCTCGTGCGGCCGGGAAGCCATGCTTACTGCTGCAGGTCGGACTGCTGGTCGGCGGTGGCTGTCGCTTCACCGTCGATGTTCTGGGTGATGATCGCGTCCTGTTGGGCGATCGACACCGCGTCGCTGTCGACCGAAGCGATGTTCGCGGCGACGGCGGCGTCGATGGGCGCCGCCACGTTCGCGTTGACGGCGACCGCTCCGTTGATCGGCGCAGCGACGTCGGCATCGGCTGCGAGGTCGATGTCCACGTCGAGCAGGTCGCCGCTGAGTGCACTCCCGAGGTCATCGGAGACGTCACCGGGGAGGGGCACGCCCTCGACACCGAGTCCGCCGTCGTCAGCGGGGAGGGTTCCCGTAGCAGGCGCGTCAGCGGGATCAGTGCCGCCCGCTTCGGCCTGGTCGATCGTGCTGTCCTGTGTGGAGACCGCGGTCGCATCCGCGGTGATGTTCTGGTCGATGAGAACGCCCTGGTCGGCCAGGGCCTGTGCCGAGGAGCCGGTGGAAAGGATGTTGGCGCCGACGGCCGCGTCGATGGGCGCGGCCACGTTGGCGTTGGCGGCGACGGCCAGGTCGATGGGTGCCGCGACGTCGAGGTTGAGGTCGAGGTCGGCGTTGAGATCGAGGATCGACGCCACCTCCTTGTCCGGCAGCGCGGTGATGCCCTGCGCGGCCAGGTCTTCGGCGGTCAGGGACGTTGGTTCGGAACTTCCACTCATCGTCTTCTCCTTCGGGGCCTGCCGATGCGGGCCGTCCTCTTCACCTTGGCAGGGGACCGCGCGGCGTCACGCACCGAGGCTCAGGGCTTGCGTGCTGCCGCCTGGAACCACTATGGCGTCACGGCGAGCGGCGGATCTGGGCCATCACACTCCGGGTGAACAGCAGGATGATGACGGTCACGCTGGGAACGAGGAGAGCCCAGCCGATCGCCGGCTGGGCGAATGTGCCCTGGAAGGCGCCGATCGCGATGGCGAGCTGAACGAGCTGCCAGATCAGCGCAGCGCCGCGGACCCAGCCCTGACGGCGGAACGCTCCGATCGCGACCGCGGACACGAAGACGGCGGCGATGGCGACGAGCACGGTCAGGGCGATCGCGCTCCCCAGCGATGCCGCAGGCAGGGTCAGGATGTCGATGACAAGGACGATCACGACGATGACCATGGCCGCCGCCTCCGCGAACAGGATGGCGGTAAGCAGAAGGAGCGCGGGGGAACCCTGCGGCCCGGGCGTGTCGGCGGGAATCATAGCGTCCGAAGATGTCGGATCGGTTTCATCGGCGTTATTCACAGGTATATCCCATACGAAGCTATTGATTTGGGTGATGCTTAATGTCACGATTGTTGAGGCCCGAGTACGACGCTCACAGAGAGGTGAGCAGATCCGATTTTTCGTGATCGCCCTCTCTTCAGCTCGGCAATCCCTCATTTCCGACCATATCGGTCGTTTACCCTCATTCAAAGGAGCACCTGCATGGACTGGCGCGATAAAGCCGCTTGCCTCACCGCCGACCCGGAACTTTTCTTCCCGGTAGGCAACACGGGGCCGGCAGTCGACCAGATCGACAAGGCGAAAGCCGTATGCGGTCGTTGCACCGTCACCGAGATCTGCCTCCAATACGCGCTCGAGACCGGGCAGGATTCCGGCGTCTGGGGCGGTCTCTCCGAGGACGAGCGCCGCGCGCTCAAGCGCCGCGCCGCTCGCGCACGCCGCGCTTCCTGACCTTCGTATCCAAGAAACTCCCGGTCATCCTGGCCGGGAGTTTTTTGCGTGTTCGGTGGACCCTCAGACCCGCGAGATCCAGCGCAGAGGAACCTCGATGGTGACCTCGGTCCCCGATCCCATCACGGTGTGCCAGTCGATGGTCCCGCTCAGTTCGCCCTGAATCAGGGTTCGCACGATCTGCGTTCCGAGGCCGGTGCCGACCTTGCCCTCCTGCAGGCCCACCCCGTTGTCACGGACAAGGACCGTCAGTTCGTCCCCTGAGCGGTCGGCGACGATCTCGACTTCCCCGTCGCGCCCGGCGAGGCCGTGCTCGACGGCGTTGGTGACCAGCTCGGTCAGGGCGAGGGCGAGCGGCGTCGCGTACGCGCTCGGCAGCACGCCGAACTTGCCCGTCTTGCGGGGGTGAACCGTGGTGTTGTGCGACGACGCCACCTCGGCGATCAGCATGAGCACGCGGTCGAAGACCTCGTCGAAGTTCACATCCTGGGTGAGTCCCTCGGACAGGGTGTCGTGAACGACGGCGATGGCGGCGACCCGGCGCATGGCCTGGGTCAGGGCCTCCCTGGCTTCATCGGTGTGCGCACGGCGTCCCTGGATCCTCAGCAGTGACGCAACCGTCTGCAGGTTGTTCTTCACCCGGTGGTGGATCTCCCGGATCGTCGCGTCCTTCGTGATCAGTTCACGTTCCTGGTGCCGCAGCTCCGACACGTCCCGGCACAGGACGATGGCACCGGCGCGTTCGCCCCGGTGGCGCAGCGGGATGGCGCGAAGCGAGACGGTGACACCGCGCGCTTCGATGTCGGTGCGCCACGGGGCGCGGCCGGTGACGACGAGCGGCAGTGACTCGTCGATGACCTGCTTGCCGGGGAGGATGAGCGTGGTCACCTCGGCGAGCGACTCGCCTTCGAGCTCGTCATTGAAGCCCATCCGGTTGAAAGCCGACAACGCGTTCGGGCTGGCGAAGGTGGTGGTCCCGTCGACATCGAGCCGGATCAGCCCGTCGGATGCGCGCGGCGCCCCCCGCCGGGGACCGGTCGGGGCCGAGACGTCCGGAAAGTCGCCCGTCGCGACCATTTCGAACAGGTCGTTGGCGCACTCGTTGAAGGTGAGTTCCTGGCGGCTGGGCGTCCGTGCCTCGCCGAGGTTGGTGTGCCGCGTGAGCACCGCGACGGGCGCCGGCGCGTTCTCGGGCGAGGTGGCCGTGAGGCGGCGCATGACCGGCACGGCACGCACCCGGGTGGGGGTTTCCTCGTACCAGTCGGGCGCCGTGGAGTCGACGATACGGCCGGTGTCGTACGCCTCGGTGATCTGGGATCGCCACTGCGGTTTGACGAGCTGGCCGACGAAGTCGCGGTAGAACAGCGTGGCGGCGCTCGAGGGCCGGTAGTGCGACACCGACATGAAACTGCCGTCGCCGGTGGGCACCCACAGCACGATGTCGGCGAACGCAAGGTCCGCGAGGAGTTGCGCGTCGCCCACGAGCATGTGGAGCCAGTCGACATCCTCGTCTGTGGAGCGGCCGTTGGCGAGGACGAGGTCACTGAGCGTCGACATTCATCCAGTCTACGGCCGCGCGGGACACCGCCGATCGCCACGACCGGTCGCCTCAGCCGGTCGATTCAGCCGGTCGGGGACGGACCACCCGTCGCCGGAGCGGCCCGGACCCGGGCACGGTGGCAACGGCCGGGGGCAGGATGCCGGTGGCCACCAGGCGGGAGACGGCCGCCAGGGCGGGCGACCGCGGGCTGACGTCGCGCAGCGCGCGCCCGGCGAGCAGCGCGGCATCCGTCGCCCTGTCGTCGGCGGGAATGAGCGCGGCGTCCTGGATGCCGCCGAATCGCTGGAGGGTAGCCCTGACCTGCCCGTTCGGGTTCAGCCCGACCACGCTCGCCCGCACCTTGTTGATGACCGGGAGGATCGGTCGGTCCTCCGCGAGTTCGACCAGGTCCGGGAAGGCCCGCAGGTACCGGGCCAGGCCGATCGGGTCGGCGGCGCCGACGGCGACCACCCGGTCGGCTGAGCCCACGGCTGCGAGCGTGGCGGCGTTGCGCCGTGGAGCGAACAGGTCGCTCGAGATCTCCTCGTCGTTCTCGAGGCTGAAGCCGGTGTCGACGACGACGTAGTCGGCCCACTCGCGGCAGACGAAGAGGGTGCGGATGACCCGCTCCCGGCTGATTTCCGGCCACCGGGATGCCCGCGGGATGCCGGTGAGCACGTTGAGCGTTCCGCCGGAGAACGCGTACGGCTGGCGGATCCGGTCCAGTTCGGCGAGGGTGAGCCCGTCCTGTCCGGCGAGCCGGCACGCTGCGGCGAAACCGGGAGCTTCGTCAAGCATGCCGAGCACCGGCGCGATGGACGCACTGTGCGTGTCGGCGTCGACAAGAGCGACGGCCCTGCCCGCCGCCGCGAGTTCGGTGGCGAGCGTGATCGCCACGGTCGTCCGCCCGGGCGCCCCGGCCGGACCCCACACCGCGAGAACCACCCCGCGCCTCGTCGGAGCGGCTGCGTCCCGCGCTTCCCCGCGGACGGCCCGGTCGAGAACAGCCGGGGCGGTGTCGGCGTCGAGGACGTCGCGGAGCCCGAGCGCAGCAGCGTTGCGCCTGTCGGCGTCAGAGGAGGCGAGGGCGATCAGCCGGATGCCGGAGTCGTCGCAGGCGGCGAGGAGCTCGGGCGTGAGCCGGTCGGCTGCGGCGGAGGTCAGGAGCACGTCGGGGGTGCTCCCGTCGAGCGCGAGGACGGGGTCGGTGTGCGGACCGATCCTCAGCAGGACCCGGTGGCCGCGTTCGACCAGGGAGGCGACGAGCCGGTCCTCGTCGCCCCGGTCGAGGAAGAACGCCACGGATGCCACCGGTCAGCCCGCCGCGACGATCGAGATCGCGCTGTCCCCCGCGACGGCGGCGAGGAGGAGCGCGACGGCCCCGGTCGGCACGAGCACCTCGACGGTTTCACCGCCGCCCGCTGTGACCAGGCTCTGCTGTTCGAGGACCTCGACCACACTCGCCCCGCCGACGAGCACGACCGGAGGAGCGAACGAACCGTCCTCCCGCTGCTCGGCCGCCCAGACGTCGACGAGCGAACCGGGCTCGACCGAGCCGGGCAGGCGGGTTCCCGAGTCCAGGACGACGGCGCTGACCGGCACCCGCGCGCCGGCTTTCACCGCCGACCGGGGGACGAGTTCGCCTTCGAAGATGGTCCGCGTGACCACGAGCCCGTCCTCGGGCAGGCTGGACAGGTAACGGGCATCCGCGGCGTCGAGGCGGACATGGGCGACGGAGAGGTCACCCTCTGCGATCGTGTCGCCCACCGAGAGCGTCGATGACGCGACGAACACCGGGCTTGACCTGTCGGCGGCGTCGACGACGAACCACACCCCCGCGATCGAGGCGAGGATGAGCCCGGCGCCGACGATCAGTCGTGCGTCGACGCGGAGCATCCGCGAGCGCCCTTTCATGGAACCTCCAGCCGGTCGGGTGCCGCACCCCTGCGGCGTGTCCCCCATCGTGCCAAGTTCTCGCGCCGGGGAAGAAAGTTATCCACAGCGCGCGCGGGAGGGATTGAAGGAGCGGAATAATCGATCCATGGATACGGTCTCCTCGGACTCCGTCGGGCGCTTCCTCACCGTGGCCGACACGGCGGACATCCTCAACGTCTCACCCGCCGACGTCGTCGAACTGGTGCGTTCCGCCGAGTTGCCGGCCATCTCGGTGGGTTCCCCCGGGCGCTGGCGCATCGAACGGACGGTGCTTGAGGCGTACATCGAGACCAAGTACGAGGAGACCCGGCGGATGGGGCTCTGGCAGGAATCGGACCTCGCCAGCCTGCCCGAAGTGTCGGACGGCGCGATCCGGCGTCCCGGGGATTCGTGAGGTGCGGCCGGGAGCGCGGTTGGGCCGTCAGAGCACGATCAGCCCGATCGCGCGCACCGGCAGAACGCGCAGGTGGCTGACGTTGCGTTCCCGGCGCGGCGCCCCGGGTTCGTGCACGGCGAGGTCGACGTGGTCTCCGGCGACCCGGTCGAGGGTGCCCCGATGCACGGGCCCCGCGTTCCGTGCCTCGTGCAGCTGCACGTACACCCTCCGCCGGCAGAGGTCCCTCAGCACGAAGCTCAGCCCGATCCGATCGGTCAGGCGTGGAGCCTCGACGTCGCGGTCGGGTACCTCCAGGCTCCTCGCCAGGCTCTCCTTCGGCAGAAGCATCCCCGTGATCGCATCGAGCGGCACGACACAGGCGGCGGATGCCCCGTCGCGCGCCACAACATCGCCCGACATCCAGTCCCGCCCGAACGCCTGCGGAACGACCACGATCGTCGACCCGGTCACGAGCTCGAGGACGACAGTTCCCCGCCGGCCGTCCCCGAAGGTCTGCAGCCTGTCCCGCAGGGTGAGCCGGCCGAGGCGGAGCCGGGTGTCCTCGGCGCGCCGATCCAGCTCTTCCGCGTGCAACTCGTGTTCGAGCTGGCTTTCAAGGTCGTCGAAGAGGCTGTCCCAGCGCATGGTTGGAGAGTAGCGACTTGGTTTCGGGGACCGCCGGAGTTATCCACAGATTGAAAACGTGGGGTTTACACGGCTATCGGGCGCTGGAAAAGTAGCCGCACATAACGAGCCCCGATCTCGGGGAGAACGCTGACGCAGGCCATGCGTGTGCCCGAAAGCAGGCATCCTGTCACCGAGCGTTTCGTCGCAAACGGTGCGACAGGCGCTCCCAGGCCCTGTGGCCGCCGTGCCCACCCGTCCGAGTTGTTTCCGTCGCACCTTTCCACGGAGCTACGCATGAACTCCCCGACCGCCGGGACGCCGGCATCCCATGCCCGGAGCGCCGCACACGCTCACACCCCGTTCGACCCTGACCAGTTCTTCGGCAGGCAGAGAACCCCGACCGATCAGCTTCCTCCACCCGAGCCGCTCCTCGAGAACCTGACCCGGTGCGTGATGGAGGTGCTCGCCGGTGCCCGCGAGCTTGACCAGCTCGCCCGCTGGATCTCGGAGGACGTCTACAAACACCTGCTCAAACGCCAGGTCGTGTCTGCCCGGGCGCGGCAGGTGAAAGGGCTGCAGGCTGTCCGTCCTGTGCTCAAGATCGGCCGGATCACCGTGTACGAACCGCGCGACGGGGTGGTCGAGGCCGTTGTGATGGTGCACCAGCGCACCAGGTCGCGGGCTGTAGCGATCCGGCTGGAGGGCATGGATCGCCGTTGGAGAGCGACCGCCATCTCCGTGCTCTGATCTCGCCTCCCGAGCCGACGCAGACAAAGCCGACGCAGACAACGCCCCTCTCCTGAACAAGCCAGGACAGGGGCGTCGTCGGAGGTGGTGCTACTTCTTCTTGCCCTGCGCCCGGCGGTCGGCGCGGTTGCCGGCGACGGCCGCGCTGTCGCCCTTCTGGCCGAACGCTCCACGCGCTGCCGGCGAGGCCGGCTGGGCAGCCGTCGCTCCGGTCCGCGCAGAGGCCGTCTCCGAGGCGTTCTGCGCCCGGACGGTGGCAGCCTTCTCGATCTGCCCCTTCTGGTTGCGGACCTCGACCTCGCCCCCTTCGTTCGCGGCGGAGTAACTGAGTTTCTCGTCCGCGCCCTCCGGCCGGTCGAGTCCCTTGGCCTCGACCGTTGTGACCTCCTCGGTTGCGCCCTTCTTCACCTCGACCTCGAGGTTGAACAGGTAACCGACGGACTCCTCACGGATCTGCCCCATCATCTGCTGGAACATGCTGAAACCCTCACGCTGGTACTCGACCAGCGGGTCGCGCTGTGCCATCGCGCGGAGGCCGATGCCGTCCTTGAGGTAGTCCATTTCGTAGAGGTGGTCGCGCCAGCGGCGGTCGATGACCTGCAGGACGACGCGGCGTTCCAGTTCGCGCATCGCCGGGGAACCGAGCTGCTCCTCCCGGCGGGAGTAGGCGAGCCTGGCATCCGACAGGATCTCACGGCGCATGAAGTCCCGGTTGATCCGACCCTTCTGCCCTGCTTCGGCGACGACCTCATCGACGGTGAGCGAGATCGGGTACAGGGTCTTCAGGTCGACCCACAGGGCGTCGAAGTCCCAGTCGTCGCCGTTGCCTTCGCCGATGTGGACGTCGAGCACCTCGTCGATGACGTCTTCGAGGAACTTCTGGGTGCGTTCGTGCAGGTCGTCGCCCTCGAGAATGTGACGGCGGTCGGTGTAGATCGCCTCACGCTGCCGGTTGAGGACGTCGTCGTACTTGAGGACGTTCTTGCGGATCTCGGCGTTGCGGGCCTCGACCTGCGACTGGGCGCTCTGGATGGCGCGGCTGACCCACTTGGATTCGATGGCCATGTCGTCGGGCACGCCGCCCCGGCCCATGAGCGCTTCGGCGGCGCCCGAGTTGAACAGGCGCATGAGGTCGTCGGTGAGCGACAGGTAGAACCGGCTCTCACCAGGGTCTCCCTGACGGCCGGAACGACCGCGCAGCTGGTTGTCGATGCGGCGCGACTCGTGCCGCTCGGTGCCGAGCACGTAGAGGCCGCCGGCTTCGATGACCTTCTCGGCTTCTTCGTTGACCTTCGCCTTGACGGCGTCGAACACGTCGTCCCACGCCGTTTCGTACTCCTCGGGCGTGTCGACGGGGCTGAGCCCCTTCGCGTTCATCTCCTGCACGGCGAGGAACTCGGCGTTGCCGCCGAGCATGATGTCGGTTCCCCGGCCGGCCATGTTGGTGGCGACGGTGACCGACCCGAGCCGCCCGGCCTGGGCGACGATCGCCGCCTCCCGCGCGTGGTTCTTCGCGTTGAGGACCTCGTGGCGGATGCCCTTCTTCGCGAGGAGGCGGGAGAGGTACTCGCTCTTCTCGACGCTCGTCGTTCCCACGAGCACGGGCTGGCCCTTCTCGTGCCGTTCGACGATGTCCTCGACGACCTGGGCGAACTTGGTTTCTTCGTTCTTGTAGACGAGGTCGGCCCCGTCGAGGCGGCGCATCGGCTTGTTCGTGCGGATGGGCACGACGCCGAGCTTGTAGGTGGACATGAATTCCGCCGCCTCGGTCTCGGCGGTACCGGTCATGCCCGACAGCTTTTCGTAGAGCCGGAAGTAGTTCTGCAGCGTCACGGTGGCGAGCGTCTGGTTCTCGGCCTTGACCTGCACACCCTCCTTGGCTTCGATCGCCTGGTGGATGCCTTCGTTGTACCGCCGGCCCATGAGGATCCGGCCGGTGTGCTCGTCGACGATCATCACCTCGCCGTTCATGACGACGTAGTCCTTGTCCTTCTTGAACAGGGCCCGCGCCTTGATCGAGTTGTTGAGGAAGGAAATCAGCGGCGTGTTCGCCGATTCGTAGAGGTTGTCGATGCCGAGGTAGTCCTCGACCTTTTCGATGCCTGGTTCGAGCACGCCCACGGTGCGCTTCTTCTCATCGACCTCGTAGTCCTCGCCGTCGACGAGTACGGTGGCGAGCCGGGCGAACTCGGCGAACCAGCGGTTCGCCTCCCCGGACGCCGGACCGGAGATGATCAACGGTGTGCGGGCCTCATCGATGAGAATCGAGTCGACCTCGTCGACGATCGCGAAGAAATGGCCGCGCTGCACGAGGTCCTTGGACTGCCACGCCATGTTGTCGCGCAGGTAGTCGAAGCCGAACTCGTTGTTGGTGCCGTAGGTGATGTCGGCGTTGTACTGCTCCCGCCTCTGCTCGGGGGTCTGCCCGGCGAGGATGACGCCGGTGGTCATGCCCAGTGCGCGGAAAACCCGGCCCATGAGTTCGGACTGGTACGTCGCGAGGAAGTCGTTCACGGTGATGACGTGGACGCCCTTGCCTGCGATGGCATTGAGGTAGGCGGGAAGGGTGGCGACGAGGGTCTTTCCTTCACCGGTCTTCATCTCTGCGATGTTCCCGAGGTGGAGGGCGGCGCCGCCCATCAGCTGGACGTCGAAGTGACGGAGGCCGAGGGTGCGTTTGGACGCTTCACGCACAGCGGCGAACGCTTCGGGCAGGAGATCGTCGAGCGACTCACCGTTGGCGTGCCGTTCGCGCAGTTCAGCGGTCTCTGCGCGCAACTCCTCATCGGTGAGGTCGGAGAAGTCAGCCTCGAGCGAGTTGACCGCCGTCGCGATGTTCTCAAGTTTCCGGATGACTCGTCCCTCGCCCAGGCGAAGGACCTTCTCTAGTACTGAGGCCACGTATTGAACTCCACTTTGCTCTCGGGCACGTTGTCCTACCGTGCGGCCGCGCCGTCTGCGCGGGGTGGTCGAAGGACTCTTTGGTCTTCGACCGTTTCCATGTTAGTCCGGGTCGGGGTGGGAGCATCCTGAATCCGCGCGGATCTCCCCCGAACGCGGCTCACGCGGGTGCCCGGACCGGGCACCCGCGTGAGCCGATGGGCTATTCTCAGGCCCGCTTTCTCTCAGCTCCCGCGTCTTCGTCGAGGCCGATGACTCCGTAGTCCCAGCCCTTCCGGCGGTAGACCACGCTCGGCCGATCGTTCTTCGCGTCGACGAAGAGGAAGAACGGGTGTCCGACGAGTTCCATCCGGTCGACGGCCTCGTCGACGGTCATGAACTCGGCTGGGAACACTTTCTCCCGAATGACGACGGGGCAGTACTCGTCGTCATCCTTCGCCTCGTCCTCGAGGGTCGCGACGGCACCGGTGGCCACGCGATCGATGGTGTCCAGGTCGGCCGGCTGAACGTCGATACCGCTGAACCCGGCCGAACTCGCGGTGTGCAGCGACGTTCGGCGTTTCCCTCTGAGGACCTTTTTTCGGTCCTTCGCCCGGCGTACCTGCTCGAGCAGTTTGGCTATTGCCAGATCGAAGGCCACGTACTTGTCCGACCCCGCCGCTTCCGCCCGCACGAGCGGCCCAGGGCCGATCAGTGTGAGCTCGACGCGGTCATCCCCCGGCTTCCCGCTCTTGTCGTGGTGACGGCTGACCTTGACCTCGAATGCGAGGGCCCGGTCCGACAGGTGGGCAATTTTTTCCGACTTTTCTTCCACGTAATCGCGGAAGCGATCAGTGAGTCCCAGGCCTTGTCCGACAATGTTTGTTTCCACGTCAACCTCCCAGATCAGGCGTGCCGCCGCAATATCCAGGGCGGTCCTTTCGCGCCTTTGCCCCCACCGTAGTCCCGGCTGGGCGATAAGTCACTCAACAAACCCGAACTCGTCCGCGACACGCCGTACCCGCCGTTCGGTGGCCGCGATCGCGACGGCACCGACTACCCTGGCGCCCCCGGCGGTGAGCGCCCGCCTCGATTCGAGGAGCGTCGCACCGGTCGTCACGACGTCGTCGACGAGCAGGAAGGACCGCTCGCGCGCCCACCGCCGCGCCAGGAGGGAGCCGTCGAGGTTACGTTTTCGCTCGTCGAGGGTGAGCCCGATCTGGTCGGCCGGCTGACGCCTCCAGGCCAGCGGATGCTCCAGCCGGAGCGGCGTTCTCGCAACGACCACGTCGACGGGCCGGTAGCCTCGGCGCCGGTACGCAGACCTCGTCGACGGGAGCGCCGCCAGGGTGAGGAGCGCGCCGGCGCGCGGGCCTGCTCCGGGCAACTCGAGCAGGGCGGCGTCGACGGCGGTGGTGAGGACCAGGGCGAGCGCCGCTGCGGCGTCGGTGCGATGCTCGTTCTTCAGGGCGAGGATCACCCGGCGGGCGGTGCCGGTGTACGCGGTTCCCGCCCACACGGGGAAGCCGGGTTCGATCTCCTGGCGCAGCACGCCTCCGGTCATGCGGGCGGAGCAATCCGGGCACACGGCGGAATCCGGCTTTCCGCACCCGACGCAGGTCTCCGGGAGCACCAGGGCCAGGGCCTCCCGTGCGGCGCGGGCCAGCCTGTCGCATGCCGAATCCATCCGGCCAGCGTGCCCGTTGCCGGTTCTTCGGAACCGGCCGCGCCGCGCGCTGGGGACGAGGCGCAGGCTCCCGCCACCGGTGGAGGGCTCGTCAGGCCAGTAGTTCCCTGGAGAAGAAGTCCAGGGCGGTCCTCGTCTTGGCCTGCTGCTCCCCGGTCAGGTCGATGCCCCGCTCCCGCAGGTACGCCCGTGTCCTGGCGGCCTCTTCGAACGCATCCGCCGGCGCACACTTGGTGGACAGCTCGAGGATTCGCGAGCCGTCCGGGTACATCCAGAGCTCGGCGACGAGGCGTCCCGGATAGTCCCGCGGTGTGAACTTGAGCTTGAGCGTCGTGATCGGTCCGAGCATCGCCAGGTCGTCGAGGTCAAGGCCGTCGGGGGCGTACTCCTCGAAGAAGGCTTTCTGGTCCTTGGTGAAGAGGGACCGGATCGCCCGCTCCCCCGCCAGAACTTCCTTCACCTTTCCCCGCTTCTTCCTCTCGGGCAGGCTCGCCGAACAGACGAAGGCACCCGGCATCGCGTCGACCTCGATGCCGAGCCCTTTGCGTCGTCGGAGGTCGGCAGGGAGGTCTTGCGGCACCACCGGGCGCAGTTTGATGACGGTGTCGTCGCGAACGGGTGTTCGGCGGGCCCGCACGATCAGCCCGCGCCGGTTCAGTTCGAGATCGGGCGTGTCGAAGTAGGTCACCTGGCGGATCTCGGCGTCGAGGGGATCCATCTCCAGCGCCTGGACCGCTGATCTCTGGTTGCGGTCGGCGACGGTGACTTTGAGCTCGACGGTTTTCGCCCCTTCGAGGAGGGTGTGCAGGTCCGCCAGCTGGTCTGCTGTCAGGTTGGGCATGGCATCCGATGTCGTCATCTCAGTTCTTCCCTTCATCCCCGCGAGGATCCTGGCCCGCGAGGATCCTGGCCCGCGAGGATCCTGGGCAGAAGCGTATGGCGTCCGCCGCACGCGCACCTCACCTCCCGAGGGTGAGCGTCGGCAGGGCCACAGAGGGCCGCCTACCCGGGGCTGCCCAGCTGCGTGGCGATCAGTGAGATCCCTGACCCGACCGCCTGCCAGGCCGAGGTGCGCAGCGCCGCCAGGTTGCCGCCGGTCACGACGGCGCGCAACTGGCGCAGGCCGGTACCCGAGACCAGCGAAACGGCGCCGGACGGTCCCTGCAGGACTTCGGACTGGCCGCCGATGACCTGCTTCACGATGCTCGTGGTGCCGTCTGTCGCCCGTGTCAGCGTCGCGACGGTCAG
The DNA here is from genome assembly GCF_040548835.1 of Mycetocola sp. 2940. NCBI lineage: Bacteria > Bacillati > Actinomycetota > Actinomycetes > Micrococcales > Microbacteriaceae > Mycetocola > Mycetocola sp. 2940. Next base: position 28,633 of record NZ_JBEPSK010000007.1, read on the forward strand.
GTCGTCGACCCACGTCGTCGTGACGGCTGCGCCTGTGCCGACGGCGAGCACCTGCGGGTCGCCGAGGCTGACCGGCATGTCGTCACGGTCGCGCTGGATGCCCGCGACGATCAGACGGGGTTCGTTCCCCACGGTGACGAGGGCGAGAACCCGGGTGCCGTCGCGCGACACGGCCAGCGACAGGATCGAGGATGCCTCCGGCCAGCTGGTCTCGACGGCGGTCTGCGACCCGTCGGGACGGGACACGACCAGTGCCGCCGGACTTGACCCGGGCACGCTCCAGATGTAGCCGAACGGGTCGAGCGACGGCGGGACGAGGCCGGGCCGGCCGTCGACGCGGAGCGGTTCGGTCCCGGCGGACCGGAGCGCCCAGACGCCGTCGGCCGTCCGCGCCGCGGCGAGGCTGAGCGCAGCGTTGACCACGACCGAATCCGGTCTCAGGGCCTCGACCTGGTCCGAGATCCCGGGCAGCCGCTCGAGCGCGTCACCGCTGGACAGGAACCCGAACCCGTCTTCGGAGAGCACGAGCGCCCGCGGGTCGGTCCGCGGCGGGGTGACGGTCACGGCCGGGATGTTCTCGGTGCTGTTGTCGACCGTGATGCTCACCGAGTTGATCGCTGACACCCCGGTGAGGCTCCCGGTGAGCTGGGCCTGCATTCGCTGCAGGGTCACCTCGTCGGCCTGGAACGCGTCGCTGCTGAGATCGACCTGCGCGACGTCCCCGACGACAGGGACCGCGGACCGGGTGAGGGCCGTGCCCTCGGGAAAAGCCGTCGTCACCGCACCGGCCAGAAGCGGACTGGGGCCGTCGAGCAGCGCCTTCACGATGCGCGTTCCGGTCGACGCCCTCGACGGGAACCAACGCAGGTCGGGCACGAGGTAGGTCCACGACGGGTCGAAGAAGGTCAGCGCGTAGGAACTGAAGACGTCGTCGAAGCGTTGCGAGTCGAGGATCACCCGGTCCGGTGCGACGCTGATCCGCCACTCGCCCTTGATCCGGGTGAAGCTGTACCCCTGCGTCAGCGGCGTGCGGGTGCTGAACTCCGTGTACTCGCCCTGTGCGTTCACCTCGGCGAGGGGGGCCACGGTGAGTTGCATCGAGATGTCGTCGACGGAGAGGTAGCTCCGCTGCGCGGCCTCGTCGACGATCACGTTGAGGTCGGGGTTCCAGGTGGACCGGATCTTCGGCGCGAGGTACTCGCGTGCGGTGGCGTAGTCTTCGCGCGGGCTGGATGCCGCGTCGATGAACCCGCGCAGGATCTGCTCCTGGGTCGCCCCGGCCTGCGGGCTGTCGGCGATGAACTGGACCTCGGGGTCTTCGGCGCCGGTGACCGGCTGCCCGATCCGTGGCGCGCCCGACTGCGGGATTCCGGAGCATCCCGCCAGAAGCAGCGAGGCGGCGACGGCGACGGCGATCGATCGGATGCGGAACCTCATACCCCGACCTCTTTCTCGCGTGCGGCATCCGCTGTCTCGACCAGGCCGTCGGCGTCGTCGGGGGGCAGCGGGAGCGGCGAGATCGTCACTTCACCGCCGAGCACCCGTGGGAGGGTGAGCCGGAAGCAGCTGCCCTCGCCGACCCGGGACCACACCTCGAGGTTCCCCCCGTGCAGCTGGGCGTCTTCCAGGGCGATCGCCAGGCCGAGACCGGTGCCGCCGATCGTCCGCTTGCGCGACGGGTCAGCCCGCCAGAACCGGTCGAAGACCCGCTGTGCGTCCGCCTCGGTCATGCCGTGGCCGTAGTCGCGGACGGACAGGGCGACGGCCTGTTCGTTGCTGTCGACGGTGATGACGATCGGGCGTCCCTCCCCGTGCTCGATCGCGTTGCCGAGCAGGTTCCGCACGACGCGGCGGATGCGACGGGGATCGATCTCGACATCCGAATAGCCGCCGGGCGCCACCAGCCGGACGTCTGACCCTTTCTGCTCCGCGAGCGACGCCATCCCCTCGATGGAGTCCTCGGCGAGGTGGACGAGGCTGTGCGGTTCGATCTCGAGCTGCACCGAGCCGGCGTCGTAGCGGCTGATCTCGAGCAGGTCGGCGAGGAGCACCTCGAAGCGCTGCGTCTGGGTGTGCAGCAGTTCGGCGGTTCGAGCGGTCGCCGGCGGAAACTCGGAACGCTGGTCGTAGAGCACGTCGCCGGCGAGCCGGATGGTGGTGAGGGGGGTCCGGAGCTCGTGCGACACGTCGGAGACGAACCGCTGCTGGACCTGGGAGAGGTCGGCGAGTTCGCGGATCTGTGCCTGGAGGCTGTCGGCCATGCCGTTGAACGACCGCGCGAGTGTCGCCAGTTCGTCTTCGCCCTTCACCGGGATCCGGACCTCGAGGTCCCCGCTCGCGAGCTGTTCGCTCGTCTCCGCGGCCACCCGTACCGGGTTGGCGACGAGCCGCACGATCACCCAGGCCACAGCGCCGACGAGGATGAGGAGCGTCAGCCCGCCGATGAAGAGGGTCCGCTGCACGAACAGCAGCGTCTGCTCGGTGTCGCTGAGGTCGAAGCCGATGTAGATCTCCCACCGGCTGCCTTCGGGCAGGGTGATCTGCGAGCCGACGACGATCCCGGGCACCCGGCCCTCGTTCGCCGTGGGCAGCGACACCGACTGCCACCACTGCTCGTCGGGGTTGTCCTGTACCAGCCGCCGGATCTCGTCGCTGACGACATCCTTCAGCCTGACGTTCTCGAAGTCCTGGGGGCCGGTCACACTCGGCTCCTGCCCGGGCGCCCGGTAGCCGGCGATCATCGCGCTCGACGCGGTGCGGGCGATCTCCTCGCGCGCGGCGCCCATGAGTTCCTGGCTGTTCGCCCTGCCGAGGTCGCTCGAGGAGTCGAGGAGGTTCTGGGCCGACTCCACCGCGCGGGCCGAGTCCTGCTGGGCCTGGCTGACCCTCGACTGGAACAGGTCGTTCCCGATCGTGATGGCCATGTAGAAGCTGGAGATCAGCAGCGCGAAGAGCGAGAGGGCGAGGGTGACGACGATGGTCCGGAACTGCAGCGACCGTCGCCAGGAGCGCACGGCCCGCGCCGGCCATGTCCTCCAGTTTTCGAGCCGAATGCCCGAGACGCCCTGGCCCAGTGTCATCGTGTCCTCAGGCTGCGGCTGCGGCGCCGGCACGATAGCCGACCCCGCGGACCGTCATGACGATGCGCGGGTTGTCCGGGTCGTCCTCGACCTTCGCGCGCAGGCGCTGCACGTGCACGTTCACGAGTCGCGTGTCGGCCTTGTAGTGATAGCCCCAGACCTGTTCCAGGAGCATTTCGCGGGTGAAGACCTGCTGCGGCTTCGTCGCCAGGGTGAGCAGGAGGTCGAATTCGAGTGGCGTGAGGTTGATCCGCTTGTCGCCGCGCCGCACTTCGTGGCCGGCGACATCGAGGACGAGGTCGCCGATCTGGAGCTGGTCCTGGGACTGCGGCGAGGCGGGGCGCAGGCGGGTACGGATCCTCGCCAGGAGTTCCTTGGGGTTGAACGGCTTGACCATGTAGTCGTCGGCTCCCGATTCGAGCCCCTTGACGACATCCGCCGTGTCGGTCTTTGCGGTCAGCATGATGATCGGCACGCCCGATTCGCTGCGGATCCGGGTGCACACCTCGATGCCGTCGATTCCGGGCAGCATGAGGTCGAGAAGGACCAGGTCGGGGCGCGTCTCGTGGAAGGCGTCGAGCGCGCCGGAGCCGTCGGCGCAGAAGGAGGGCTCGAACCCTTCGGTTCGCAGCACAATGCCGATCATCTCGGCCAGGGCGGTGTCGTCGTCGACCACCAGGATGCGTGCGTTCATACGCCTCGTTCTCGATTCGTGTGCAGGCGGCGCCGGGAAAGACGCCGCCGTGCGGTACCTGGCACCAGATTAGCCGCTGCCCGTTGGCAGTTGGCCGAGAACGCGGCGGATGCCGGCCCCCTCGTGGTGCGCGTGGGGCCGGTGTGACACGATAAGGGAGCGTCAAATGTCGAACGCTTGAGGGGGCCGCTGGAGTGACCAACGACGAGAACTGGCAGGAACCGGGCAGGCCTGCCCCGAAGGCACCCGATACTGAGCCGCACCCGGCTTCAGCAGCACCGCCCGCCCAGGCCGAGCCGTTCAAATGGCCCAGTGAACAGCCATTTAACAACCGTGCTCCGTTCGTGCCGCTGCCACAGCAGCCTTACGGCCAGGCCCCGTACGGACAGAACCCGTACGCCCAGCAGGCGCCGCAGTACCCGCAGCCGCCGTACGGGCAGAACCCGTACCAGCAGCCGGTCCTTCCGCAGGCAGGCTTCGGTTATGCCCAGCCGGCCTGGGCGCCTCCCCCCAAACCGGGGCTCATTCCGCTGCGGCCCCTCGGTTTCGGGACCCTGCTCGGCGCGCCATTCCTCACCCTCAAGCGCAATCCGAAGGCCACCTTCGGGAGCGCGCTGCTCGTCCAGGCGATCACCGTCGTCATCAGCCTGCTCGTCGTCGGCGTGATCACCTTCTTCGTGATCAGCCGGATCACCAGCGCGGCACCTGAGGACCAGGACGCGATCGCGGCCGGCGGAATCGTCGCGATCCTCCTCGGTTCGATCGTGCCGTTCCTCGTCGGAATCGCCGCGACCGTCTTCCTCCAGGGGGTCATCGTCAACGAAGCGGCCCGGGCCACCCTCGGCGAGAAACTGACCCTCGGCGCCACCTGGAAGGCCACCTGGCCACGGCTGGGCCAGCTCCTGCTCTGGACGCTGATCGCCGGAGCCGCCGTGACCGTGGCCGTCGGCCTGATCGGCGGGGTCGTCGTGCTGCTCATCGCGCTCGGGGACGGGTTTATCGCGGCAGGGATCATCCTTGCGATCCTGGCCGGGCTGGCGTTCGTCGTTCTGGCCGTCTGGCTGGGCATCAAGCTGTCGATCGTCCCGAGCGTGATCGTTCTCGAGCGCGTCGGAGTCTTTCCGGCGATCGGCCGGTCCTGGCGGCTGACCGACGGCTATTTCTGGAGAACGCTGGGCGTCCAGTACCTCATCGCGTTCATCGTGGGCACGGTGTCGCAGGTCGTCGTCACACCGATCACGTTCCTCTACATGATCGCCGTCAGCGTGATCGACCCGACCTCGTCGCGGGCCGAGGACTGGATCGCCCCCGCGCTGCTCTACGTCGGCCTGATCATCGTGACCCTGCTCGTGGCATCCGTCACCTCGGTCGTGCAGTCCGCGGCGCTCGCGTTCATCTACATCGACCTGCGGATGCGCAAGGAAGGGCTCGACCTGGAGCTCATCCGTTTCGTCGAGGCCCAGCAGGCGGGGAACGGTTCGGTTCCCGACCCGTACCTCGTCCGAGCCGGCGGGAGTGCCGCGACGGGATCTCCATGGGCCTAGCGGGCAGGTTCGATGTTCCCGTCGTGCCCGACGCGCCCGAGGCGCGGGACTGGCTGATCGAGGAGCTGTCGAAGCCGGAGTACACGGCCGCCCGACCGAGCCTGTTCGACCTGCTGAGCCAGGAGTTCTTCGCGTGGCTGGCGCGACTGTTCCAGCCGGGCGCCTCGGTCGGGCTGGACTGGCTGCCCGTCGCGGTCGTCGGCCTCGTCATTGCGGGGCTGGTCGTCGCACTGGTGATCTGGGGGGTGCCTCGCGTCAACCGCCGGAGCCGTCCCGCGACCGGGTTGTTCGGCGACGATGACCGTCGCACGGCGTCCGAACTCCGCCGCGCCGCCGCCGCCGCCGCGTCCGCCGGCGACTGGACGCTCGCCGTCCTCGAACAGTTCCGCGCGGTTGCCCGGGGGCTCGCCGAACGCACGATCGTGCTGGTCAGCCCGGGAACGACCGCCCACGATGTCGCCGGGCGCGCGTCGGCGGCGTTCCCCGCGGCATCCGACGACCTCGCCGGCGCTGCCGACGTCTTCGACCGGGTCCGCTACCTCGGCTCGGACGGCACTCCCGCCGACTACGAGCGGCTTCGGCGGCTCGACGGCCGGCTGCAGAAGGACGTCCCGGTCAGCCGCGAGCCGATCGACGCCGAGGTTCCCGCATGACGACCACGGTGGAGACCGCACCCGACGACCGGGTGCTGACCCCGCGGGCGCGGACCGTGGCGAGGCGCGGACTGTTCTGGGTCGGCGTCGCCGTCATCTGCATCCTTGTGGTGGGCGCGTCCCTCCTGTTGACCCGCGGTGGGGCATCCAGCGGGCTTCTCCTCGACCCGGCGAGCGCCGCACCGACCGGGGCGAAGGCCGTCGCCGAGGTGCTGCGCGGGCAGGGCGTCGACGTGATCCTGCCCGACGGGTTCGACGAGGCCCTGGCCGAGTCCGGGCAGCCGGGAACGACCCTGGCTCTCTACGACCCCTCCGGCTACCTCTCCGAGGAACGGCTCGCCGCGCTCACGGGGACGGCCGGAGACGTGGTGCTGCTCTCCCCCGGCTTCCGCCAGCTCCAGGCCCTCGCCCCCGGCGTCCGAGCCGCCGGCGCGTCCGACCCGGATACCCCGCTCGACGCGGAGTGCGGTGGTGCGGCCGGGCGGGCGGGCACGATCAGCCCCGGCCCCACGTTCGCCTTCTCCGACGACACCGCATCCGGCTGCTTCCCCGCCGACACCGACGGTTTCGCGCTCGTCACACTCCCGGACGGCGGCGACACGCTGTCGCTCCTGGGGCCGTCGGACCTCCTCTCCAACGACCTCGTGATCCTCCACGGCAACGCCGCCCTCGCCCTCGGGCTCCTCGGCGGCACCGACCGCCTCGTCTGGTTCCTGCCGTCGATCGCCGATGTCGAGGCAACGGGCCCGCCGTCGCTCGGGGAGCTGACCCCGACCTGGCTGGTCCCTGTGACGAGCCTCGCCGCCCTCACCGTGTTCGTGGCCATGTTCTGGCGCGGCAGACGGTTCGGCCCGCTCGTCGCCGAGGACCTGCCGGTCACCGTTCCCGCCGGGGAGACGATGGAGGGCCGGTCCCGGCTCTACCAGCGCACGGCGGCACGGACCCGCGCCGTCGACGCCCTCCGGATCGGCGCCGTCGGCAGGCTGGGCAACGCCCTCGGGCTGTCCCGCCACGCCGGGGTCACCGAAGTGTCGGATGCCGTCGCGTCGGCGCTCGGGAGGAACCCCGCCGAGGTGCGCGGCATCCTGCTCGACACCCTTCCGGCGTCTGAACGCGACGTCGTCGCCCTCTCCGACGCTCTCCGTGACCTCGAAGCCGCGGTCGCTGCGGCGGTCGACCCGCGGCCTCCGACCAGCGCCCGCTGACCCTCTCTTCGCCCGAACACCGACCCGGAAGAATGCGCACATGACCACATCCACACCATCCGGCCAGCCGTACCCGCACGGCTCCGCGTACCCGCAGGGCGCCAGGCAGGGATATGCGGGCGAACCGTCCCCGCGCGGCCAGGATCCGGATTCCGGGCGGCCACAGGCCGAATCGCCGAGGAACGCCGAACTGCGGTCGAAGCTCGTGCAGGTGCGGCGCGAGGTCGGCAAGGCCGTCGTCGGCCAGGAACCGGCGGTCACCGGGCTGATCGTCGCGCTCCTCGCCAAGGGTCACGTGCTGCTGGAGGGAGTACCCGGTGTGGCGAAGACCCTCCTGGTGCGCACACTCAGCCAGGCCCTCGACCTCGACACCAAGCGGGTCCAGTTCACCCCCGACCTGATGCCGGGAGACGTGACCGGGTCCCTCGTCTTCGACGCGAAGACCGGTGAGTTCGAGTTCCGGCGCGGACCGGTGTTCACGAACATCCTGCTCGCCGACGAGATCAACCGGACCCCGCCGAAGACGCAGTCGTCGTTGCTGGAGGCGATGGAGGAACGCCAGGTCTCCACCGACGGCGTGACCCAGCCGCTGCCCGAGCCGTTCGTGGTCGCGGCCACAATGAACCCGATCGAGTACGAGGGCACCTACACGCTGCCGGAGGCGCAGCTCGACCGGTTCCTGCTCAAGCTCGTGCTCGACATCCCCGAGCGGGACATCGAGGTCGAGGTGCTGCGCCGGCACTCCGCGGGATTCAACCCCCGCGACCTCGCCGGCGCCGGCGTCACCGCCGTGCTCGGCGCGGCGGAACTCGCCGAGGCGCAGGTCGCCTCAGCCGCCACGGGCGTCAGCCCCGATGTGCTCAGCTACATCGTCGATCTGGCCCGGGCGACGAGGCGCAGCCCGTCGGTGCGGATGGGCGTCAGCCCCCGAGGAACCACAGCCCTTCTCTCCGCCGCCAAGGCGTGGGCGTGGCTCAGCGGCTACGCCTGGGTCACCCCCGACCACGTGCAGGCGATGGTGCTCCCGGTCTGGCGGCACCGGCTGGTGCTGCGGCCGGAGGCGGAACTCGAGGGTGTGGCATCCGACGCCATCCTCCGCTCTATTCTGCAGCAGGTGCAGGTTCCGATCTAGATGACCGTCTCGGGGAGGTTCGTCGCACTGGTCGCCCTCGGCGTGGTGCCGGTGATCGTGTTCGGCATGTCCACCGGCGAGCCCGGGCTCGTGCTCGGGGGCTGGCTGCTGCTAGCGCTTGCGCTCGGCGTCCTCGACCTGGTGCTCGCGGCATCCCCCCGCCTTCTGATTCCGTCGAGGTCGGTGCCGCCCCGCACCCGCCTCGGTGAGACCGTGGACAGCAAGCTCTACCTCACCAACCCGGGCCGCCGTCGCCTGCGCGGCGTCGTCCGGGACGCCTGGCAGCCGTCGGCCGGTGCGTCCGTCACGCGCACCCGGGTCAGCATCCCCGCCGGCGAGCGCCGGCTGGTCACCGTTCCGCTCACCCCGTTCCGGCGCGGGGAACGCCGGGTCGAACTGGTCACCGTCCGCTCCTTCGGCCCGCTCGGGCTGTGGGCGCGGCAGGCGACGCTGAAGAGTCCGGGCCGGATCCGGGTGCTCCCGCCGTTCCATGCCCGCAAGCACCTGCCGTCGCGGCTCGCCCGGCTCCGGGAGCTCGACGGGGCGACGAGCGTCATGGTGCGCGGGCAGGGCACCGAATTCGACTCGCTGCGGGAGTACGTGCGCGGCGACGACGTGCGGTCGATCGACTGGAGGGCGACCGCGCGCCGCCGCGACGTCGTCGTGCGGACCTGGCGGCCCGAACGGGACCGCCGGGTCGTCCTCGTCATCGACACCGGCCGCACCTCGGCGGCCCGCATCGCCGACGAGCCGCGGCTGGACACGGCGTTCGAGGCGTCATTGCTGCTCGCCGCCCTGGCCACGAGGGCCGGGGACCGGGTCGACCTGCTCGCCTACGACCGCCGGATGCGGGCACGGGTGCAGGGCGCCACGGGCGCCGACCTGATGGCGAAGATGGTGGATGCGCTGGCGAGCGTCGAACCCGAACTGATCGAGATGGACTGGGCCGCTGTGCCTGCCCTGGTGAGGGGTGTCACCAGCCAGCGTTCCCTCGTCGTGCTGCTCACCTCGGTCGATGCGCCGGGCGCATCGACAGCGCTGCTGTCGATGCTTCCGCAGCTGACGAAACGGCATGTGGTGGTCGTGGCATCCGTCACCGACCCGGCGACCCTTGCGGCCAGCAGGCAGCGGGGCAACCGCGACGAGGTGTACCTCGCCGCGGCCGCGGAACGCTCGCTGCTCGACATCGCACGGGTTTCGGATGCCGTTCGGCAGCTGGGCGCCGAGGTCGTCACCGCCTCGCCGTCGGAGCTGCCGCCGGCCCTCGCCGACCGGTACCTGGCGCTCAAGGCGGCCGGGCGCCTGTAGCGACCCGCGAGGTCACCCGTTCCGGACGAAAACACCCGGCGCACCGGATGACCCGGACCGCAACAGGTGACCGCGCGCCCGCCCCGGTGCCCGTACACCGCGGCCCCGTGTGCATGACTCCGCCAATACCGGGATGCCACAGAGCGCCGTCGCGGTGCAAAGCGGGACCCGCGCCCCGCTGAGGGTGATCTGGCGGAGTCGTGCGCGCGCCAGGCGGACGGATTCGCCGAAACGCCGCCCGGCAGCCACTGCACGCGGCGTGTCGGCCAAACGGTCCTTCCGGGCACGCGCCCGGCACCCCAGAAACGCAAAGGGCCCGGCACCCGCTCGAGAAGCGGAGGCCGGGCCCGGATGCTGCGACTAGACGAGAGCCGCCACGGCGAGTGCGGCGCCGAGCTTCGCACCGAGCTCAGCGTCGACATTCGACCAGTACTCGATCGCCCGGGCACGGATCTCGCCGTTCTGCACGGCCCCGACGTGTCCGGTGATCTGCGCGAGCAGGCGGGCCTTGGCCGCGTCGTCCATGACGTCGCGGTAGAGGGTTCCGGCCTGGCCGAAGTCATCGTCCTCGGGGTGCAGCGTGGCCGAGGTGCGCAGGAGCTCACCGTCATTCTGCCAGCCGGTGGATTCGGCGGCACGAACCGGGTCGGCGTGCGGTCCGCCGAACGAGTTCGGGGCGTACACGGGGCGGTCCGCCGGCGGGAAGGCGATCCGCGAGGCGCCGTCCTTCGAGTAGCTGTTGACCTGGGTCTTCGCCGCATTGACGGGCAGCTGCGAGTGGTTCACACCGACGCGGTAGCGCTGGGCGTCCGCGTACGAGAAGATGCGCGCCTGCAGCATCCGGTCGGGGCTTGCGGCGATCCCGGGCACGAAGTTCGCCGGCGAGAACGTCGCCTGCTCGATCTGGGCGAAGTAGTTCTCGGCGTTCCTATTCAGGGTCATCGTGCCGACGGGGATCAGCGGGTAGTCGGCGTGAGGCCAGACCTTGGTGACGTCGAACGGGTTGAACCGGTAGGTCTTCGCGTCTTCGTACGGCATGACCTGGACAGACAGCGACCAGCTCGGGAAGTTGCCCTCAGCGATGTTCGAGTACAGGTCGTGCTGGTGGTAGTCGGCGTCCTGGCCGGCGATCTCGGTGGCCTGGTCGGCGCTGAGGACCTCGATGCCCTGGTTGGTCTTGAAGTGGTACTTCACCCAGAACCGCTCACCGTCGGCGTTGATCCACTGGTAGGTGTGCGAACCGAAGCCGTCCATCATGCGCCAGGAGGCAGGCAGGCCGCGGTCGCCCATGAGCCAGGTGACCTGGTGGGCGCTCTCCGGCGAGGCGCTCCAGAAGTCCCACTGCATGTCGTTGTTGCGCAGGTTCGACCCCGGGAGGCGCTTCTGCGAGTGGATGAAGTCGGGGAACTTGATGCCGTCGCGGATGAAGAACACCGGGGTGTTGTTGCCGACGAGGTCGTAGTTGCCTTCGGAGGTGTAGAACTTGAGAGCGAAACCGCGCGGGTCGCGCCAGGTGTCAGGAGATCCCTGCTCACCGGCGACGGTCGAGAACCGGGCAAGCATCTCGGTGGTGGTGCCCTGCTGGAACAGCGCCGCACGGGTGAACCGCGACACGTCCTCGGTGGTCTCGAACGTACCGAACGCCCCGCCGCCCTTGGCGTGCACGACACGCTCCGGCACACGCTCCCGGTTGAAGTTGGCGAGCTTCTCGGTCAGGTAGCTGTCGATCAGCGGGATCGCGCCATCCGCTCCGACAGTCAGCGAGTGGGAGTCGGCGCCGACCGGGGTGCCGGTGTCGGTGGTGGTGTGCGCGGTATGGGACATGTATCTCCTTGGATTTTCTGGGCGGGCAGGGGCGTTCGGGCTGCACGGGCAGCGCGAAGCGGAAAGACGTCGGCGTCAGGTGAGGGGGGCTGCTGCGCAGTCGGGGCACAGGCCCCAGTAGGTCACTTCGGCGGTGGTGACGGTGAACCCGGATGTTCCGGCGGGCGTCAGGCACGGAGCGGAACCCACCGCGCAGTCCACGTCGCCGATCGCACCGCAACGCGTGCAGACGATGTGGTGGTGGTTGTCGCCGACCCGCAGCTCGTACCTCGCCGGGGAACCGGCGGGTTCGATCCGGCGCACCAGGCCGGCATCCGTCAGCGCGGCGAGGACGCCGTAGACGGCCTGCACCGACGTGTCGGGCAGGCCGGGAAGCACGGCCGCGAAGACCTCGGCGGCGTCCGCGTGCGGGTGCGTCTCGAGGGCGGTGAGCACAGCCATGCGCTGGTCGGTGGCACGGAGACCGGCGGCGCGAAGGCGTTCGCGCGTGTCGGCAATCTCCGTGGTCGTCATGGTCCGACCCTATCTGCTCTCTTGAATCATTCAAAATACCGCGCCCCTCGGGCGCGTCGCGACTATCGACGTCAGCGAGACACCAAAGAATGCCCACCCGAGCCCTTTTCCGGGCCGTCAGGCAGCCGTTCCAGGTATCTCGCGAGGCGGATGCAGGCGACGGATGCCGTCAGCCGGCGTAGAGACGCTTCGCTCCGGCTTCGAAAGCGACGAGGTCGCCGGTCTCCCCCGCCCGGTATGCACGCCGGCCGACGACGAGCATGTAGAACAGGAACGCACCGAGGGCCGCGGCGCCGATCCCGATCTTCACCGGCCACGGCCACGGCTGCGGCGTGACGAAGCCCTCGAGGATCCCCGCGACGAGGAGCACCAGGACGAGGCCGATCGCCACGGTGAACAGCGCACGGCCGTCCTCGGCGAGCGCCTGGCCCCTCGTGCGGTTGCCGGGCGACACCCAGGCCCAGAAGATCCGGAGCCCGCCGGCCGCAGCGACGAAGATGGCGGTGAGTTCGAGCATCCCGTGGGGGGCGATGTAGAGGAAGAAGGTGTCACCGTGGCCGAAGCTGAACAGCACGGCGGCCGTGATGCCGAGGTTCTGCGCGTTCTGCAGCACGACGTACGGCACCCAGACGCCGGTGACGCCGAACGCGATGCACTGGGCGGCGATCCAGGCGTTGTTCGTCCACACCTGCCCGGCGAAGGAGGCGGCGGGGTTGTCCGAGTAATAGTCGATGAAATCCTCTTCGGCCAGCTGTCTCAGCTCGTCGTCACTGCCGAGGTTCGCGAGGACCTGCGGGTCGCCGAGCACCCAGACTGCCCACATCCCGGCGACGACCATCGTGGCCAGAGCGACGGCGAGGGTGAGCCAGCGCAGCCGGTACAGGGCCGCGGGCAACTGGAGCAGGAAGAACCGCGGGAGCTGGCTGAGCACGTTCGAGCCGGCGGCGGTGAACCGCAGCCTCGCCTTGGACAGGCTCACGCTCAGCCGGTCGCCGTGCACCGTCGACCCCGCGGTCGTCTTGATCGCCGAGAGCTGGGTGGCACCCGCCTGGTACCGGTCGATCAGCTCGTCGGCTTCAGCGCCCGACAACGAGCGCTTCGACGCGAGGGCGTCGAGGCGATCCCATTCCTCGCGGTGGGCAGCGCTGTAGGCATCAAGATCCATCTGCTTAGATACTATTCATGGCAGAGCCCGTCGGCACACTCTCGAACGCGCCGGATTCCTCCGAGCTGCTCACCGGCGAAGCGGTGGCGCTCGACGTGCAGTCGACGAGCTTCGTCCTGCGGGCCGCCGGCGCGATCCTCGACTTCGTCGTCACCCTCCTGCTCGCCGGGCTGATGTTCTGGCTCCTCTTCGTGCTCGCCAGCCAGGGGGCGATCGACCAGTCCGCCGTGGCCGCGTTCTCGACCTCGATCATCGTCTTCTGCTGCGTGGTCGTGCCGACCGCGGTCGAGACCCTGAGCCACGGCCGGTCACTCGGCAAGCTGACCGTCGGCGCGCGGATCGTGCGGGACGACGGCGGCGCAGCCGGCTTCCGCCACGCCTTCATCCGCGCCCTCACCGGGTTCCTCGAGATCTACCTGACACTCGGTGGCGTCGCCGCGATCACCGGGCTCCTGTCGGCCCGCTCGAAACGCCTCGGCGATCTGCTGGCCGGCACCTACGCCCAGCAGGAGCGCGTTCCCCGGGTCACCGAGCCGGTGTTCGGCATGCCCCCTGCCCTGGCCGGGTGGGCCGAACTCGCTGACGTGGCGCGGATGCCGGACCGCCTGTCCCGACGGATCGCCCAGTTCCTCAAGCAGGCACCGAAGCTGACGCCGGCGACACGGGCGCGACTCGCGCAGGACCTCGCTGCCGAAGCATCCGCCTTCGTCTCGCCGGTGCCGCGGGTCGACCCGGAGATCTTCCTCTACGCTGTCGCAGCCGCCCGGCGCGACCGGGAGTACGCGGCCCACATGCTCGAGCGCGAACGGCTCGCCCGGCTGCAGCCGGTGCTCACCGGGCGGCCGCACGGCTTTCCCGACCGGTAGATCGTGGGCCGACGATCAGAGAATAACCGACTCGTCGTAGCGGATGACACACACCTCGGTTCCCGGCGTGTCTGCGCCCGCCGTCAACGAGCCGAGCTCGATGCCCTGCAACCAGCACCCGCGCAAGCTGAACGTCTTGACTGCCTGACCTGTGGCATCGAACAGCGCGACCGTGCAGGTCTTCCGGGCTCCAGCGACATCCCCGAGCCGCACGAGGGCGAGCCAGTCGTCCATCGTCGTGCTGTCGCTGAGCAGCCGGGTCACGGTGAACTCGCCGGCTTTAGGGCGGCCGGGCACGAGCCGGACCACAAATCGCCCATCCGGTCCCTGCTGCTTGAGCTCGATCGTGTCGACCTCGGATCGAACCCCCGTCACGCTGAGTACGTGCGACAGCTGGACGTCGTCGATGGTCACGGCGAAGGAATGAGCCATCCCGTCTCCCTTCGCCGCCCGGAATTCTCCGACACTACTCCGGGCGCGCCCAGGGAGGAAGGTCTCAGTAGCGGTAGTGGTCGACCTTGTACGGGCCGTCGACCGGGACACCGATGTACGCGGCCTGTTCCTGTGACAGGGACGTCAGTTCGACGCCGAGCGCGTCGAGGTGCAGGCGCGCGACTTTCTCGTCGAGGTGCTTCGGCAGCACGTAGACGCCCACCGGGTAGTTCTCCCGGTGCGCGTAGAGCTCGATCTGCGCGAGGACCTGGTTGGTGAACGAGTTGCTCATGACGAACGACGGATGCCCGGTGGCGTTTCCGAGGTTCATCAGGCGTCCTTCGCTGAGGACGAGGATCGACCGCCCGGTGGGCAGGCGCCACTCGTGCACCTGCGGCTTGATCTCAACCCGCTCGGTGCCCTCGAGCGACTCCAGCCCGGCCATGTCCACTTCGTTGTCGAAGTGGCCGACATTGGCGACGATCGCCTGGTGCTTCATCCGGAGCATGTGCTCGGTGGTGATGACGTTGAGGTTGCCCGTGCCGGTGACGAAGATGTCGACCGTCTCGATCACGCTCTCGATCCGGGCGACCTGGTAGCCGTCCATCGCGGCCTGCAGGGCGCAGATCGGGTCGACCTCGGAGACGATGACGCGGGCGCCCTGGCCACGGAGGGCCTCGGCTGCTCCCTTGCCGACGTCACCGTAGCCGACGACGAACGCGACCTTGCCGCCGATCAGCACGTCGGTGGCGCGGTTGAGGCCGTCGGGCAGCGAGTGCCGAATGCCGTACTTGTTGTCGAACTTGCTCTTCGTCACCGAGTCGTTCACGTTGATGGCCGGGAACAGGAGCTCGCCGTTTCGGAAGAGCTCGTAGAGGCGGTGCACACCGGTCGTCGTCTCCTCGGTGACGCCGAGGAGCTCGGCGCCGATCCGGGTCCAGCGGTCGGGCGACGCGGTCAGCGACCGGCGGAGAAGGTCGAGCACGACCTTGCCTTCGGTGCTGTCGGCATCCGTCGTCTCGGGGACCGCCCCGGCGAGTTCGTAGGCTCGGCCGTTGTGGACGAGCAGGGTGGCGTCGCCGCCGTCGTCGAGGATCATGTTCGGGCCGGTCCAGTCGGCGCCCGCGGCCTCAGCCTCGGCAGTCCAGTCGAAGATCCGCTCGGCGCAGGCCCAGTACTCCTCGAGGGTCTCGCCCTTCCAGGCGAAGACCGGCACACCGGCGGGGGCGTCGACGGTTCCGGCCGGGCCGACGGCGATCGCCGCGGCGGCCTCGTCCTGCGTGGAGAAGATGTTGCAGCTCGCCCAGCGCACCTGGGCGCCCAGGGCGACGAGGGTTTCGATCAGGACGGCGGTCTGCACGGTCATGTGCAGCGAGCCGGCGATCCTGGCGCCGGCAAGCGGCTTCGACTCGCCGAATTCCTTCCGGAGGGCCATCAGGCCGGGCATCTCGTTCTCGGCCAGCCGGATCTGGTGACGGCCCGCCTCAGCGAGCGAGAGGTCACGGACCTGGAACGCCAAAGCGGAGGTGGAGGCGGGCACAGTGTCGGATGTTGTGGGCTGGGTAAACGTCATGCCCCCATTCTCGCAGACGGGCGGCGCGTCGGTTCAGGCGGTGTGGCCGACGTCGCGGAGCACCTGATGGCGGATGACCTGCCAGCCCTGCGGGGCGCTCATCCGTTCGGCGTGGATCGAGCACAGGTCGTAGGTGTGCGGCTCGCGCGACAGCGACAGGGGCCCGAGGACGGCCATGGAGTCTCCATAGTCGTACGTGAGGGTCGATACCGCGTCGCGGGAGCATCCGACTTTCGAACAGGGCCTGTCAAACATTCTCCTCACCATACAAGCCCACTCCGGCTTCGAGCGGGCACCCCGCCGGGGCGGGGGCCGAATAGAATGGCATCATGGCCAGACGCACCACCCGGAGCACGACGTACGCCCGGCGAGCGGTGCGGCACGACCGTCACGGGCGCTCGGAACGCAGCGCGGCGACCGGCCCGCACCTCGACCCGTTGAAGAACCGGATCGACACCTTCGACATGACCGTCGCGGCGGCCGCGGACTTCCTGCGCAGCGCGTGGCCGGACGACCTCGCCCACGTGAGGTACGAGGTCGGCGCCATGCCCCTCGGCATCCTCCCCGACGGCACGGTGCCGCGCTGGTGGACGAGCGCGTCTGAACGGCGCATCGTGCTGTACCGGCTGCCGATCCAGCGGATGAGCAAACTGCACCGCGACGACGAGATGCACCAGCGGATGATGATCGAGAGCTGCGTCTTCCGGGCCACGGCTGAACTCATCGGCAAGGACCCGTGGGACCTCGGCCCGGATCGCTTCCACTTCTGACCGTTCCGGCGGATGCCGCACTACCGGGGGTAGACGGTGACCGGTGTCGCCAGCGGTTTCGGCGGCTGGACCGCGTAAGCCGAGAAGCCTCTCGGACCCTCGAAGCTCACCTGCGCGTGCGCGCCACCCGCACCGGTCACGCCGTATGCCATGCCGCCCGCCACCCGGGGCGCGACCGCTCCGCCTGCGGGCACCGCGACGCGGGTCTCAACGCCTGAGCCGTCGGTGAGGACCACCTCGAGCGGGCTGCTGGTCGGGTTGAACAGGTGCACGCGCGCGCCGTCCCCGGGCGCGACGGCAAGCTGGCTGCGCTCGTCGAGTGGTGCGGAGGAACCGAACCAGGCGAAATCGCTGGACTCGCCGACGACGGCCGTCGTGCGGGCCGCGGCGACGAGGGGCAGGTCCGACGCGATCGACACCGTGTAGCTGCCGGCCGGAAGGTCGGGAAGGGTGATCTCGTTGACGACGCCGGGCAGGATGCTGTGGTCGACGGGCACCGGCGCTTCCGCGCCCTGCTCGCTGACGAAGCTGAGGGCGACGTTCGCGGCTTCAGTGCCTGGCACGAAGAGACGGAGGGCACCGACGCTGTCGTCGTACACGTCGCCGGACGCCACGGGAGCCGATGCGGCGAGGACGACGCCGGGGATGACCTGGTCCGTCGACGGGGGCGTGGTCGGCGCCGACAGCTCGATGCCGCCGGGGGTGATCCCGCGGGTGACACTGTGCTGCAGCGCGGAGAAGACCTGGCCGCCGGCTGACTGCACGCGGATCACCGGCGTGCGTACGCCGGGCGCGAAGCTCGCGAGCGAGTGCAGACGGTTCTCACCGGCGGGCACGACGATGCCCTTGGCGCCCGGCGCGTCGATCTCACCGGTCTCGCCGAAGAAGGACAGGTCGACGACAGCATCCGTACGGGTGGGGTTGCTGAGCGACAGCAGGGTGGTGCGCCCGACGTCCGTCGATCCCCCGACGAGCCAGCTGTCGGCGCTGACCTCACCGCAGGCCGTCGCGGCGAAGCCGGTGAGGTCGTCCGACGCTACGTACTGGGATTGCGCGGCGGCGATCAGCGGGCTGTCCTCCCCGTCGGCACTGGCGGCGCTCACGGTGGTGGGCAGGCCGAACTGGTCACCGGAGGTGTTGTCGGGGGTGACAAGCGGCGCCTGCTCCGTGGCGGAGTTGGCGGAGACCGTCAGGGCCGGGGTCGCAAAGCTTCCGGCGGTCGCGTCGACGCCCTGGCGCAGCAGGGGGCCGGGGCAGAGCCGGGACTGGTCGGACGCGGTCGGCGTCACCGTCAGGGTGGGGGCGTCGGCCGCGAGCACCGGAAGGTCGTTCTGCCCGACGGCGACGGCGACACCGACGAACACGACGATGCCGACAACACCGGTGACAATGCGGCCGGTCGCGGCGATGCGGCGCTTATCGGCCATGAGTGTTCTCGCTTTCGGCAGTGCGGCGGGGAACGAGGACGTCCGCCCGGTCGGGGTCGTGCGCCGGTTTCCGCGATGTCGTGTGGTCCGCGGCGGCGTGTGCCTCGTGTTCTTCGATCTCATCCGCTTCAGCGGCGAGTTCGAGTTCGACGGCCTTCTCCGCTTCGGCGTCCGCGTTCCGTTCCGCTCTCTCGGCCCGGGTCAGCCGCGGCGCCGGCTCTGCCGGACGACGGCCGAGAGTGCGCGGGCGCCCTTCGGCAGCGCGGCGGGATGACGCCGTCGGGATCGCGAGGAGAAGCGCGAATCCGAAGATGAGGGCTTGTCCGATGAGGACAAGAGTCGACGTCAGCGGCACGGTGTCGCCGGCGGCGGGCGGGGCGGTCTCGCCTTCGAACCGCCAGAGGGTCCCGCGGTCGGTGGGTCCGACGTGCGCGAAGACCGCGTTGGAGTCGAGGGCGTTCTCCGCCCGGCTGCCCATCGCCTCGGCCGGGGCGGTGGCGCCCTCGCCGATGATCGTGGCTGGTGGTGACAGCAGCACGAACTTCACGTCGAATTCCGACAGGAGTTCGCTCGGATCGAGTCCGCCCTGCGAGACCAGGTTGCCGGCGAGGGTGGCGACGGCCTCGTCGTCGGCCGTGACCGACGTGTTCGTGGCGACGAGCGTCGACTGGTTGTCGAGCGTGTCACCGACGCCGGCGACGACCCGGGCGGAGATTCCGCCGTCAGGCTGCGGAATGAGAATCAGCGTCCGGAGCGATGGATCGGCGGATGCGGCGGCCGTCACGTAGGCCGGAAGGGTTCGACCGTTGCTTGCGGTGATCCGCCCCTCGCCGGTGGCGAGCGCCGTGGCCATCGGCATTGCGACGACGAGGGCGAGGATGCCGATCGCGAGAGCCGGAAGGGCTGCCGCGCGTCTGAGGCTGTCGAAACCGACGACAGCGGCGCCGACGAGGCCGAGCCAGTACAGGCTCAACGCGGAGCCGGGCCAGGTCGACGCGGCGGCGCTTCCGGTCACGGTGATCAGCAGGTGCGACGTTCCGAGTGCCGTGCCCAGGCCGAGGAGTGCGACGGCGATCAGCACGGCTGCGCGGCGGCCGCCGGGAAGGAACAGGGCGAGCAGCGCCATGACGGCGAGCGGGGCGAGGAGCACCGGCACGAGGAGGTGCGCGGGAATGGGCAGCCCGAGGGCAGCCGTCACCGACTCCCAGGCCGGGTTACCCGCCGGGAGACCCTGGACGAGGTCCCAGCCGGTGGGCGATGTCGCCAGGTGGGGCATGCCGGGATCGGCGAGGAGACGGACCCAGTTCTGCCCGGCGAATCCCTGCTGCCAGAGAAGCGGCGCGAAGAGGGCGGCGCTCGGGATGATCAGCCAGACCACCCGGGCACTGTGGCGGCCGGAGAGGGCCAGGGCGAGAAGCCAGAGGATGAGGAGAGCCGGGGCGAGCGACGGCGACGTGGCGAGGGTCGCCGCGAGGAGGATCGATGCGACGGCCGCGGAGCCCCATGAGCGCGCCGCTGCACACCCGGTGTAGAACAGCCACGGCAGGAGCAGGTGCACGAAGATGCCGGTCGGGTTCCCGGCGAGAAGGGCGGAGAGGAAGGTCGGCGCGATCGTCCAGAGCACGGCCGCGGCCAAGCGGTATCCGCTTCGCTCGGTGAGGCGGGTGGCGGCAAACCAGCCGCCGAGGGTGGCGAGCGGCAGGGCCAGCAGCACGACGAGGACGAGCGAGTACGACGGGTTCCAGAACGTCAGCGTCCCGAGCACAGCGAGAACGGCCGAGAACGGATCCGCCGCGCCGACAAAACCGAGCCCGATGTTCCTCCAGCCGTAACCGACGTGCTGCCAGAGGTCGCTGACGGCGGCGGAAAGCGGCAGCAGGGCTCCGCCTTCGACGGCGGTTGCCGCGAGCAGGCCGAAGAAGATGCCGGCGCCGGCCAGGGCGGACGCGATCACCAGCCAGGCTCCCCCGCCGGTGAAGAACCGGAGATCGCTGCGTTCGATCGAGTAGAAAGCCACCCCGGACTCGCGACGGAGCCGGCGGCTCCTGCGCACTTCCGCGGACGGGATCCGGAGCGCTGACAGCGACGACCAGCCGACCTCCTTGGCCCGGTGGAGGTTCCGCCGCGCACGCGAGACCCGAACCAGGCTGAACGCCACCCGGAAGGCGGCGGCGAGTTCCGCCCCGACGAGGTCGGGTTGTTTGCCGATGACCCGGCGGATGCCGCGGAGGATCCCCAGCGGCACGAGGGTGAGCCAGTGGAGCCAGACGACGGCGCCGGGGGCGTAGACGAGGCGACGGTACAGCTGTGCGGCGCGCGCCTGCCGTGCCCGTTTGCGTCTCGCCGCCGGGCGATTCGACCGGCTGGGCCCGGCGATGCCTGCGCCCCCGGTGAGGACGATCGCGGAGGGGACGACGGTGACCCGGTGGCCGGCGAGGCGGGCCCGGGTGCAGAAGTCGAGGGCGTCGTCTGCGGAGCCGAACGCCGGGTCGAATCCGCCGAGCTGCTCCCAGACGGTGTGGCGGACGAGCATCCCCGCCGGCGCGACCGCGAGGACGTCGCTGACAGCGTCGTGCTGCCCCTGGTCGAGTTCGTTCTCGACGAGCTGCACCGTTGCGCCGAACGGCGTGACGGATTCGCCGAGCGACACGATGGTGGAGCCGTCGGTGGCGTCCATGAGTTTCGGGCCGGCGATCGCGACCGATGGGGCGACTTCGATCGCCCCGAGCAGCCGTTCGAGCGCATCCGGGTCAGGCGACGTGTCCTGGGCCAGCAGCCAGAGGAACTCATCGGGACGCTCGGGTTGCTCGACGACACGGACTCCTGCGGCGAGCGCCTGGCCGAATGACAGCCGCTCCCCCGAGGTCACGATCCGATCGACGCCGGCCTGTTCGAGCGCGAGCATCGTTGCGGCCGGCGTGTCACACGCGACCACGACCACGGTGTCGGGCTGGCGCGACTGCGCCGCGAGAGCGTCGAGGGTGCCCTGAAGGCCAGCGGAACCGGCGGGGCCGGGGCCGTCGTGCACGACAAGGATTGCGGTAACTCGGGGAGACATCGCGTCAACACTATGTCGGGGGCGTCTCTGGTGGGTCGACCGGCCCGGCGTGGCACGATATCGAGCCGGCCCGGGGTCAGACGGCGCGCTTTTTCAGCTTGCGGCGTTCGCGCTCGGACAGCCCGCCCCAGATCCCGAATCGTTCGTCGTTTTCGAGCGCGTACTCGAGGCACTGCGTACGCACCTCGCAGCTCGTGCAGATGCGCTTGGCATCACGGGTCGAGCCGCCCTTTTCGGGGAAGAAGGCTTCAGGGTCCGTCTGCGCACAGAGGGAGTCGGTCTGCCAGGACAGAGGGTTGTCGTCGTCGACAGCCTTGCGAACACCAGGTACGCCCAGCTGGACTGGATCGATGAACCAGTCTTCGGGAACACCAGAGCGATATTCAGGTGACATATCTCTCTCCCCACTTGTTGCCCGTGCGCCACGCGGCGCTAGACATAATTACACCTGTGTAGTTCGCCCGAGTCAAGTCGCAGATAGTAAACCCTCAACTGCGAATGGAGGGTTCACGCTGTGTTTACCGGCGTGTCGTCGTTCGCTGTGCCCGTCGACGCGGTCGCTCCGCGCCGTGCGCGGGACCCGCACGGCCGGAGCATTGCCGGCGCGGTCATCCGTTCCGGACGAAAGCATCCGGCGCGCCGGATGCTTTCGTCCGGAACGGGTGACCTGGCGTTACGCGTTCGTGCGCGTTTGATCTCGACTGAACGCGGCCCCTACGACGCGGTCGCTGCGCGACCTTGCTCAGGGACTGCCCAACCGCGCCCTGGCGCTACGCGTTCGTGCGCGCCCGCCACGCACTCTGGACCATCTCGGTCAGGGTGTGCCGCATCGCCCAGTCGAGGTCCCGCGCCGCCAGCTCGCCGGAGGCGACGATGCGGGGCGGGTCACCCGGCCGCCGCGGGGCCGTCTCGGGGGTGAAGTCGATTCCGGTCACGTCGCGGACGGCCGCCATGATCTCGCCCACCGAGACCCCGTCGCCGGAGCCGAGGTTGTAGACCGGCTCGATCGCTTCGCCGGCGTCGAGACGCCGGGCGGCCGACACGTGCGAGCGCGCGAGGTCGGCGACGTGGATGTAATCGCGCACGCAGGTGCCGTCGGCGGTCGGGTAGTCGGTGCCGTTGACGCGCGGGGTCCGGCCGTTCAGGAGCGCGTCGAAGACGAGCGGGAACAGGTTGTGGGGACTCGTGTCGTACACGTCGGGATACCCGGAACCCACCACGTTGAAGTACCGCAGCGACGTGTGGCGGAGGCCGGCGGCGACGGCCTGGTCGGCGAGCAGCCATTCACCGATGAGCTTCGATTCGCCGTAGGGGGACTGGGGGTTTTTCGCCGTCGCCTCGGTGACGAGGTCGGTGTCGGGCGTGCCGTACACCGCCGCGCTGGAGGAGAACACCATCCGGTCGATGCCCAGGTCAGCCATCGCCTCGAGGAGCACGAGCGTGCCCGTGACGTTCTGGGCGTAGGTGTGCAGCGGCCGTTCCACCGACACTCCCGCGTACTTGAAGCCCGCGACATGGACCACCCCGGTGACGGCGTACTCGCGGAGGGTCGAGGAGACCAGATCCCGGTCGAGGATGCTTCCCCGCACGAAGGGGACGCCGTCGGGGACGAAGCCGGCGTGCCCGCTCGACAGGTCGTCGAGGACGACGACGCCGATGCCCTGGTCGAGAAACGCGCGTACGACGTGCGCGCCGATGTATCCAGCGCCTCCGGTGACCAGCCAGGTCATTGTGCCTCCTCGATGCCGGGCGGCAGGGGCCGCCCGACATCGAGCCTAAGGCACGCGGGAATACTCGCAGGAAGTCAGCGCATCCCGGCGAAGAGGGAGCGGCCGAACGCGTCGGTGTCCTGGGTCCCGGCGGGGCCGAAGCGGCGCTCAGGGATCCGGCGGTAACCGTCGTGCCGGAGTTCGACGACGGTGGCGATCGTGGCGAAGACGATCGCGGCGAGAAGCAGCATCAACAAGATCATCATGGCAGTAAATCTACGTATTGCGAGTTGCTGCCAACAGTGGCAGAATTGCCACTGTCCGATACATTTCTGCCAAACCGGAAAGGACTCGACGTGTTGAGAAAGATTGCGGTCCTCGCGCTTCCCGAGATGGCCCCGTTCGAATTCGGGGTGCTGTGCGAGGTCTTCGGCATCGACCGCTCCGACACCGGCGGACCGGTCTTCGACTTCCACATCGTCGCGGCGGATCCCGGGCCGGTCCGCACCAAGCTCGGTTTCGACATCGTCATCGACGAAGGGCTGGAGAACGCCGACGACGCCGACCTCATCGCTGTTCCCGCGTTCTACTTCGGGCCCCTCGACCCGCGCATCCTCGAGCTGCTGCGCCGGGCGGAGGCGCGCGGCGCCTGGATCCTCAGCGTGTGCAGCGGCGCCTTCGCACTGGCGGAGGCCGGGATTCTCGACGGCCGGCGCAGCACGACGCACTGGATGTACACCGATCGGCTGACCCGCGACTACCCGGCCACCACCGTCGACCCCGACGTCCTGTTCGTCGAGGACCGCCACGTCATCACCGGGGCGGGCACCGCCGCGGGCATCGATGCCTGCCTGCACCTGGTCCGGACAGAGCTCGGAGCGGCAGCCGCGAATGTGATCGCGCGTCGCATGGTCGTGCCACCGCAGCGGGACGGCGGGCAGGCGCAGTACATCGAGGCGCCGATCCCTGAGCGGCAGAGCGACTCCTTCGCCGCGGTCACCGAGTGGATGCTGGCCCACCTCGCCGAGGATCTGCCTGTCGACGTGCTCGCGGCGAAGGCGCTGATGTCCGAACGCACCTTCGCCCGCCGGTTCCGGGCCGAGATGGGCGCGACGCCGGCGGCGTGGCTCAACCGGCAGCGCCTGATCCGGGCGCAGCAGCTGCTCGAACGCACCGACCTCGGGCTCGAGCAGATCGCTTCCGAGTCCGGGTTCGGGTCATCGGCGGTGATGCGGCACCACTTCCTCAAGGTGCTGCACACGACGCCGAACGCCTACCGTCGCACCTTCAGCTGCACCGGGGATGTGGTGCTGGCCGGCTGAGCGGGTTCACAGCCGGGTGGTCGCGACGAAGAGTTCACCGGCCCCGCCGACGGCGAGGCTGCCCTCGTCGGGAGTGATGTAGACCGCCTCACCGCGTCGCAGTTCGACGACACCGGATGCCCCGGCGAGCGTCAGCGCTCCTGCCGTCGCGATCGCGATCGCCGGCCCTGGCACCTCGAGCGTCGGCGACACGTCGTCGGCCGCAACGACGTGCGCGAGCTCGAAGTCGGGCACGCCCGGCCGATACAGGTCGACGCCGTCCGCCGCGTGCTCCGCCGCCAGGTACGGCACCGGCAGCGGGGTGAAGTCCAGGACGCGGAGCAGTTCGGCCACGTCGATGTGCTTCGGGGAGAGTCCGCCGCGCAGCACGTTGTCGCTCGCGGCCATGAGCTCGACGCCGAACCCGCGGAGGTACGCGTGGATGTTGCCTGCCGGGAGATAGAGCACCTCGCCGCGCGACAGCGTCACCCGGTGAACGAGGAGCGACACGACGATGCCCGGGTCGCCCGGGTAGTGCTCGGCGAGCAGCCGCACCGTGTCGACGGCTGGGATCTCGGGGGCGGAGGCCGCGGCATCCGTCACCGCGTCGACGAGCACCGAGACGTCGTCGGTGAGGAGGGAGCGGACGACCCGGCGGAGCACGTCGGCGTCCGGTGACCCGTCCAGCGACAACCGGAACGTGGCCAGGGCTTCGACACCGACCCCGGACAGACCGGGAACGGCGAGCAGGGCGTCGACGTCGGCCGCGGCGTCCGCGACCGGCCGGAACCCGCAGAGGGCATCGAAACTGTCGCTGAGCGCGAAGATCAGCTCGGGCTTGTGAAACGGGTCCTTGTAGTTGCGGGTCGGCGCGTCCAGCGGCACCCCGGCGGCCTCCTCTCGGGCGAAGCCGTCGCGCGCCTGCTCCGGCGACGGGTGCGCCTGGAGAGACAGCGGCGCCTGAGCCGCGAGGAGCTTGAGCAGGAACGGAAGCCGCGGTTCCCGAAGACCTGCGGATGCCGGGTCGGCGGCGATCCAGTCGGCCAGCGTCTCAGCGCCCCCCGCGGGGGTGAGGATCCGGGCCGGTGACCCGGGGTGCGCCCCCAGCCACAGTTCCGCCTCGGGGCGGCCGGACGGTTCGCGCCCCAGCAGCCCGGCGATCTCGGTTCGCGAACCCCACGCGTAGTCGCGGGGGGTGTTGACGATGGGAACAAACACGGGCTCGTCCTAACGGGGTGCCGGGGGCGTGCAGGGTTATCGCCACCCTACAAGAGCCGCCGGTCGACCCTCCTCCCGCGTTGTCCGTTCGGCCCACCGGATTGCCGGCTCCCGCGGCGGTTGCCTAGGCTGCGAGGGATCACGCCGTCCCCGACGCACTGGAGCCTCGCATGCCGTTCGAACCCCTCGCCAGCGATTTCTACGGATTCGAGACGCTCCTCACCGACCGGGAGCAGGAGGCGCTGATGCGGATCCGTGCCTACATGGAGGGCAGCGTCCGGCCGGTGATCAACGACTACTGGGAGCGCGCCGAGTTCCCGCACGAGCTCATCGGGCCGTTCCTCGAGACCGATGTCGCCCGGTTCGGGTTCGCCGAGACGCGCCCGTTCGAGAACTCCGCCGTGTTCCGCGGCCTGGTGTCGATGGAGATGGCCCGGGTCGACGCGTCGATGGGGACGTTCGTGGGGGTCCAGGAGGGCCTCGTGATGGGCTCGATCAACGCCTGCGGCTCGCAGGAGCAACGCGACGAGTGGCTGCCGCGGATGGCGTCGGGTGAGGTTCTCGGCGCCTTCGGCCTGACCGAACCGCTCTCCGGCAGCGACAGTGCCCGCGGTCTTCGCACCACGGCGACGAGGGACGGCGACTCCTGGGTGCTCAACGGTTCCAAACGCTGGATCGGGAACG
Organism: Mycetocola sp. 2940; assembly: GCF_040548835.1. Lineage (NCBI taxonomy): Bacteria > Bacillati > Actinomycetota > Actinomycetes > Micrococcales > Microbacteriaceae > Mycetocola > Mycetocola sp. 2940. Next base: position 54,789 of record NZ_JBEPSK010000007.1, read on the forward strand.
CCACCTTCAGCGACATCACGATCATCTGGGCGAAGGACACCGCCGACGGCCAGGTCAAGGGATTCCTCGTCGACACCTCCCACCCGGGGTACACGGCGACGAAGATCGAACGCAAGATCGCCCTCCGGCCGGTGCCGAACGCCGACATCATCCTCGACGGTGTCGTCGTTCCCGAGAGCATGCGGCTCGCGAACGCGTCCTCGTTCCGCGACACCGCGAACGTCCTGCGACTGACGCGGGCCTCCGTGGCGTGGTCGAGTGTCGGAGTCGCCGTCGGCGCCTACGAGGCCGCGGTGGCGTACGCGCGCGAACGGGAGCAGTTCGGCAAGAAGATCGCGGAGCACCAGCTCGTGCAGGACCTGCTCGCGCGGTGCCTGGGCAACATCACGGCGTCGATGGCGCTGTGCGTGCGGGTCTCGCAGATGCTCGACGAGGGCACGCAGCGCGACGAGCACTCGGCCCTGGCCAAGGGCTACTGCACGTCGCGGATGCGAGAAACCGTCGCGTGGGCCCGGGAATCGATGGGCGGCAACGGCATCGTCCTCGACTACGAAGCCGCCCGCTTCTTCGCCGACGCCGAGGCCCTGTACTCCTACGAGGGCACCCGGGAGATGAATTCCCTGATCGTCGGGCGGGCCATCACCGGCGCGGCGGCGTTCGTCTGAGTTCGGTCAAACCGGCACACACTCGGAACAGGACGGTAACCCCGCCGAAACCGGTTCGGGGCGACCATGGAGCATGACCCAGACACCCTCAGCCACAGCGGCGATCCGCTGCGAGGCGTGCGGCCGCCTCCCCGAAGTGCCGAGGGGCCGGCTGACGATCGCCAACATCGCGACGGTCCTGCCCATCGAACTCGCCGTCCACGCTGTCGTCCTCCAGACCGCCCTCCCCTACCTGGCGAAGGTCTCCGTCCTCGCCCTCAGCGCGACGGCCCTGGTCATCTGGGTCGCCGAACCGTCCGTCCAACGGGTGCTGCGCACCTGGCTGCACGCGGGAGCGGTGACCCGCCACCGCCGGCTGCACAGCTTCGACGCGCTCTGGCGGGCGCGACTCGTCGTCCCCGACCGGCCGGGCGCCCTCGAGCAGATCAGCGGCAGCCTCGCGAGGCTCGACGTGAACATCCTCAGCGTCCAGACCGAACAACTGCGGAACGGCGTTCTCGACGAGTTCGTCCTCGGCGCCCCCGACGGCGTCAGCGGGCAGGCCCTCTCGCTTGCGCTGGAGGACGCAGGGGCCAGCCGCGTCGTCGTCGTTCCGACCACACCCGTCGCCCTCACCGACGGCCCGAGCCGCGCCCTCAGCATGGCCACCCGGGTCGTCGGCGACTCGTCCGAGCTGCCCGCGGTCCTCGCGGAGCTCCTCGCGGCCGAACAGGTCGAGAACCGCCTCTCCCCCGCCGAGCTGAGGGAGTCACTCGCCGACGGGACCCTCCTCAAGGTGCCGTCCGTCCGGTACGGCGCGCTGCTGTTCCGGCGTGCCGGCGACCCGTTCACACCGGCAGAATCGGGTCGCGCGAACCGGCTCGCTGAGCTGGCCGAGATCACCGAATACACGCGCTGAACCCGAACGGCAAGCTGGTGGCACCGGGTCGCCGTCACTGGCAGAATGCCTGAGGCGCCGGTTGACCGAGTCCGCGCCGCACACGGCGGAAGGAGACCGGATCCGATGGGCGTTCGCCTGAGACCCGGATGCCACCTCGTCGCCACCTGGGGAATCGATGATCGGTTCGGGGGAATGACCGAGGCGCTCCTGCACCGGTCGCGCGCGTTCGTGAGACTCGGCGGGGTCCGCGTGGATGTCGTCACCTTCGACCTTCGCGCCGACTACCCGGCACTCGAGGCGCGGCTGCGTGCCTCAGGCGACCTGAGCGACGGCATGACGCTGTCGAACATCTGGGACTGGATGCGCGAGAATCCGCCGCCGGACGACGCCGAGGCCGCCGCCCGCCGGGCGTTCTCGCCGCTCGCCGGGGACCCGGCGTTCGAATCGGTGCGCCGGGGGGAACGCGAGCTGATGCGCATCCGGTACGCCGACGACGGTCGCACCGTCCTCCAGGTCGACCACTATCGTTCCGATGGCACCCTTGCCGTGTCCGACCGCCGCGATGCCCGCGAGCGCGGGACGGCCGGCGGGCGGGTGATCGCCTGGTGCGACGCGGAAGGGATGCCCCGCCGCCGCTGGTCGACCGTCCGATCGCTCTACCGGTGGTGGCTCGACCGCCTGCGCGACGGGCGGCCGACGACCCTCATCGTCGACAGCAAGACCAGCGCACGGTTTCTTCTCGGCTACCGGCGGAAAGACCTCGTGACCTTCCACGTCGTCCACGCCTCGCATCGGCACAGCGCCGGCGACCCGTTCCGGGTGCGCGCCTCCCGCGCCGAGGTCTTCTCCGCCGCTGACGGCTTCGACAGGATCGTGTTCCTCACCGAGCGCCAGCGCGCCGACGCCCGCCCTCTCCTCGGCCCGCACGCGCGCCTGGCCGTCATCCCGAACGGGCGGACGGTCTCCTCACGCGACGCGGCGACCCGGGTTCGGAGCCCGTTCCGCGGGATCGTGCTGGCCACGCTTGACCGCAGAAAACGCGTCGAGCACGCGGTGCAGGCCGTCCTCGGTCTGCAGCAGCCGGTGCGCCTCGACGTCTTCGGGGACGGGCCGAACCGCGCCAAAATCGAACGGGTGGTGGCCCAGGCACCCGCAGCACCGGCGCACGTCGCCCTGCACGGGCATCGTGCCGGGGCCAGCCGGGAACTCGCCGACGCATCATTCCTCCTCCTCACGTCGCGAAGCGAGGGCCTGCCGCTTGTCCTCGTCGAGGCGATGGCTCACGGATGCCTTCCGATCGCCTACGACGTCCCGTACGGACCCGCCGACATCATCAGCACCGGTTCCAACGGCTTCCTCGTGCCCGCGGGAGACGTCCCCGCGCTCACCGCCGCCATCGAGGACCTGCTCGCCCTTCCGGCCGAGCGGGTGGCCGCGCTTCGGAGGAACGCCGTCCGCACGGCCGGACGGTACTCGGACGACACCGTCACCCGGATCTGGGCGCGGGAGATCGACCGCGCGGCCGTCGAGCGCGGGTTCGCGCCGTCGGCGCCGGCACGGGCGCTGGCCTTTCGGCTGAGGCGGGGACTGGCACGGCGGTGGCGAAAGTTGCCGAGGCGGGACGGAATCCGCCCGTCCGGCCGTCAGGCGGAGCCCCCGCGCGATAGCCTGACTGCATGACCTCGCCGACCGTCGCGCCGCCCGCAGCGCTTTCGACGCCGAGGCTCTGGGCATCGGGCGTCGCCACCTTCGCGCTGTTCGTCGCCTTCGCCGGCGACGGCATCCGTCACCTTCTCAGCCTGTGGGGCTTCGTGGCGGTCAGCATCCTCGCCGGGATCGCGTGCCTGGTCCTTCTCGCCGTCCTGCGACCGACGTACCTCCGTCGTCGCACGCCGAAGGCCCTGCTTGCGTTCACGGCATTCGCCCTCCTCTCCGTGGCCTGGTCTGCGTACCCGGGCGCCAGCCTGTTCACGCTCACCGGGATGCTCCTGTGCGTCGTCGCCGGGGTGTTCCTCGCCCTCTGTTTCGACTGGGCCGAGGTCGTCCGCCTGCTGGCGAACGCGATCAAGTGGGTGCTCGCACTGTCGATCCTGTTCGAACTCTGGGTGTCCGTCGTCGTGCGCGACCGGGTGCTCCCGTTGTGGGTCGACTTCGGGAGCGAGCCTCCCCTGCTCGCCTACTGGTCCAGGAATCTCCTGTTCGACGGGGGAAAGATCCAGGGCATCCTCGGCAACTCGAACCTGCTCGGGATTCTCGCACTTTTCGGTGTGATCCTGTTCGCTGCGCAGTGGGCGGCAGGCACCGTGCGGAGAGTCTCCGCCATCGTCTGGCTGGTCCTCGCCGTGGGAATGTTCCTCCTCACCCGGTCCAGCACGATGATCATCGCCGCCGTCGTGGTCGCCGTGGTCCTCGCCGGCGCGCTCCTCGTGCGGAACGCCCCGAGCCCGTCGCGGCGGACCCCGGTGTATCTCGGCGGTCTCGTCCTTCTCCTCGCCGCGGCCGCCGCCGTGTCGCTGCTCAACCGACAGTTGCTGGCCCTGCTGGGCAAAAGCGAGGACCTCACCGGCCGGCTGGACATCTGGCAGACGGTGATCGAGACCGCAGGCGAGCGTCCGTGGGTTGGCTGGGGCTATTCGAGCCCCTGGGTTCCGTGGGTGGAGCCCTTCCAGGATCTCGTCGTCCGCCGGGGCTTCCTTCAGCTGCACGCACACAACGCCTGGCTCGACGTCTGGTTTCAGCTCGGCATCGTCGGCCTGGTGCTGTTCACCGCTGTGCTCGTCTCCACACTGTGGCGGAGCTGGTTCGCGGCCGTCGACCGGCCGCGGTTCGACCTCCGCGACGATCGCCCGTACACGGTCCTGTCCCTGGTGCCCCTCCTCCTTCTGGTCGTGCTCCTCGTGCAGTCCGTCGCCGAGAGCCGCATCCTGATCGAGTCCGGCTGGGTCCTCGTCGTCCTGTTCTGCCTCAAGACCAAACAGCACCCGACGATCGTCCTGGACGCTCGGCCGGAAGCATCCCGCGTTCCTGAACCGGGCCGATGACGGCTCCCCGCCCCGGAGAGAACCATCCGGCTCTGGCCTCGCTGGTCCGCGCACTCGGCAGCCCGCACGCCGCCGCAGCGCTCAGCCTCACCATTTTCGGGGTCGCTTTCGCGACTCCGCTGATCCGTTCCGTTCTCGGGTGGAGCGGTCTCATCGGAGTGGTGGCGGCGCTCGTGCCGGTCGCCGTCCTCGTCGTGATCGCACGGTGGGACACCATCGAGTGGCAGGGGCTCCTGCCGATTTCCATCCTCATCTTTCTCGGCTGGTGCCTGCTGTCGACCCTGTGGACCGACCACCAGTGGATCACCCTGTCGAGCGCCCTGTACCAGATCGCCTTCGCGTTCCTCGGGCTCACCGTCGCGCTCACGCGGGACATGATCCAGATCGTGCGCTCCGTCGGCACGGTCCTCCGGGTCTTGCTGTCGGCGTCGCTCGCCGTTGAGGTGTTGTCGGGGCTGATCCTCGACGTCCCGTTCGGGTTTCTGGGGGTGGAGGGCAACATCGCGTTCGGCGGCCCGATCCAGGGGATCTTCGGCACCCGCAACACCCTCGGCTTCATGGCGCTGATCGGAATCCTCACCTTCATCATCGAGTGGCGAACCCGTTCGACGACGCGCGGCGTCTCGGTGTTTTCCCTCGCGGTCGGTACAGCGTGCCTCGTGCTGAGCCAGTCCCCCGTCACGTTCCTCGTTGCCGTCGCCCTCGGGCTCGCCGCCCTGGCGCTGTACGGACTGCGCCGGGCGCCGGCAGACACCAGGCGGGCGCTCCAGTGGGTCCTTGCGGGCCTCACCGCCGTCGCGTTGTTCTCCACCTGGCTGGCCCGCACCCGGGTGCTCGCCCTGCTCAACGCCGGGAGCGAGTTCGAATACCGTTACACGCTCTGGTTCCAGGCGTGGACCCTCGCGCCGATCCGCGGTATGGAGGGGTGGGGTTGGTCGGGGCTGTGGCAGGACGTCCCGCCGTACACCTACATCAACAACGTGCTGGTGCGCGACCATGAATCCGGCCTCAACGCGTTCGTGGACCTCTACCTGCAGGTCGGCGCCGTGGGACTCGTCGCGTTCACCGCCCTGCTGGTGCTGGCCTTCGTGCGCTCGTGGCTGCTCGCGTCGAACCGGCGGACGGTCACTTACACCTGGCCCGCCCTTGTTCTCGTGGCGCTGATCGCGACGAGCGCGGCCGAGAGCTTCATCCTGATCGAGGGCGGCTGGCTGTTGCTCGTCGTCTGCGCGGTGAAAGCCTCGCAGAACATGAGCTGGCGCACGCGCCTGCGGAGCAGGAACGACCCGGCCCCGCCTGTCCCTGTCGAATAGACGCTCGCCGCGCTTCGCTACCGGGGCTGGAACAGGTCGCGGAGGATCTCCGTGTTTCCCTGGCTGGTGAAGCGCGCATAGTCCCCGCTTCGCGCCTCGTTCAGGACGGGCAGGACCCTGGCGATCCGATTCGCCGGCAGCCGTGCCCGCATCCTCTCGATCCGGAGTTTGCCACGTGCCGCCGTGAGATCAGCGGGTTTCACGGCGTCGCCGAGCGAAGCGAGCCTGTCCACGAGGATGCCGGCACGAACGGCGAGGTTCCTGTTGCGGTCACCGCGTGGCTCGAGGACCCGGCTGATCTTGTGGGTCAGGCTCGGCTCGCGCGCGCCGATCTGGTTGCCGCCGTGCTGCCGGTAGTCGATGAGGGGCTCGTCGAGCTGGTCGACCTGCCCGACCGCGGCGGCGATGATCGTGAGCCACTCGTCATGCACCCACTCGACGGGAAACGGAGTCGCCACATCGAGCAGGGACCGCCGGAAGGCCATGGTCGCGCCGGTGGCGACGTTGCGCCGGAGAAGGGTGGGAAAGCTCTTCCCCGCACGGATCGCCTCACGGTCGGCGGCGCTGAACTCGAGCGCGTCGAAGAGCGAGTAGCCGAGCGGCGCGCCCGCCGCATCGACCATGCGGGCGTTCGAGAAGAGCAGGGTCAGGTCAGGGCGGGACCCGAACTCGTGGAGGGCCTTCTCGAGTCTCTGCGGGTGCCAGATGTCGTCCTGGTCGCACAGCACCACGATGGCACCCGATGTCGCCAGAACAGCCTGCTCGAAGTTCCTGCTCACGCCCAGCGCGCTCGGGTTCCTGAGCACCCGGTATCGGATGCCGCCCGGTGCGAGAACCGCCTCGGCCCGCCGCACCGTGTCATCGGTCGATCCGTCATCCGAGACGACGATCTCGTCCGGTCGGATCGTCTGGTCCAGGATGCTTCGCAGTTGGTCCTCGATGAACACGCCACCGTTGTAGGTGCAGAGGGCGACGGAGACCGACGCCGGGGGTGTGTCGCTCATCGATTCCACCCGACGAGTCTACGTGCGGGGACTCGACGCCTGGGCGCGCCGGGAGCCCTTGTCCCTGGCGGCCGCCTGATACGCCGCGACGTGCTCGGCCGCGCAGCGCTCCCAGGTGAAGGTCCGTGCCTGCTCGATGCCGAGCGGCACCAATTCGCTCGCGCGAACAAGTGCCTCCTCGAGACCCGCCGCGATGGACTCGGGACGATGCGGATCGAAGAGAACGGCCGCCTCCCCGCATACCTCGGGCAGGGAACCCGTGTTGGCCGCAGCGACCGGACACCCTGACGCCATCGCTTCCAGCGGCGGAAGCCCGAATCCTTCATACAGGCTCGGGAAACCCAGGACCGCCGCGGTGCGGTAGAGCTCGCGCAATTCCTCCAGCGGCACGAGACTGCGGTTGTCGACCCAGTCGGGAACCTCGCCCAGGTCGCCGAGGCCGCCCCCGGTCAGCACGAGCCGCATGGCCGGGCGCGTCCGGCGGAGGATGCCGACCGCTTCGATCAGGGCCCTGTGGTTCTTGTGCGGCCAGCCGCGCGCCGGGTAGAAGACGAATTCCTCTCGCGCACCGACGTTCGGCGTGAACATCGTCGTGTCGACGCCGAGAAGCGCCACACTGATGCGATCGGGTGAGACACCCAGGTGCCGGACGATGCTGTCCTTCGAGAAGTTGCTGATCGTGATGATCCTGTCCGCCTTCCTGGCCGGACGCTCATAGGTGAAGTAGCGGAAAATCTTTTCTAGCCGGCTGAACAGGTCGGGCAGGTCGCGGTGCTGGATGTCCGCGATCGTCATCACCATCGCCTGGCCCCGCGCGGCTTTCACCGTCGGCACCGTGAACGGGAAGTGCAGAACCTCGGCGGCGCGGGTCAGCCTGCGCACCTGCCTGGTCCTGATGCGCGCGGCAAGCAGCCCGAGAATCCGGGCGAGCGTGGAGGAACCATAGTGGAGGCCGTTCACGATGACCTCGTTCGTCCCGCCCATGGCGCCCCGAGCCGATTCGGGGAGAAGGACCTCCGCGTCCACAACGGATGACGTCGCGAGTCGTGCGGTGAGTTCGCGAGCGAAGGTCTCGCCGCCACCCATGCCTCCCGGGGCGAGTGTCAGCATCGACAGGGTCACCTTCAGCGGGTCACCGGTGGCGTTGTTGTCCATGTATGCGTTGCCCAATCCCCTGTCCAGCGGCTCTCGAACAGCCTAGACGATCCCGGATCCGCCCTTCCGGCGGGCAGCCGCGTCCGGTCGGCTCGACAGGGCCGAACCGCGTGTGTGGGACGATGGACGGAGCACCGCCGTCCAGAAGGAAACGCGAAACCAAATGACCCTCGACATCATGATGCCGTTCTATGGACGATTCGACCACCTCAAACTCGCGGTCGAGAGCGTCCTCGCCCAGAGCGACCCCGACTGGCGGCTCGTCGTCGTCGACGACGTCTACCCGGACCTCGCTCCCGGGCAGTGGGTCGCCGCTCTCGAGGACGAGCGCGTCACCTACATCCGCAACGAGGTGAACCTCCGGCCGAGCCGCAACTACATGAAATGTGTCGGTCTCATGGAATCCCCGTTCGCGGTGCTCATGGGATGCGACGACATCATGCTCCCCGGGTACGTCGCGCGGGTGAAGGAACTCATCGGTCGGTTCCCCGATGCGTCGATCATCCAGCCGGGTGTGGCCGTGATCGACGGCAACGGGAATCCGTCTTCTCCGCTGGCCGACCGGGTGAAGCGGCTGTATCGGTTCGGCGGGCACGGCCCCCGTTCGTTCGGCGGGCAGCCGCTCGCCAAGAGCCTCCTGCGCGGCAACTGGACCTACTTCCCGTCGCTGTGCTGGCGGGTGGACGCGCTCCGGCAGCACACCTTCCGCACCGACCTCGATGTCGTGCAGGACCTGGCCATGCTTCTCGAGATCACCAAGGACGGCGGGCGACTCGTCCTCGATGACGAGGTCGTCTTCACCTACCGCCGCCACTCCGAGAGCGTCTCTGCGGTCACAGGCCCTGACGGGTCGAAGTTCGCCCAGGAGCGCGTCCTGTTCGCTGAAGCGGAACGCGACCTCACAGCGCTGGGCTGGCACGGGGCAGCGCGGGCCGCGCGGCTCCACGTCACGTCTCGCCTGAACGCCCTGTCCGAGCTTCCTGCAGCTCTCCTGGCCCGGAATCGCAGCGGCCTGAGGTCGTTGCTCCGCCATGTCTTCGGGCCGTCCGCCGAGCGTTCGACCGCATGACGGTTGGTAGGCTCGAGTTCATGACGGTCACCCTCGAACACACGTTGATCGTCATGCCGGCGCTCAATGAGGAAGCCTCGGTGGCCGACGTTGTCCGGGAGGTGAAGGCCAAGCTCCCCGGCGTGAGCTGCCTCGTCGTCGACGACGGATCGTCTGACAGCACCGCAGCGGTGGCGCAGGCCGCCGGAGCGGCGGTTTTGCGGCTCCCCCTGAATCTCGGCGTCGGAGGGGCGATGCGCGCCGGGTTCAAGTACGCGCTCGACAACGGGTACGAGTGTGTCGTCCAGGTCGATTCGGACGGCCAGCACAATCCGGAGTCCGTCCCGCTCCTCCTCGAGCAGCTCGGCGAAGCCGACATCGTGCTCGGGGCCCGGTTCGCCGGCGAGGGGGACTATCGCGTGCGTGGTCCACGCCGGTGGGCGATGGTCGTGCTCTCGACGGTGTTGAGCAGAATCTGCAGGACACCCCTCACCGACACCACGAGCGGATTCAAGGCCACGGGGCCGAGAGCCCTGCGGCTGTTCGCTGTGCACTACCCGGCCGAGTACCTGGGCGACACGATCGAGTCGCTGGTGATCGCGGCGCGCGCCGGGTGCGTGATCCGGCAGGTTCCTGTGTCGATGCGCGCGCGCGTCGGCGGAACTCCGTCCCACAATCCCTTCAAGGCGGCTGCGTACCTCGGACGGGCGATTCTCGCCCTTCTCTTCGCACTCTCACGCCCGCCGATTCTGCTCCCCGAAAGGAAGGGGGCTCCCGCATGAGCCTCGCCAGCTACGCTCTCGGCATCTTCGCCGCGCTGTTCACCCTGGGAGTCGTCGTCGAAATGCTCCGGCGCCGACGATTGAAGGAGCGGCACGCAGTCTGGTGGTTCATCGCCGGACTCCTGGCCCTCGTCATCAGCGTGTTCCCCGCGACGCTCGAATGGTTCGCCGGGCTGGTCGGAGTCGAGGTCCCGGTCAACCTGGTGTTCTTCGTCAGCTCAGCCATCCTGTTCCTCGTCTGCCTGCAGCACAGCGCCGAACTGACGACGCTCGAGGAGAAGGTGCGGGTGCTCACTGAGGAGTCTGCGCTCCTCGATCTGCGACTGGAAGGGATCGAACGACGAACGCCAGGCCAAGAAGATGGATCGCGAGGCCGACAAGCGGGCCGATGACCAGGGCGCCCACCGTCCTCGGAACGAGGTCGAGGGGCAGCAGCAGGACCCCGATCAGGACAACCGCTGATGCGACCCATCCGTAGACGAAGATCGCATGGTTCCCCCTGGCCAGAACGGCGGGTCCGCTCACGCACAGAGCGGCGGTGAGCCCGGCCGACGCGACAACGGCCGCCATCGCCGGCGCGTCGATGGCGTAGTCCGCTCCGAACAGGGTGAGGAAGAGCACAGGGCCCAGGAGGAACGCGAGGACGCTGGCGACCGCCGTGATTCCTGCGGTCCCGGCCAGCGCCAGCCACACCAGGCGCCAGGCGTGGGCATTCCGGTCCCGGAAGTACACCGTCAGAAAGCTCTGGAGCGCCAGCAGCGGGATCACCAGCGGTGCCCTCGTGAGCGTGATCGCGAGTACCAGCACGCCGACGGCGGCCTGCGATTCGTCTTTCGAGGTGGCGTTCAGGAGAAGCGGGAACCCGCTGATGAGGACCCCGGTCGCTGTTGCCCCGACCACCGTCCTGGCGGAGTTCCAGCCGAGGCGGCCGACGCTGACATCGACGGTGTACCGGCCGCGGACCCGGCGGCTGACGACCAGCCACACGCAGGCCGCCGTCAGCGGGAAGGGCAGAACGACAGCCCACACGAGGGCATCCACGTCGGCGCCCAACGCGACCCCCGCGGCAACGAGAACCAGGCGGATGCCGGCGTCGAGCATCGTCTGGAACGCGATCACCTTCCACTCGCTGAGCCCGTAGAGCAGGCCGCTGAGGACGGCGACGAGGACGTAGCCGGCCGAGCCCAGCGTCAGTGCGGCGACCAGCGGCCAGGTGTTCTCCGGGAAGACGGTGCTTCCCCAGAGCAGGGCGGAGACGGGCGCGCAGACGAGAACGAGGAGCACCGCCACCCCGCTGAACCGACGCGCGTTGGCGGAACCGGCCCTGGGTGCGGCCCGGAGGGGAGACGTCGCCCGCGAGATTTCCTGCTGGATCCCGCTGAGCCCCGAGACGACGAGGTAGAGCGCCGCCCAGAACACGCTGAATCGCAGGTACTGCTCCGGGGTCACCGACAACGGCACGAGGAACTGGATCGCGTACCCGGTCGCGCCTGCGACCGCGGTTGCGACGAGGATCGGTGTCAGACCGCTCGGTTTGCTGCCGGCCACCGCCTCGTCAGCTGACACGATCGGTTTGCGACGCTATCCATTCCTGGAGCCCCGCGACCCCCCGGTCGACGTCCCATTCGGGCTGCCAGCCGAGTTCCTGCACGGTGCGGTCGATCGTGCAGGCCGCGAACCTCACGTCACCGTCGCGGTAGGCGCCTGTCACATGGGGCTCTGGGGCACCGTGGTAGCTCGCGATCGACGCCGCGATCTGGGAGATGGTGGTGGCGATTCCCGAGCCGACGTCGAAGGTCTTCGGGCTCCCGGGGTCCGGGGAATCCAGGGCGGCGACGAAGGCCGACGCGACATCGTCGATGTAGACGAAATCGCGGGTGATGCGGCCGTCTTCGTACACGGGGATCGACTTCCCCTCCTCCGCCCACTGCGAGAACAGCGAGACAATTCCGGTGTACGAGTTGATGAGCGACTGGCCGGGGCCGTAGACGTTCTGCAGCCGCAAAACGGTGAGCCGCGTGTTCCGGGCACCGGCCCACGCACTGAGGATGCCCTCCTGCGCCAGTTTGGTGGCACCGTAGACGCTCGTGGGCGCCGGGACCGTTGAGAGGGCGCCGCTCGGAACGGGTGTGGCGTCAGGGAAATCCCACTGCCCGGCCTCGAACTGTGCGTGGGTGCGCATGCCGGGCAGGAAACGCTCGCCGTCGGCACGTTGCCACTCCCCCTCGCCGTAGACGGCCCTGCTGCTGCTCAGCAGGATGTGGTCGGGCTCCAGACCGAACCTGCTGAAGGCGTCGAGCATCTCGGTCGTACCGACGACGTTGACCTTGGCGTGGCGCGACGCCTCGGCCAGCGACTGCGCCGTCCCGGTCTCCGCGGCGAGGTGGATGACCACATCGGGCTTCACGTCCGCCAGCAACGAATCCCAGGTGTCTGGGTCCGTGACATCCCCGACGATCAGTTCCGCGGCAGGGAACAGGTCCGCCGGCCGGCCCTGCCCGGCGTGCACCTGTGGGTGGAGGTTGTCGACAGCGACCCATCTGCCCGCCCTGCCCGCCAGACGCTGCGACAGGGCGCACCCGATGAAGCCGGCCCCACCGGTGACAAGCACGGTTTGGGATGTCAGATCAGTCACTGTGTTTTCCTTCGGGTTGTGACCAGCCGTCTGGCGCGGTCGTACCACCATCGTATTCCGCGTCCTGGACCCCAGTCCTTGAGCATGAGCGCCCGCTTCTCCAGTGCGTGCCAGCTGAGCCAGGCGAGCGCGAAGGTGATGACGAGTGCGCTCACGGTGTACGGGACGTACCCGAATTCGTACACCCCCGCGTACGCCAGTACCTGCTGCACGAGGAACCCGTAGAGGTAGACACCGTAGGAATAGTCGTTGACGGCACCGATCTTCTTCACACGGGCCGGCAGGCGGATCGCCAGCCAGAACAGGACATAGGCGAACGCCGGGAAGCCGATGAGCGCGAATCCCCCCTGGAGCAACGTGAAGACGACGACGAAACCGCACATCAGTCCGATGCGGTCGTCGACGAGGATGCGGTCCGCGTACATGGCGATGCAGGCACCCCAGAGGAACGCCATGGCGAGGTTGATCTGGAGCGGGTCGGCGAACCACGGCACAAGCGCGCCGAGTGTGTCCGGCGCCGCGAACCTCGCGACCTGCAGGCTGAAGACAACGGCTGTGAGGATCGGGACGGCGAAGCGCGTGCGGTTGAGCGACCCGAAAATGACGAGAGCGCCGATGAGGAGGTAGCAGTTCCACTCGTAGATCAGCGTCCACAGCGAGCCGTTGAAGACGCTTCCGGCGACCTGGCCGTATGGAGTCCCGGTCAGCAGGTCGTAGATTCCCCACTGGCCGATTCTCAGCCCCCCGTTTTCCAGGAGGTACGCGACCGGGCCGTCGCTGGCCCGGCTCACGTAGTCGTCGAGCGCACGCCCTTCGACGAGCCAGAGTGCCGGCCCGACCATCGCCGCCGCGACGAGAAGGACGAGCCAGAACGCCGGGAAGATGCGCAGCGCCCGCGCCCACAGGTACTGGACGATGTCCTTCTGCATGCCGCTGCGGGTGATCAGGTAGCCGCTGATGGCGAAGAACCCGATCACGGCGACCCCGCCGAGGTTTTCCTGGCCCCGGAACAAGGTGAAGAACGGATCTTCGCCCAGCCCCCCGAGTGGGAAAGCGTGCGAGACGATGACCGCGGCGGCCAGCAGCAGCCGGATGAAATTCAGCGCGTTGGATCGTCCGCCGAGTCCTGCGCGGATCGAGATTCCGGTTTCCGGTGCGGCCAGTTGGCGTTTCTCAGGCACCACGCCAGCGGTTTCGCCCGTGCTCACCATAGGTTTGATCGCATTCGGTAGGAGATGGGAGGACGACGCTACTCTACCGGCCATCAGCTGAACGCCCGGACGGAGCCGCTCAGAGGAAGGTCGCGAGGGCGAGAATCCCGCCCAATGCGAGCGCGGGGAAGCGGATCCACGGGACCCGGGTGAAGTACACCGCGGCGCAGCACACGAGGAACGGGAGCAGGACGACCCCGTACCGTGTCGGCAGCTCGAAGTAGTACCCGGCGATGACGTGGGAGCCGATGGCGAGCATCGGCCCGAAGATCAGCGCGGTCACCAGGGTGGGCACACCGACCAGCCACCGCCGGACCGGCCCGACTCCGGTGGCGCTGCTCGAGAGCGCGAGGCCGAGCGTGCCGGTGATGCAGACCGCGGTCAGCACGGTCACGGTCACCGCATCGACCAGATCGTGGTCGACTCCGGCATCGCCGACGTTGAGCAGGAACCGGAAGGCTTCGCCGAGAATGGCCGCGGGAGTCAGGTCCGGATTGTTGAAGTCGATCGGCGTGGCGACGTAGCCGGGGGCGCGCAGGAACGCCCGCACAGCCAGCCAGGCCACCTGGGTGACCAGCGCCACGCCGGCGATGGCGCAGGCAGCGAGAACCATCGACAGTCGTGGCCCGGCGGGGGAACGCACCGTGAGGTCGTCCGGCTGGTCGTGGTCGGCACGGACCACGTCGCGCACGGCGGGGTGCACAGCGGCGATGAGAATCGCGAGCGCCACCAGGGCGACGCTGCCGAGGTTCTGCACTTTGGTCAGGACGGCGACGATCGCAACGGGGACGAGCCACCAGACGCTCCGCCGACCTCGGATGGCGTCGACCGCGAGGATCCCCATGGCCGCCGACAGGGCAAGCGTGGGCGCGTCGGTGCTGAGGTAGGTGGAGTTCCAGAAACTGACGGGGGCGGCAAACACCAGCAGGGCCGACGCAAGCGCAAGGACCTTGTCGACGCGGAGGCGTCTGAGCAGGATGAACAACAGCGACAGCCCGAGCGAGAGCCAGAGGACACCGACCAGCCTGCCCGCGTCAACGAGACCCACGCCGGTCGCGACGAGCGGCTGCGCCAGGGTCCAGGTCGCGACGAAGTACACCGGGGCGTAGATGTCGGCCGCCGTGGTTCCCGCGTATGGATAAAGCTCATCCCGGTCATGGGTTCCGGCGTTGCAGCTCTCGCCGATCGTCTCGAAAAAACGCACCCCACGGCAGGACAGTTCGTTCCGCGCCAGCTCGCCGGTTTCGTCTCCGGCGCGGACGACGAGCTGGGACGGCACCTTGTCGAGATAGTCGGCGTAAACGTATTCATCGAAAGGCGAGAACGCGGGATTGGCCGGCACCTCCGAGATCACGAAGGCACTGCTGAGAAGGACTAAAAGCAGGATCGCCACCGAATCCAAACTCAGCCAGGAGGGGCGAAGTGCGAAGAGGGACGGCCGCGGGAGCTTTCGGGGCGCTGCACTGGTTGTGGTCATGGTGGAGAGGAGTTCCGTCACGGTCGAGGCGTCCTGCCACTCTACCCGGGCGGCGGGGAGGGACATCGGCCGGCCGGACCCTGCGTTGATAGGATCCTCCTCATGCCGTCGAAACTCGGGCGCTGGCGCGTCTTCGTCATTCTCTGGGTTCTCCTGACGGCACTTTCGGCTGCCTGGTCGCTGGCGACACCGATCGCGGCGTCGCCTGACGAGCCGGCGCACTTCGTGAAGGCGGCTGCCGTCGCTCACGGGCAGGTCGGTGGCGAGCCATCGGCGCTCGGTTCCGTCGTGCAGGTGCCCCGTTTCGTGGCCGATACGCATGCCCGGGCGTGCTTCGCCTTCAACGCCGAAACGCCCGGCAGCTGTGAGACAGAGACGACCGGGGACCCGGGCGACATCGTGGACGGCACGACGACGGCAGGGCTGTACAACCCGCTGTACTACGCCGCGGTGGGGTGGCCGAGCCTCGTCCTCGAGGGGGATGCCGGTCTCTACGCCATGCGGTTCGTGAGCGGCGCTCTCAGTTCGCTGTTCCTCGCCCTCGCCTTCCTGCTGGTGTCTGCATGGAGGCGCCCGCTTCTGGCCGCGCTCGGACTGGTCGCAGGCGTCACCCCGATGATGCTGTTCCTCTCCGGTTCGGTGAACCCGAATGCGCTCGAGGCCTCGTCAACGGTCGCCGTCCTCGCGGCGATGCTCAGCATCGTGCTCGATCCCCGTCCCGAGACCCTGGCGCGGCGATGCGCCGTTCTCGCTCTCGCAGCCTCCGTGGCGGTGAACACGCGAGGCCTCGCCCTGATCTGGGTCCTCCTGGCGATCGGCCTGCCGCTGCTGATCCCTGGTGGCCGAGTCCTCCGGGACCTCTTCTCCCGCCGCTCCGTGCAGGTAGCCGTTGCCGTCGTCGCCGTCGCAACGGCCCTGTCGCTTCTCTGGCTGTTCGGCTCGAGCTCCCTGTTCGCCGGACTCGCCACCCCCGACAAGCCCAGCGTCGTCCCGCAAGCGGGCGCCGCCCCCCTCATCGGGTTCTGGCTCGTGCTCTCCGGCACCTTCGACTCCGGTGAGGAACTCGTGGGCCTGTTCGGGTGGCTCGATACGCCGGCCAATGATTCGGTGTACTTCATCTGGGCGGCGTTCACCTCGTCGCTCATCGGCGCCGCATGGGTGGTGCTGAGAGGACGCCCCCTGGTCGTTGCCCTCGCACTCGTCGGTGCCGTCCTCTTCGTTCCCGCTCTCATCCAGGGCGCGTACATCACCGGCGGCGGCCTGATCTGGCAGGGGCGTTACACGCTGCCGCTGTACCTCTGCCTGATGTTCGGCCTCGCTGCGCTGGTGTCGAGCTTCCTGGAACGCCCGGGCTCCGGTGCCAGGACACCGCAGCTGAACCGTCTGGCACTCCTCGTCCTCGTGTTGTGGGTCGCAGCCCAGTCGCTCAGCTTCGCGACGACGCTCAGGCGATACGCGGTCGGCGTCAGCGGCACCTGGAGCGACACCTTCGTGCGACCGCTGTGGAGCGCGCCGGGCGGAAACCTGGTGCTCGTGTTCGTCTTCACGGCGCTCGCACTGGCGACCGCCGGCTACGTCCTCGCAGCCTTTCGCACGGAGAACCGAACCCTCGCGGACAACACGTCTGTTCCCGCGGGCACGCCCAGCCCGGGCCTGGACGTGCCCCGCGCCGGACAGGTCACCGTCGCCGGGAGAGCCGGCCTCTGACCTTGTTGACGAGGACCCGCGTTCCACCGTTCTTCAGGTAGAAGAGCACGAGGTCGACGTCGTGCCGGATCCCGTGCTTCTTCGGCGGGCGGGCGGGCCTGGTGCTCAGTTCCTTCGGCGATGAGGCTTCGCCTCGCTCGACCCGGTCTTGAGCGAAATGTGCGCTGCTGACGAATCCGACGAGCGGGGCAAGGACGTTGTCCCAGAAGTAGGGCTCACGCGCACGGGCAAGCGACGTCCGGGCGGATGTCACGAATTCGTCGTCGAAGAGGACACGGTCGAGGGCGGCGACGAGCGCATCCACATCCTGCGGCGGGACGACGACGCCGATACCGGTTTCCTCGACGAGTTGGGCGAAGTGGTCGCCTTCGGTGACCACCATCGGCAGTTCGGCCCAGAGGTAGTCGAGGATTCGGGTCCGGAACGAGAAGGTCGTTTCGATGTGCGAATAATGCGTGCTGACTCCGGCATCGGCCTCGGTGAGGTAATTCTGCCTGTCGGTGTAGTCGACCCACGAGTCGTTGAAGAACACGTGGGAATTCAGCACCCCGAGTTCGCGGGCGAGCGCACGCGACTCCGCGACGATCGCCATTTCGGGAACGCCGGGGTGGGGATGCTTCGTCCCCTGGAAGAACAGCTTCACGTTGTCGTGGCGCTCGGCCAGTCGCGCGACGGCTGTGATCAGGGTTTTGGGGTCGAACCAGTTGTAGAGCCCCCCGCTCCAGAGGAGAAGCTTGTCGTCGGCGTCGATCCCGTCCAGGACGCCCTTGAGTACCGTGCGTTCGTGGGCGGGAGGTGTGCGGTCAAGACCGAACGGGACGACGCTGATCAGACCGGTGAGGTCGGGGTCGTCCGCGTAGTTCGCCGGATTGATCCGGCCGAGGGCGGCGAGCTGGCCCAGGTAGAAGTGACGCTGCCGCTCTGAGGCACAGAGGAAGAAGTCACCGCGAAGCAGCTGCTCGTTGAGCACGTCGGTGGCGTCGCGCACCTGCCGGTTCCACAGCTCGGTCCCGTTCTCCCGCCCCTGCTCCAGTCCTTCCAGGTGCATCGGGTCGTAGATGTCGGCGACGACGATCTTCGTCGTCTTGCGGATGCACGAGAACAGGGCCATTGCGAGCCCCTGGAACACGATCACATCGGCCCACTGCTCGAGTTTTCGCATGTCGCGTTCCGAACCGGGCTCGACGTGGACCACCGCGAACGGAGCATCGACCTTCTCGACACCGCTCAGGCTGACGAGGGTCACCTCGTTGTCCTCCGACAGCGCTGCGGCCATGTTCCAGGCCCGGATCGCCGGGCCGGCCATCTTCGCGCCGATCGGATCGCCGGTGATGACGAGCACCTTCGTCTGTGCCGGCACGCCGAGCACGGCGAAGGTATCGAGGATCTTGTCGTATCCCTCGAGGAAGTGCGAACCCTCGAAGGACGGCGCGTCGGTCTCCCCGAAGAGGCGCCAGACCTGGGCTTCGGAACGCACGCGACTGGACTGGATTTCGGCCCGCGCCGCCCGCAGGCCGGGAAGTTCGTCGACGAACTGGTCGATACCGAACAGGGTGGCGACCGTGTCTTTGGGCACAGCGATGTCCGGCTCCCGGTCCCCTCCGGGGCGCCGGATGTCGAGCGAGGTGGAGTCGAGCTTGCCCCGCGCGACCGCCCGGCGGACGGAGAGGGCGAGGGCCGCCGCGAGCGACTCGTGGAGGTTCTCCTGGCCCATGTTCTTGAACAGCGTGAACAGCGCGTTCCGTTCGAGGAGGTAGGTTTCCTTGAAGTTCCCGAACGCACTCATCGACGCGTGGTGTTTGTGGAACGCGAGGGACGCGGGCTCGTAGACGAACCGGTATCCCCGCAGGTTGAGCCGCCAGCCGAGGTCGACGTCTTCGAAGAACATGAAGTACCGCTCATCGAAGCCACCGAGGATGTCGAAGACGTTCCGACGCACGAACATTGCGGAGCCGGTCCCGAACAGGACGTCGTGGGGCTCGTCCGCTTTGACGGGGATCGGCTGACCCGTGAACGGCTTGTATCCCATGCCGAACCAGGTCATGGCGGCGCCGATGAAGTCGACATTCTTGCCGTCCCAGTCGAGGACGCGACTGGCGACGGCGCCGATTCTCGGCGACGAGCCGAAACGGCTGACCGCTGCGCGAACCCACGATGGGTCCGGCTTGGCGTCGTTGTTCAGGAATGCGACGAACTCGCCGGAACTCGATCGAACGCCGAGGTTGCAGCCGCCCGCGAAACCGAGGTTCTCCTTCGACACGACCAGGGTGACGTCGGGGGCGGCTGCGGAGATGCGCGCTGCGCTGTCGTCGCCGGAGGCGTTCTCGACAACGACGATCTCCAGCTTGTCCTCGGGCCAGTCCATCTTGCGAAGGTGGCTGATCGCTTCGATCGTGTCGTCCGTCCCGCGGAAATTCACCAGGACAACGGATACGACGCCAGGTCGCGTTTTAGACATGCAAAGCCTTTCTTCAGCCAAACGGCGGCAGCCAACTTTAGCAATCTGTCTGCGGCGCTCCCGCGGAGACCGACGTCAGCGCAGGGCGCCCGTGCCAGGCTTTACCACAACATAGACTGTATCGACCTCAGCAGAGCGCACGAGACCGAGAGAACCGACGGGCCCAGCACAACGACGATGACGGACCAGGCGAGCATTCGAAACGAGAACCATCCACGGCGCTGGCGTGATTTCCTCGTTGCTGCCGTTCTGTTCGGCGTCCTCGCGGGCATCTGGGCGCTGGCCACGCCGATGACGGCGGTCCCGGATGAACCACCCCACGCCATCCGAGCCGCCGCCGTCGTTCGCGGGCAGATCGTCATGCCCATCTCAGAGGCACACCCATCCGAGTCCGTGGCCTTCGTTCCCCGCTACATCGCACACGTCACGGCGCTCCGATGCTTCGCCTTCGACCCGGTCAAGGATGCTTCCTGCCAACCGCCGCTGGCCGGGGACCCCGACCAGATCGTCGAGACGCGCACGTCCTCCGGCCCGAACAGCCCGTTCTACTACGCCGTCATCGGCGCGCCGACCCTCGTCCTCTCGGGAACCCCCGCCCTGTATGCGATGCGGGCCATGAACGTCGCACTCTGCGCGGTGCTGGTCGGGTTCCTGTTCATGGGCGTTCGCCAGTTCCGCCCCAATGGCGCCCTGCTGGTCGCGGCTGTCACGTCGCTGACCCCGATGGTCTTCTTCCTTTCCGGATCGATGAACCCGAACGCGGTTGAAGCACTCGCGGCCGGCGCGCTTCTGGTCACCCTCGTGCTCGCGTTGCGGACGCGGTCTTCGCGAGGGATGCTCTGGGAACGCGGCGCCATCTGCGTCGGCAGCGTTCTCCTTCTGGTGAACACGCGGAGCATCTCCCTGCTCTGGCTGGGGATCGTCCTCCTGGTCGCCCTCCTGCTCGCCAGGCGACCGGTGCTCGAAACACTCCGCCGCCAACCGGCGGCCTGGCTGACGCTGCTCGGATGCGCCGCAGCCGGTTGCGCCGCGGTGGTGTGGCAACTCATTCCCAAGCCGTCAGGACAGGCGGTGGAGCTTGCAGGGAGAGGGCAGACATTCGCGGACGGCTTCACCAGCATGATGAACGCGACCTTCGACTTCGGCACGGGGTGGATCGGGTTGTTCGGCTGGCTCGACCGTCCGGCGCCTGCGTTCACCGTCGTCGTCTGGACGATCGCGATCGGAATCGTCGTCGTCGCGGGGCTCTCGCTGGCCACGGGCGCGCACCGGATCGTGATCGTGACGCTCGTGGTTCTCGCGGTCCTGATCCCGCCCATCGTCCAGGGCGCCCTGGTGACCGAATTCGGCTACATCTGGCAGGGCAGGTACATGCTGGCGGTCTACACCTGTCTCCTCCTGGCCTGCGGGCTGGCGATCGACGACCGTGCCGGTGAGAACGTGGTCGCGCCGGCGCGGCGCATCGGGATCGTCCTCATCGTCCTCATGTCCTGTGCTCACGCCGCGAGCTTTCTCGCCGTGCTGCGCAGTTATGTCGTGGGCGCCGGCTCGTGGAGCGACATGATCGGC
This sequence comes from Mycetocola sp. 2940, assembly GCF_040548835.1. NCBI lineage: Bacteria > Bacillati > Actinomycetota > Actinomycetes > Micrococcales > Microbacteriaceae > Mycetocola > Mycetocola sp. 2940. The sequence goes on from NZ_JBEPSK010000007.1 coordinate 75,734, forward strand.
GCCCCGCACTGGCAGCCTCCCCTCGGCTGGGTCCCGCTGACCATCGCTTTCCTTCTCGTCCTGACGGCGACGACGGCGGTCGCTGTGCGATCTCTCCCCCGGACGTCGGCGAACTTACCCCTGCTGCAGCCGCACTGAGTAATCGCCGTCGGGGCACACGGTATCGAGTTCGGTGAGCAGGGCGCTGTCCCTGGTCCAGATGGTCACCGGCCGGCCGATCTCCTCCACGACGTCGCACGTGTCCGCGGCATCCCAGGCGAAGTACGAATACGCGTACTGGCGAATCGGGTCCTGCATGCTCTCGACGTTGACCTGCAGCAGCCACGCGTTCACGAAGTAGTCCCCGGCGACGCCGTTGTACCTGACCGCGAGGTTGTTCTCTTCAGGGCTGGAGAGGTCGAACGCGGTTCGAAGAAACGGATCGTGCTCGCTGATCGACACGCTGCGCCAGACGGACAACGCCGGATAGGCGTCCGAGGCCTGTTTCGTGAGGGGAACCGCCCACAGCATGAGCCCGCCGAGGAGCCCGAGGACCGTGGTGGCGACGACGGCTCGCACTGAGGCGCCACGATCGAGGTCGGCCACCACCCGCCCGGAGAGGGCCACGATCAGGATGAGGAGCACGCTGGAAACCAGCCAGCTGAACTTGGCCGGGAAGTACGTCCAGACGTCATCCGTGCCCCACCGGAACGAGAGGAAGTAGACCAGAAGCGGTGCTGAGGCGGCGAGGATGACGATCACTCCGATTCTGTCGAGTGCTTCACCCTCCCGGGCCCGGCTCACGAAACCGATCACGACGGCGAGCAGGGCGATGAGGGCGAATGCGAGCGGCGACGAGTCGAAGATCCCTCCCCCGCTTCCCAGGTGCTGGCCGTCCCTGAGGAAGTCGGGAACCGTCACGAGGCATCCCCACGCGAGCAGTTGAGCGGCGGACAGCGCGACCCAGAACAGTGCGGCGGGGCTCACGAGCCGACGCCAGTTCAAGGCCGTGGCCGCAGCGGCCAGTGCCGCGGTGACGACGGCGAACGGAGACCACGTTGCGAGCAGCGTCGTGGATGCCAGAAGCAAGAGGCAGACCGACCAGGCCGGCGTCGCGTTCGACCGTCTCCACACCAGCCAGGAAGCGAGGAGGATGAGGACGGTCAGGGTCGCGTTGAAGAACCCGAAGGCGAACGCCGAACCTGCCAGAAACCACGAGACCGGGAGAATCCCCGCGACCAGGCCGAACACGAGCCTGGTGCCCCAGCGGCGCGCCGGGATGGTCGTCACCGCGACCAGGGCGGCGAGGACGCTCGTGGCCAGAACGATGACCAGCCACAGGCCCGCCATCCGCACGATGTCGTGCTCGAGCAGCCCCTCGGGAGGGCTCGCGCTCCGGCCTGGAACAAGAACCGCCGCAATCAGCCCGTACGGGAGCAGGAGCGGGTTGGCACGCTCAGCACTCGCACCGCCATCCTCCACGAGGAATCGGGAAAAGATCATGCTGGTGACGGCGTCCCGGTTCATGCTCCAGGACAGGTGGGTCAGCCCGAACCTCAGCACGATGGCGATCGCGCTTGCGGCAGCAATCAGGGCGGGAAGACCGACAGCCACGACGGTCGCCACCGTGTTCCGGTTCCAGCCGCGGCGGGGACGGGGCGGCGTTGTGAAGAGGAGGACGGCCGCCACGATCGCGGGCGCCGCCATCGCGGGAAGCCAGGTCCAGGACAGGCTGTCGGGCCCGAAAGGAACAAGGCGAATCAGCATCAGGGAGTAGAACAACCCGAAGATCACAGCGGATGCGACGGACACGGCCACCGGCATGAACCGGGCCAGGACGGTTGAGATGCCCACGATGCCGACCAGCCACACGAGGACCGTCGACGCGCCCAGCCCCACGGCCCCGATCGCTCCGATTGCACCGGCGAGGGCGAGACCTCCGGGGACCAGGCGAGCACTCCATGACGGTCGCTGCAGGTCCGTGGGCTGTGTGTAAGGCATCCAATGATTATCCAGCCCCTCGAACACTGCACACGGAGCGGCCGATTTCGCGCATGTTAGGGTCACCTAGTTGTGTGCCCAGGCTCAACCATCGCGACGAAGGCGGAGAACCCCCGATATGACGACCGACGTTGCCCGATCACGGGTTTTGATTCTCACGCCGGATGTCATCTCCCGGCAGATGGCGGGCCCCGCGATCCGTGCGTTCGAGATGGCACGGGCGCTGGACTCCACGGCCGACGTCCGCCTGGTGTCGACGCAGCGCACGGAACCGATCGGCGCACCGTTCCCGGTTCATCATGCGTCGGACAGTGAGCTTCGGGAGCACGCCGACTGGGCTGACGTGGTCATCTTTCAGGGCCACATCCTCGACAGCCACCCGTGGCTGACCGATCCCCGGTACGTGCTCGTCGCCGACATCTACGACCCCATGCACCTCGAGGTTCTCGAACAGGCCAAAGCCGAGAAGTTCGAGGACCGCGTGTGGATTTCCGCCCACACGGCCGAGGTGTTGAACGTCCAGATCGAACGCGCCGACTACATGCTCTGCGCCTCTGAGAAGCAACGGGATTTCTGGCTGGGACAGCTGGCCGCCATGAACCGGATCAACCCGCTGACCTACGACGACGACGTGAGCCTCCGCACTCTTCTCGACGTCGTCCCGTTCGGCCTTCCGGATGAACGGCCGGTACAGAGGGTCCACGGCATCAAGGGAGCGGTGCCGGGCATCCGGGAATCGGACAAGGTCATCCTGTGGGGCGGCGGGCTCTACAACTGGTTCGACCCGCTGACGCTTCTTCGTGCCGTCGCGGGACTGTCGGAAGAACACAGCGACCTCCGGCTTTTCTTCCTCGGAGGCAAGCACCCCAACGCCAACGTCCCCGCGATGCGCATGGCCGCCGAGGCACGGAGCCTCGCCGACGAGCTCGGCCTGCTCGGTTCCGTGGTGTTCTTCCACGAGGAATGGGTCCCGTACGAGAGCCGCGCCGACTTCCTCCTCGACGCCGACGTCGGGGTGAGCACGCACTTCAACCATCTTGAGACGGCCTTCAGCTTCCGGACGCGCATCCTGGACTACCTGTGGGCAGGTCTGCCCATCGTCAGTACGACGGGCGACACCTTCGCCGGCCTCGTCGAACGCGAGGGGCTCGGCCTGGTGGTTCCGCCTGAGGACGTCGACGCCTTGCAGCGGGCACTCGTCCAGGTCCTGTACGACGACGATTCCCGGATGCTGATGACCGAACGGGTGGCGAGGACCGCAGCCGCCATGACCTGGACGAGTGTGCTCCAGCCGCTCGTCGCGTTCTGCACCTCCCCGCGAAAGGCGCCGGACAATGCGCACGGCGTCGTCTCCGTCCGGACGCGACAGCGGCTGGACCTCGAGAAACGCATCGACGGGATCGAGCGGAGCACGTCATGGAAGGTCACCGCCCCCTTGCGCGCCGTCGTCACCGCGCTGAACCGGCGGCGGCGGTAGTCCCGTGTGCTCTCGCTCAGGAGCCGTCCGGTAATCTGGTCCCGGACAGAGCCGTTCCCACGTCCGCCCCGTCCACTACCCGCATCACCAGGAGTCCGAGTCATGCCAGACCAGCCGGAGAACGCCGAGCCGAATCATGAGTGGGAGCTTTCCGAAGCCCGGCGCGAGCTCCGTGCGGCGAGGAGCCGCCTGGAGAGCGTCGCAGCGGAGCGTGACCTCGCCGCGAAACGGCTCCAGGCCGAACGCGAGCTGAGCGAACGGTACCGGCACCAGCTCATGGCGCTGCGGAATTCGACATCCTGGAGAGTGACCCGGCCGATTCGGATGCTGCGGCGCAAGGTGTTCCAGCGCGGTGAGTTCTAGGGTGATGGCCGGGAAGAAGCAGACCGTCCTCCGCCAGATACTCGATCAGGTGACGATCGAAGGGACGCCGTCGTCGGTTCCGCCCGGATCCCGGGTCGCGCTGTTCGCCAGTTACTCCGCAGACGCCCGGGTCTCCCGGTCGATCGAGGAGCTGGTGACGCAACTTCAGGGCCGCGGCTACTTCGTCATCCTCATCCGCGCGTCCGAGTCCACGGAACCCCTGCGCTGGCCGACCGGGAAACCGTCCGACCTCATGGTCATCCGTAAACCGAACATCGGGTACGACTTCGGTTCCTGGTCGGCGGCCATGGCGATGTTTCCCGACATCCGCCGCCGCCCCCACGTCCTGCTCGTCAACGACAGCATCGTCGGCCCGTTCGCGTCGATCGATCCCCTCGTCGACCTGTTCGAGTCGTCCACAAGCGACGCCTGGTCGGCCACGACGAACCTCCAGGTTTCGCCTCACCTGCAGAGTTTCTTCACCGGCTTTCGCAACGGCACGCTCGCAACCCCGGTCATGCGCGAGTTCTGGACGAACCTTCCGAACGAGACCGCGAAACACGCGATCATCGACAAGTACGAATTCGGCCTCACCCGGGCGCTGTTCTCCGAAGGGTTCTCATCTGAAGCGGCGTTCCCTTCGCAGATCGTCGGCGCACCCGGAGACAACCCGGTCATCCGCGGCTGGCGCACGATGCTCGAACTCGGATTCCCTTTCGTGAAACGCGAACTGCTGACGAACCCGACCGTGGCCCCGGACGGGCACCTGGTCCGGGAATTCGTCGAAGCCCGTTTCGGCACCGACCCGTTGAACTGGCTCTGAAGGCCGGCGAGGAGCACCACACCCCATGCACACCGACGCCACATCTGCAGTCCAGATCCGTCCGTCCGAGTACTCCCAGTGGCTGAGCCGCAGGATCGAACGGATGAACGGCGGATACCCGACGACCTGGACGTCGGCCATGCGCGAACGCACCGTCTCCACGTCCCGGGTCGCCGTCGTGCTGCATGTCTTCTACCCGGAACTCGTCCCTGAGCTTCTCGACGGGCTCGCCCGGATCCCTGTCGACTTCGACCTCCTCGTCACCAACGCATCGGGAGAGGACCTCGACCTTCAGCTGGGTGGACTCGAGCGGCTGCAGGGTGTCCGTGTCCTCCCCGTCGCGAACAAGGGTCGCGACATCCTTCCGTTGATCTACGTCGTCAATGCCGGACTCCTCGACGGGTATGACCTCGTCCTGAAGATCCACACGAAACGAAGCGAATGGCGCGAAGACCACGCCGAGCTGGGAGGCAGCGGTGACGGCTGGCGGGAGTCGCTCCTCCGCGACGTCCTCGGTGCCGCACCGGAGATCCTCAGCGCCTTCGCAGACGATCCGACCCTCGGCCTGGTCACCGCACCGGGAAACATCCTGGGCAGCGAGTTCTGGGGCGGGGATCGCGACATCACGCGGGACCTCCTTCGACGCATTCAACTGCCCCTCGTCGACGAGGACCTGCGGTTCCCGTCCGGTTCGATCTACTGGGTTCGGGCGTTCATCCTGCAGGGCCTGCGTTCCCTCGAACTGAGCGCGGCTGACTTCGAGGACGAATCCGGCCAGGTCGATGGCACGACCGCCCACGGCGTCGAGCGTCTCATCGGCATCGTGACGACCGAGTCCGGGTATGTGATGCGCGAGACCGGCGCGGCGGACAGCGCATCCTCCTGGGAGCGATTCGCTCCCGGGTACCCCCGGCACCCGCGCGCCCGTGCCGTGCCGTTCTACCTGCCCCAGTTCCACGTCGTCCCGGAGAACGACGCGTGGTGGGGGAAGGGATTCACCGAATGGTCCAACGTCGCCGCCGCCAAACCCGTGTTCAGCGGGCACGTACAGCCGCTGCTCCCGGGCGAGCTGGGTTTCTACGACCTGGCGAACCCTGACGTGCGCTCACGCCAGTACACGATGGCGCAGGATGCCGGTATCGAAGGCTTCATGTACTACTACTACTGGTTCGCCGGAAAGAAGCTTCTCAACAAGCCGATCGAAGACCTCCTGGCGAGCGACTCGGACCACCCGTTCTGCGTGATGTGGGCGAACGAGAACTGGACGAGGACCTGGGACGGCAGCGCCCGCGACGTGCTCATGGCCCAGGACTACGAGCACGTTCCCACGTCGCAGTTCATCGACGATGTGCTCCCGCTCCTCCTTGACGACCGGTACATCAGGATCGACTCCCGCCCGGTGCTCGCCGTGTACAAGATCGCCCAGATCCCCGACTACCGTTCCGTGCTGGCACAGTGGCGCGAAACCGCTCGCGAGCATGGGCTGGACGACCTGTACATCCTCTCGGTGGACGTGGGAGCGGTCATGGACGGGGTCTCCGGAACGCCGGCGGACCACGGGTTCGACGGCTACATGGAGTTCGCCCCGCACAACCTGCAGTGGGACCTGCAGCCCCGCCAGGACCTTCCGATCGACGCCCGCTTCCAGGGCGACGTCCTCAGCTACGGTGCACTCGCGAAGGTGGCCGAACACCGCCTCCGCGGGCAGATCGACGCCGACCGGTTCCCGGGTGTCATGGTCAGCTTCGACAACACGGCGCGACGGCAGTGGACGCCTCACATCTGGTACGGATCCAACCCGTACACGTTCCGTCGGTGGCTCGAAGCGGCCGTGGCCGCGGTCGCCGATCGCCCGCGCGACCAGCGTGTCGTCTTCATCAACGCCTGGAACGAGTGGGCTGAAAGCGCCGTGCTCGAACCCACCCAGCGTTACGGGCAGACGTACCTGCACGCGGTCAGGGACGTCCTCCTCAGCTGACGGACGTCCCCGCGTCGCGCTACTTGACCGTCACGCTCCTGCAGGACAGAAGACCCTCGGTGCCGTGCACGCACACCTCGTACGTTCCGGGTGGCTTGGGGATCGTGACGTCGAAGCCGTGGTTGGGTCCGCTTCCCGGGTACAGGCCGTTGAACCAGGAGAGGGGCTTGTCCGCCTTGTGCGGGCCGCCGGCCCCGTTGACGTTCACCCAGATGTACGAGGGTGCGCTCGTCGTGAGGTCGACCGACCACCCGGTGGTCCGGATTCCGCCGGGGACCGCTGTCACGGTATCGACGTAGCCGTCGGCCGCCTTGAGGACGGTGACGTTCTTACAGCCCAGGGCCAGGGAGTCCGCCCCGAAGACACAGACCCGGTGGGCGCCTTTTTTCGCCGGAAGCTTCACGGTGAAGCCGTTGCCAGGACCGAAGCCCGGCAGGTAGTTGGGAAGCCACGACAGCGAGGTGTTCGTGCGGTGGGCACCACCCGAACCGTCGACGTTGGCCCAGATGAACGAGGAGTCCGGGCGGTTGCCGTCGACCGACCAGCCGGTGATCTGCACGCCGCCGACGACGGCGGTAGCGGAGTCGAACGAGCCGGTCCCGGTCGGGACGGTCACGTTTTTACAGCCGATGAGGTTGTCGGGACCGTGGACACAGACCTCGTGCTTACCGGGGGTCGCCCAGACCCGAAGGTTGAACCCGTGGCCGGTGCCTGCCCCCGGGAACATCGTGTTCAGCCAGGACAGGCTCGTGTTGGTGCGCTGTGCGCTGCCCTGTCCGTCGATGTTGACCCAGATGTAGGAGTAGTCGGATCTCAGGCTGTCAACCGACCAGCCGCTCAGGTCCACGCCGCCGACGACGCCTGTCGCCGAGTCCAGGTGGCCGATCCCCTGGGGGACCCCGACGGTGTTACAGCCGATCAGCGTCTGATCCCGGTACACGCAGACCTCGTGCGAGCCCGGCGTCGCCGGAATGGTGACGTTGAAGCCGTGATTGGGTCCGTAACCCGGGAACTCCGCGTCGAACCAGGACAGTGGGGCGTCAGCCTTGACAGGCCCGCCGACGCCATCGACGTTCACCCACACGTAGGTGCTCGCCTTGGAGGACGGGTCGAGCGCCCAGCCGGTGACGGTGATGGACTTGTATCCCCCGACCGCCGAATCGAGACTGCCGACCCGTGACGTGGTGGGCGAACCGAACCACGTCGTGTACAGACGCCAGAAGTTCCTGTTTCCGTAGGCCGAGCATGAGTCGCCCGTGCCGTAGATGTTCGACAGGGCCGCCGCGTTCGGCTGGTACGGGGTGTAGTAGTAGAGGGCCGCCGTGGCCTTGTTCTCGACCGTGACGGCACCGGTGCCGCAGGCCGCGTTGGGGTTGTACTGAATGCGCGAGGGCTTTCCAACCGGGAACCACGAGAACAGGTTCGACGTTCCTTCCGGGTTGCCGTACCGCTTCAACTGCCACGCGCTCTTGTATACCTGGTTGTAGAAGCCGAAGAACTGGGCGTCGCACGGGGCCGTATCAGGGCAGGCGTATCCCATGGCGATGCTGTAGCGCGAGACACTCGGCCTCGTCGAGGTCACCAGCGACTGCTCCTTCTCGAGCATGACGAGGAGAACCTTGGGGCTGATGTTGCAGGCCAGGGCGACCTTGGCGATGATGCGGGCGGCCGATTCGTTCGTTCCCCCGGCGTACGACGCGCACATCTTGTCAGCGGTCCGCGAGTACGTGGTCTGCTCGAAGTCCTTGAGACAGGTGTACCCGGCCTCACACCTCGACACGCGGGCGTCGAGGAAGGACTGCACCTGCGTCTCGGACATCGCCGATCCGAAGAAGAAGTTGTCGTCGCTGATGATGTTGCCGGCATTGAACTCCGAGCCGGAGAGCGCCGCGGCGGGCTCCGGACTCGACGCCAGTGAAACCGGAACCATCACGGCCACCGCCAGAATGACGCTCAAAACAGCCGCCCAGACGCGCTTCACTGCCATCGGTGTTCCCCCCTATATGCTCTGACAATGTCGTTAGACTTCGACGGCACACCATCTCGGCATACGTCCCCGCGGCGGGGCAGAACACCATACATCGTAGTGGGCAGAGGTCTCAGTTTTCGACTCGGCGCGCCCGGTGATCCCCCCCGATTTTTCAGGGAACGAACGGGCTCTGAGAGAATAGGCCGAAACATTTTCGAGCGCCGGCACGCGCTCTGTTTGCGAAAAGGACTGCCCCCGTGACAAAACTGGTGATGACGCTGATGGTTCGCGACGAAATCGACATCGTCGGCGCCATGCTCGACCACCACCTTCGACAGGGGGTCGACGTGGTGATCGTCACCGACAACGGCTCGGTCGACGGCACCGCCGAACTGCTTGCCGACTACGCGGCCAGGGGACTCGTCGACCTGCGTCACGACCCGGTTCAGAAGAAGCAGCAGGGCACGACCGTCACCGAGATGGCGAGGGATGCCTACCGGCTCCACTCGGCGAACTGGGTGATCAACGCCGACGCCGACGAATTCTGGGTGGCCACAGACCGGAAGAAGACGCTCAAGCAGGCTTTCGAGCTGATCCCCGAAAGCGTGGGGAGTTTCGACGTTCCGGTGTTCGACATGATCGGCGAACCGGCACTGGACGGCACCGGGCTGAACCGGTTGATCTACAAAGACCTGCGCAGCGAAGCGCGGTTGCTGGAGATCGGACTCCTCTCCCACTCGACCCAGAATGCGGCCCACATCGGCTCCCCCGACGTCACCGTGTCGCAGGGGAACCATTTCGTGGACATCGCGAGCGGAGGAACCCCGGATGCCGCCGCCGGGATCGAGGTGCTCCATTTCCCGTGGCGCTCGTGGGCGCAATACGCCAGGAAGGTCGAGAACGCGGGGCGATCGTATGAGAACAGCGACCTGACGCCCAGCCCGAACCATCACGGCATGCGGGACTACCGACGCTTCCAGGAGGGAAGCCTCTTCGCTCTCTATGCCGCCAGGCACCCGGCCGGCGACGAACTGCGGGCAGGGATCGAGGCCGGCACCCTCGTCCTCGACACGACGATCGCCGACTCCGTCGAGAGCCCGGTCCGTGACGTACCGATCGAGCCGGCGCTGCTGGACTCCAGCCGCGACCTCGGCGAGGTCATCGCACGCCTGCAGAACCAGGTCAACGCGACCACGATCGAGCGCGACACGTTCAGTTACGAACTGGGCGTCGCCCGCCTCGAGCTCGAGCAGCGTCGCGAACGCAACGCCACCCTCGAGGCCAGGATCGCCAAGCTCCGCGATAAGGTGGCTGATACGGACGACCAGCTCGAGCGCCTCCGTTCGCGCCGGGTTCTCCGACTGGCCGACGGCCTGTCAGCAGCGATGCGCAAAGCACTGCGACGCTGAAGCCCTGAGCGCACCCGCGGCCAGACGCCACCGGCCGAAGGTTCAGCGCCGGAAGCGCACGTTATACTTGTGCAGCCCTCTCTCGGATTGAAGTGAATACCTATGTCAGCCCAGGACCGATTCGTCGCCCTCAGCAACCAGCCGATGATCACGGTCGGTGACAATTCCCGAAGCCTGACCGGCACCTGGGCGTCACTCCGCGAGATCTTCGCCCACAAGGAGATGCTCTCCCTCCTCGTACGCCGTGACCTCAAGTCCCGCTACAAGGACAGCGCGCTCGGTGTCATCTGGGCCCTCATCCGGCCGCTGACGCAGCTCGCGATCTATTACGTCGTGATCGGCAAGTTCCTCGGTGCTGAGCGCGGCATCCCCGAGTTCGCGATCTACGTGTTCACCGGCCTGACGGCGTACGGTCTGTTCAACGAGATCGTCAGCGGCGGAACCGCGTCGGTGGTGGGCAACGCCGGACTGATCAAGAAGATCTACCTGCCGCGCGAAGTGTTCCCGCTCGCGAGCGTCGGTTCGGCGCTGTTCAACTTCTCCATCCAGCTCATCATCCTGCTAGCCGCAACGCTCGCGATGGGGTCGCCTCCGTTCACCGCTGAACTTGTCTACTTCATCCCCTCGCTCCTGGTGCTGCTGATCTTCGGCACCGCGCTCGGACTCCTGCTTGCCGCGGTCAACGTGTACCTGCGCGACATCCAGTACCTCGTCGAAGTCCTGCTGCTGCTCGCGCTGTGGGCCTCTCCCATCGTCTACTCCTGGGAGATGGTGCGCGGCATCCTCGGCGAGTCGGTCCTCCTCGATATCTACACGAACAACCCGATCACCCTCGCGGTCCTCGGTTTCCAACGATCGTTCTGGGTGAGCGGTCACGACGTCGCTGAGTACCCCGACATGCTCATGCTCCGCCTCTGCATCGCGATCGCGGTCGGGCTCGTGCTCCTCGTCGGCTTCCACCGGGTCTTCGCACGGCTCCAGGGCAACTTCGCCCAGGAGCTGTAGTGACAGCGACCGTCGCCACCCTCTCGCAATGTAAGGCTGAAAAGTGACCCAGGCACCCACCATCGTTCGCATCGAGGGCGTCTCCAAGCGGTTTGTCGTCCGGAAAGACAACTCGCTCAAGGAGCGGATCGTCAGCCTGGGCCGCGTCGGCAAGAAGCACCGTCGCGAGTTCTGGGCGCTGCAGGATGTCTCGGTCGACATCAAGGCGGGAACGACCGTCGGTTTGATCGGCCACAACGGCTCAGGCAAGAGCACCCTGCTGAAAGTCATCGGGGGGATCATCGATCCCACCGGCGGAACCGTCGAACGCCGCGGCCGCATCGCCGCGCTGCTCGAACTCGGTGCCGGGTTCCACCCCGACCTCACCGGGCGCGAGAACGTCTACCTCAACGCGTCCATTCTGGGGCTGTCGAAGGAACAGACCGACGCGAGATTCGACGACATCCTCGCTTTCTCGGGCATCGGGGACTTCATCAACACGCAGGTGAAGTTCTATTCGTCGGGTATGTACGTCCGGCTCGCCTTCTCGGTGGCGGTGCACACAGACCCTGACCTCCTGCTCGTCGACGAGGTCCTGGCGGTCGGCGACGAAGCGTTCCAGCGCAAGTGCCTCGACAAGATCCGGTCGTTCCAGCAGGAGGGTCGCACGATCATCCTGGTGACCCACAGCCTCGGCCAGGTGACGGAGCTCTGCGATCGGGCGATCCTGCTCAACAAGGGCAACGTCGTCTTCGACGGCGACCCGCGTGAAGCGGTCGCCGAGTTCCGCGACATCCTCGAGGACCGGCGCCAGGCCGACCTCGCGACCGCTCCCAAGGAAGCCGCCCCCGCACACAACACCGTGACGGAGGTCACCGTGTGCGCCGCAGGACGGAACGAACAGGACGACATCCGGGCCGGTGACGACCTCAAGATCCGCGTCACCCTCAGCGCCGAGAAGGAACTGGAGAACTGGGTCTGCGCGATCCAGATCGACAGCGCCCTCGGCCAGGTCATCTACGGGACCACGAGCAAGCGGATGGGAAAGGACCTCGGCGTTCTCCGCGGGCAGCGTGCCGTCGAATTCACCCTCAAGGACGTCCGTTTCGGAGGGGGCAAGTACTTCATCAATGCCTCTCTCATGGACTTCGAAGGGCGCCACCTCCACGACTTCCCGCAGGCCGCGAGCTTCAACGTGACCGACCACGCCCTGTCGGCCGGGGTCCTCTACGCTGAACCCGTGCTGGCTGACCTGGGCTGATACGTGCAGATTCGATCAGTAGGCGTCATAACCGTCACCCATAACTCACTCGAGAGCCTCAAGCCGTTCCTCACGTCTGTCGGGTCGGCCTCGGCAGGCACCCCGGAGATCATCGTCGTCGACAATGCGTCAACTGACGTCGCGTCGACGCGCTCCGCCGCCGAAGCCGGTGGCGCCCGGTTCATCGAAGCGGGATCGAACCTCGGCTACGGTGCGGCCATGAACCTGGGCGTCCGCGCGCTCTCACCCGAGATCGACGTCGTCCTTCTCTCGAACCCCGACGTCGAGATGGCTCCCGGTTCTCTCGACCGCCTGGTCGAGGCCCTTCGGACCGACCGGCGGATCGCCTCGGTCGGACCGCGGATTCTGAACCCGGATTCGACCGTGTACCCCTCCGCTCGCCGGCTGCCCTCACTCACGACCGGCGTGGGACACGCCCTCTTCGCCAACACCTGGAAGACGAATCCCTGGTCCCGTCGGTACCGCAACGAGGAATCGCTCGGCGATGACATCCACGACGCCGGCTGGCTGTCCGGCGCCTGCCTCGCGGTTCGCCGGGAGTACTTCGATGCGGTGAACGGGTTCGACGAATCGTTCTTCATGTATTTCGAAGACGTGGACCTGGGCCGCCGGTTCAGCGCGAAGGGCTGGCGGAACGTGTACGTGCCGTCTGCCGAAGTCCTCCACACGGGCGCGCACTCCACGGAGCAGTCCTCGGCGGTCATGGCCAGGCAGCACCACGCCAGTGCGAACCTCTTCGTCTCGAAGCTCTATCCCCAGTGGTACCTCGCCCCCGTGCGTGTGCTTGCCCGGCTGGGCCTGTCCGTGCGGAGCTGGTGGACGACGGTCAGGTTGCGATGACCACGCGCTGCCGGGTGCCGGGCGGCCCGACCGGGTGTCCCGCATGATCGCCTTCCGCTCAACGGCCGTCCGCGCCGCCCAGCGGGTCGGCCTCGGCCCGGCGCTGCATCGCTCGCTTCTCTGGCTCCGCGGGCTCACCTCGACGCCGGCACGACTGCGATGGCGAAGCGCGGTCGACCGCTTCGCTCGTCGCGGGATCTCCCCCGCGATCCTCCACGGCACTCCCGACCCTGGAGCCCTGCCCGTCGTCGTGTGCCTCTGGAACCGGCCCAGTCGCATCCGGGACCTGCTCAGCCAGCTCGCCGGCCAGGAGGCCCCGGTCCCGCTGCGGGTCATGTTGTGGAACAACCAGCCCACGAACGACGCGCACTATCGGGCGGCCATCTCCGCGCTGACGGATGCCGGCGCGATCGCCTCGATCGAGTACGTCAGTTCCCCGACCAACCTCGGCGGGATCGCGCGTTTCCTCGCTGCGAGGCATGCCCGGTCGACCGGGCAGAGCGGCCCGTTCGTCATGCTCGATGACGACCAGGACATCTCACCGACGTTCGTGGCCGACCTCCTTGCCGCGTACGCTCCGCACACCTATGCCGGCTGGTGGGTCTGGCGGATGGACGGGTCGTACTGGGCCCGCACCGAGGTGCAGCCGGGTGAGCCGGCGAACTACGTCGGCACGGGGGGATCCATCTGCGATTCCGAACTCGTGGCCGACGACCGGTTCTTCTCGAGCCTGCCGTATCGCTACGGGTTCCTCGAGGACATCTGGGCGAGCGCCTGGGCACAGCGGCTCGGATGGCGGATGACGAAGGTGGACACCGACATCTCGTTCGTGATGTCCGAACTCGACCAGGCCCACACCCTCGCCGACCTGAAACGCGAATTCTTCGACTACCTCGCCAGGCCGGGCTGGGCTCGCTGACGTCCCTGCCGTCAGCCGGCCGTCGGCGCGCTCACATCCACGGCGCCGTCGAACCAGGTGCCGGTGATCGACAGGGTGTCGAGCGCCGATCCGGCTGGGACGTCGAAGAAGAGGACACCGTCGATCGCTGAACCGGGAAGGACGGTGGCCGTCGACATGTCATCGCCCAGCCTGCCGAACTCCGTCACGGCCTCGTAGGTCGTGTCGCCCACGTGCCCGTGGAGATCCGTCGTCAACACATCGATGGCCTCGGCACCATCGTTCGCCACGGTGAAGGTCACCGAGCAGTACTCCCCCGTGGGCGGCGGTGTCCCCGCCCCGGCCGAGGCGAGACCACACTCCATCTCATCGACCCGAAGTGAAACACCTGCCGGGGTCGTCGATTCCTCGCCGATGCCGGGCAGCTCGCCTGGGCTCGCACTCGGCGTCGCCGGCGGAGCGCTCGACGACGGGGTGGCCGTGGACGGGGATGCTGTGGACGTCGAGGTGGGTGTCGGCTCGGGTGTGCTCAACGGAACGCCTGACCGGGTGGGTGTCAGAACGACGGTGAGCAGCACGATCACGACGGCGAGCGCCGCGACGACCCCGGCGACGATCCACCAGGTCCGCCTGCGTCGCTCGGGCGCCTGCGTTCGCTCGGTCATGGCATCCTGGTCATCACTGCGGTTACCGTCCATCCCCGTGGTCATCGGTTCGCGAGGTAATAGCTGTTGACGTAGCCGGTGCGGCCGTTGTATTTCACCCGGTACCAGACCCGAACGCTGTCGATGGCCTCGAGCCAGGTGCCCGAGGGGATCGTCGCGAGCGCGCCCGTGCCGGCACCCGAGTAGAACGTCACGTTCGTCGTCGCGTACATCTGCTGGGTCGGGTAGCTCGCCGCCGCACCGAAAGCGCCGTTGAAGTGCTCGTAGACGACACGGGCGAGTGCGGCGTTGCTCGGGGCGCTGGCGCCCGCGCTGCCCATCACCGACATGACGAAGGTGCCGTTGGGCGCGTAGACGATGGCGGCGTCCGTGTCGACCATCCCGGAGCCCTGCATCCACAGGCTGCCGATCTTGGATGCCTGGACGACGCCGGGCGGGATGCCGCCCGCCACGCGGGTCCTCCAGATCTGCGACCTCATCAACGACAGCAGGTGCTCCGTTCCCGACGGGCTCAGCAACGTTCCGGCGTTGAGCCGCGTGAGGAGGAGGGCCAGGTCGTCGGCGGTGCTGTGCTTGGCGTCGTAGCGAACACCGTTCGACCACCCGGTGTAGTGGGTGCGCGTGTAGCCTTCCCTCACGAACAGGTCGTTGAGGTTCTGTTGGCCGAGCAGGGCGATGAGTTCGGTGTGGCACGGGTTGTCGGAGATGTGGATCATCACCCGGAGGCAGTCCCGGACGGTGGTTCCCGACGAGGTCCGGGAACCCAGGGACAGCTTGCCGTCATCGATGAGCTTGAGCGCCACGTAGGCGGGGAACAGCTTGATCGAACTGGCGGGCTCTTTCATGTCGGCCCCGCGGATCGACACGGATCGCTGCAGGCCCGAAATTTCGCGGACCGCGACGGAGTACGACCCGGCCAGGGACGACATCCTGGCGTTGAGCTTGGAGGTGAGCTCCTTCTCTGACCGCAGTTTCTCGGCGGCGTACCACGCCGGGCAGTCGACGAGGGTGGCGACACTGTCGCGCAGGACGCTTGTGCCTCCGAGCAGCGTCACCGAGCCGACAGCCAGTCGGGTCTTGATGTCGGTCGCCGTGCCGGTCGGCAGGCACGAATCGAGGCTGAGGTACAGCGGCGCCTTTCGTTTGCCTGCCAGCGCAGCGCCCGCGAGGGCGTCGGAGAAGCCGACGCCTGTGGCGAGGAACGCCTCCGATGCCGAGGGAAAAGCGATCGTGTTGACGGCAACGGCCGTCGCGTACCTGTCGCTCCCGGCGGCCCGCTGCACCGTCAGTCCAGAACTCCGCAGGGTTTGCTCCGTTTGCTGCGGAACGGCGGCGGCGCCGCCGGCGATGATCACCTTCGTCACGCCAAGGGCGCCAAGCACCTCGGTGGTGCGTGGCTCGACGGCCGTGAATCGCCCGTCGACGAGGATCACCGGCGCAGACATCGCCCCGGCGGCGGCGGAGGCAGCGAGCGCATCAGGATAGTTGGCGCCGGTGGCGAGAAACGCCGTCGCGGCTTTCCCGAAGACGGTTTGGGCAATCATCCGCGACGTTTCGAAACGGTCGGATCCGGCGAGGCGCTCGACCGGGGCGATCAGCGCGAGCGCGTTGTGAACCGCAGGAGAGACCGCCCTCTCTCCTCCGAGGATACGAATGGTCGACGGTTTGAGCCGGATGATCTCGTCCCTGACGTCTGCACGCAGTGCATCCGGGGTGGTCAGGAGCAGTGGGGCGCCAGAGAGCGCCGCCGCCGGGGCCGCCGCCAGCGCATCCGGATAGTCGGCTCCCGTCGCGACGTAGACGATCGACGCGCTCGGGTAGCCCTTCTGCGAGATCTTCACGGCCGTGTCGTATCGATCGACGCCGCTCACCCGGCTGACGGTCGGCGCCGCAGCGGCGCTCACGCTGCCCCGGACGACATCGGCCTGCGCGACGGATGGCACGGCGACGGTGAGCGCCGACATCAGCATCGCCATCCCCACCGTCCCCGCCCGGCGTCGCGATGCCGGCGACAGTGCTCGCTTGAGAAAATTCACGATCAGAGACCCCCTCGGTCTCCGACAGCATAGATGACGCCAAACGACCGCAGTCGCATATGCGCGCTAGGGCGTCTTGTCGCCGAGCAACGACCTCATGTACGTGCCGTATCCGCTCTTGATCAGCGGCTGCGCCAGACGGGCCAGCTGGGCGTCGTCGATCCAGCCGGCGCGCCAGGAGATCTCCTCGATGCATCCGACCTTGAAACCCTGCCGGTCTTCGATGACGCGCACGTACTCGGATGCCTGCATCATCGACTCGAAAGTCCCGGTGTCCAGCCATGCGGTTCCACGGTCGAGCACCTTCACCTGCAGTTTGCCGGCGTCCAGGTACCGCTCGTTCACCGTTGAGATCTCGAGCTCCCCACGAGCACTCGGCGTGATCGTCTTCGCGATTCCCACCACCGAGTTGTCGTAGAAGTAGAGCCCGGGAACGGCGTAATTGCTTTTCGGCTCGGTGGGTTTTTCTTCGATCGAGACTGCGACGAAGTTCTCGTCGAACTCGACGACACCGTACGATTTCGGGTCGGCGACGTGGTACGCAAAAATCAGGGCGCCTTCGACTTCTCCGTGGTTGCGGAGCGCGGAGCCGAGTCCTGAACCGTGGAAGATGTTGTCGCCGAGCACCAGCGCCACACTCTGGTCGCCGATGAATTCCTCACCGATGATGAAGGCCTGGGCCAGCCCGTCCGGAGACTCCTGAACCGCGTATTCGAGCCGGATCCCGAGTTCGGAACCGTCGCCGAGAAGCGCGCGGAACTGGTCGTTGTACTCAGGCGTCGTGATGATCAGGATCTCGTTGATCCCGGCCATCATGAGGGTCGACAGGGGGTAGTAGATCATCGGCTTGTCGTAGATCGGCATCAGCTGTTTGGAGATGCCCTTGGTGATCGGCCACAAGCGTGTTCCCGATCCCCCGGCCAAAATGATTCCGCGCATGGGTCAGTTCCCTTTCCGGAGGAGAGTGTCGTGGTACGCCCGTGCGTCCTGGCTGGGGAGGATTTCGTAGCGGTCTGGGATCTTCAGTTCACGGATCTGCACCGTGGCAGTCTACCAACGGCGCATCAGCGACACAGGGACGGGCCACCTCGAGCAAATAGAATCGAGGCGACTGGAACGAAGGACATACTGTGCGCTATCTCACTCCCGGAGCATCCGGCATGCTCGGAACCGACCTCCCGGCCGCCCGATGACCACGACCCTCCGTGTTGTCGTCGACCAGATGGTCACACCGCTGCCCAACGGAATCTCCCGCTACGCCGAGGAGCTCACCCGCGCATTGACGCAGACGGCTCCGAAGGGCTGCATCGTCGAGGGCATCGTGTCTGCGCTGCCTCCGGAGAAGATCGCCGCGATCGAAGAACGGTTGCCCGGTCTTGCGGAACTCCACCGGACGACCCTCCCCCGACGCGAACTCGCCGCAGCCTGGCAACTGGGAATCGTGCCGACGCTCGGAACCGGCATGATCCACTCGCCCAGCCTCCTGGCGCCCCTGCGCCGGCACGACCGCGCATTCGACGCAACGCAGATGGTCGTCACCATCCATGACACGCTGCCGTGGACGCATCCGAAGTCGCTCACGCCCACCCACGTCGCCTGGCAGAAGGCGATGGTGAAACGCGCCAGAAAGCACGCGGATGCCATCGTCGTTCCGACCCACGCGGTCGCGGAGCAGCTCGCCGAGTTCGTCGATTTCGGTGACAGGGTGCGCGTCATCCCCGGGGCCGTGGCGTCGAGCCTCACGCTGCCGGTCGACGCCGAGTGGCGCGCGAGCAAGCTGGACCTGCCCGACGAATACCTCCTCACCGTCGGATCGCTCGACCCGCGTCGCGGGATCACCTCGCTCATCAGCGGACTCGGCCAGCCCGGCGCCCCCGACCTGCCGGTCCTCGTGCTCGGACCCGACACGTGGGGTGAGCTCTCCCTGGCCGTCGTCGCCGACGAGGCGGGCCTGCCTGAGGGCAGGGTCCGCGCGCTCGGCTACCTCTCGGACGCCGACCTCGCCGTCGTGCTCGCCAGGGCCAGCGTGTTCGTCTACCCCAGCCTGCAGGAGGGCTTCGGGCTTCCCCTCATCGAGGCCTTCTCGTTCGGCACCCCGGTCGTCCACTCCGATGACCCCGCGCTGATGGAAGTCGCCGGAGGAGCGGGAGTCGCCGTGGAGCGCGGAAAGAAGGGGTACGCCGAACGGCTCGCTGACGCCGTGGCATCCGTTCTCGGCGACACGGAACGCACGCAGCGACTCCGGATCGCCGGCCAGGACCGGGCTCGGTCGTTCAGCTGGCGGGATTCAGCCGAGCGGGTCTGGAACCTGCACGCGGACCTGTAGCCCCGCGGGAGGTGCCGTCGCCTGCTAGCCCTCGGGCGTCGCGGTCGGCGTCGGCGGGTTCAGGTCGGCCTGGATCAGCGCGCGGATCTGCCTGAAGTCGGGATCGTCCTGGTCGACGTTGTTCGCCGGGGTCAGTTCGACCGAACTGATCGGCTGCTCCTTCGACTTCATGGCGAGGTTCGTGAAGTACCCGAGCATGTCCTGGGGAACGTCGGTCTTGACGACCTGGGTTCCGGCCTGCGCGATCGCCTGGAACTTGGTGAGCACGTTCGCCGGCGTGAACTGCCGCAGGATCGCCGCCTGCAGCTCGCGCTGGCGCTCCATCCGGTCGAAGTCGTCCGTCGAGTGGCGCGACCGGGCGTACCATTCGGCGTGGTAGCCGTCGAGCGTCTGGGTGCCCGGTTCGATCCACTCGACCACGCCCTTGAGGTTCTCGTCACCGCCGATCGGAAGTCGCTCCTTCACGGTGATCTGAACGCCGCCGAGCGAGTCGATGAGCGTCGCGAACCCCTGCATGTCGATGAGCGCGTAATACTGGATGTCGAGCCCGGTGACGCCCTCTGCGGCTTCCTTCGTCGCTTCGATTCCCGGCGTCGAACCGGTCGACGCGGCATTCGGGTACAGGTCTCCGTGACGCAGCTCCGCTTCCGTGTACACCGAGTTGAGCTTGCACACGCTGACATCGCAGCGGCGGTAGCCGTCCGGGTACAGTTCAGCCATCGGGGAGCCGGCCGCGAACGGCACCTTGCGCATGTCGCGCGGCAGCCCGATCATCGTCACCCGGCCGGTCTCGGCGTCGATCGACACCACCGAAATGCTGTCAGGGCGGAGACCTTCACGGTCAGGTCCCGCGTCGCCGCCGAGGAGCAGAATGTTGTAGCGGCCGTCGACGGGAGGCACCGATGCGGCCCCTGCGCCGAAGATCGAGTTCAGGGTGCCGCTCGTGACGCCGGCGTAGTACGCGCCGGCGGTCGCGGAGCCGACCGACGCGACGAGCAGCACCACGGTCGACGCCGCGATCCAGAAGCGCGACCCCGGCGCGGCGCGCACGAGGCGCACAAGGCGCAGCGTGTCGACGGTCAGCACGAACCACAGCACCGCGTATGCCGCCAGGAGGATCTGGGCGACCGTCAGGGCGATCGAATTGGTGAGGACCGAGAGGGTGGCCGTCCGCCAGAGCAGGTAGGCCACGATCACGAAAGCGGCCAGGAACCACATGGTGAGGGTCGCGGCCAGTCCGATCCGCCCGAGCTTGCGGTTACCGGCGAGCACCTGGGTCGAGCCGGGGATGAGGAAATTCAGGGCGACGAGCCACCAGGCCCGCCGGGTCATGAGCTGGGGAGCCCGGAGGTCCGGGTTGCGGATCGGGCTCGCGGTGTACGTGCTCATAGCTGGAGCTTGAGCGCCCGGTTCTTCACCTCGACCTGCTCGGCGAGGTCGACCTGGTAGGACGCGATCTTCTCCGCCAGAGCGTCATCGGCGGTGGCCAGGATCCGGATGGCCAGGAGCCCGGCGTTCTTCGCGCCGCCGATCGAGACGGTGGCGACGGGAACGCCTGCCGGCATCTGCACGATCGAGAGGAGCGAGTCCAGCCCGTCCAGTTTCGCGAGCGGCACGGGGACACCCACCACGGGCAGCGGTGTGACGGATGCCAGCATGCCGGGCAGGTGCGCGGCGCCGCCGGCACCCGCGATGATCACTTTGAGACCGCGACCGGAAGCATCCCGACCGTACGCGATCATCTTCTCGGGTGTGCGGTGGGCGCTCACGACCTCGACCTCGTGATCGACTCCGAATTCGGTGAGGACCTCGCTGGCGGCAGCCATCACCGACCAGTCGGAATCGCTGCCCATGACAACGCCGACACGCGGGCGCTCTGAATCGTGAAATGGCATGAGCCCCATGCTAAATGTCAGTCCTGAAAAAAAGCCGCTGCGGCGCGCGCTTCATAGGTGACGACGTCAAGTTCGCGGCCGCTGGCGTTGACGTGGCCGACCTTGCGGCCCGGCCGTGGCTCCTTGCCGTAGTTGTGGACCTTCACCGTCGGATGCGACGCGAGGGCCCTGCCGTACCGGTCGGAGAGGGCGCCCTCGGCAGGCCCGCCGAGGATGTTGATCATGACGGTGTGCGGCTCGGTGCACCCCGTCGCGCCGAGCGGCAGGTCGAGGACGGCCCGGAGGTGCTGCTCGAACTGGCTCGTGGTCGATCCGTTCTGCGTCCAGTGACCCGAATTGTGCGGGCGCATGGCGAGCTCGTTGACCAGCAGCCGGTCGTCGCTGGTTTCGAAGAGTTCGACGGCGAACACGCCGGTGACACCGAGCCCGGTGGCCACCTCGGTGGCGATCTGCCCTGCCACGGTCGCGATCGGCCCGGCCGATCCGGGCGCTGGAGCGATTACCTCCGCGCACACGCCGTCGCGCTGGATCGACTCGACGACGGGCCAGAGCACCAGTTCGCCTGACGGCCGGCGGGCGGCCAGCTGGGCGAGTTCGCGGCGGAAGTCGACCAGTTCCTCGACCAGGAGGGCGTCACCTGCCCCGGGCTCGGCGAGAACGGTGAACCAGTCGCTCACCTCGTGCGCGGCCGTGACGACCCGGACCCCCTTGCCGTCGTATCCGCCGCGCGGCGTCTTCACGACCGCGTGGCCGCCGTTGGCGTCGAGGAACGCCTGCAGGTCGGCTTCGGTTTCGATCCGCGCCCACACCGGGACCGGGAGTCCGAGGTCGCTGAGCTTCTGCCGCATGAGCAGTTTGTCCTGGGCGTAGAGCAGGGCCTCCGGCCCCGGGTGCACCTTCACGCCCGCGTCGACGAGCGCCCGCAGCACGTCCTGCGGCACGTGTTCGTGGTCGAAGGTGATCACGTCCACGTCTGACGCGAAAGCGAGGACGGTGTCGACGTCGTGGTAGTCGCCGACCGCGGTGGCGGCGAGCCGAGCAGCCATCCCGTCGGCCTCGGCGAGGACACGCAGGTCGATGCCCAGGTTCACCGCTGCCGGGATCATCATCCGTGCGAGCTGCCCGCCGCCAATAACACCAACACGAACCACGGCCGTCGCCTCCCAGCGGTAGATTTTTCTCCTGCACAGCGGAAACTCCCAGCGGTTCTTCCCGGGGAGTCGCATAAACTGCGTACGCCCTATCTTCGCGCATGGCGCGTCGGGCATCCAACCGGCCCTCCCCGACGAATCGGAGCAGGACATGACCAGTACCGTGCCACCCGGCCGGGTGCGTCGTCTTCTGCTGCAGATTTTCCAGTTCGGGCTGGTCGGGGCGGCCGGGCTCCTCGTCGACCTCACCGTGTTCAACGCGCTCCGGCTCACCCTGCTGGCGCCCGAGAACATCCACACCGGCCCGCTGATCGCGAAGGTGGTGTCGACCCTGCTCGCGATCGTGACCAACTGGCTGGGCAACCGCTACTGGACCTTCGCGTCCGACCGCCGGTCGAACACCCTCCGTGAGGGCGCGGAGTTCTTCGCCGTCTCACTCGCCGGAATGGGCATCGGACTGGGATGCCTCTGGGTGTCCCACTACGGAATGGGGTTCACCTCGGTCCTCGCCGACAATATTTCGGCGAACGTCGTCGGACTCGGCCTCGGCGCCGTGTTCCGGTTCTCTCTGTACCGTTACTGGGTGTTCTCACCCAGCCGGGGAGCATCCGTTCTCGCATCGGACGCCGTTCCCGCCGGTCAGAAGGCGGTCGTCGCTCCCGGGGACCCGGCCTGATACGTCGGCACGACCTGGTTGCGCTCGATCAGGTCCTGCAAGGCTTCGAGCACCTGGGCTGCGCCTGGAACGTCTCGGAGCACGAGCGGCTTCTCAACGCCTGAACTGATGTGGAGGTCGCCGGAGCGGAAGGCGCTCTGCAGCCAGCTCTGCTTGAGCGTGACGTGGTAGCCACGGCTGTGGAAGATCTCCCTGCGCTCACGGACGAAGAACCCGCGGCGGGCGATCACCCGCCGGGTCGTGATGGTGCACCGGTGGTTGAGCCAGGCGATGTAGGGGAAGAGCACGAGCAGGACGAACAGCAGCACGGCGACGATCACGATCGCAACGTGCTGCCAGATTTCCGGGAACAGGCTCAGCGCGAAGACCGTCGCGCCGGGCAGGGCGATGAGCACGAGGGCGGGCCAGAACAGCGCCCGCGCATTGGGGCGCAGGCGGGCGACGACACGTTCCGTGGGAACGACGGGTCGTGAAGGGTCGGAATGCAGGCTCGCTGCGACACTTGGATTCTCGACCATGCTTCATTCTTATCACCGGCGGGGAAGCACGCCCGACCGCACCGCCGCCGGACCGGCCGTTTGACGGCATCCGCCCCCTCTGCGTGCTCCGCAACAAACGGCTGTTCGCGGCCGCGCTCGGTCGCAAACGGTCGTTCACACCTGCTCCGACAAAAACGGCTGAAGAAATCGAAAAACTCCCACCGTTCCTGTCCGAGCAACGGCGCGGCCGAACCACGGCCCCGGAGGGGCGCCTGCGGCTGAGGGGTCAGCGGGCGCGCAGGTGGGTGACGTCACCCGCGGAGACCGGCGTGAGGTCCGGCGAGCCGTCCGCCTGCACGAGGATCCGCCCTGACACGTCGATGCCCCGGGCGATTCCTGCGAGGATGTTCCCGCCGGGCAGCTCCACCCGCACCCGGGAACCCACGGTGCCGCAGGCATCCGTCACCGCCGCCTGCAGGCCGCTGGCACCGGCGTCTCCTCCTGCGGCCCGGAACGCGTCGAGCAGGCCGCGGAACTCGCCGAGGTAGGTGGAGAGAAGGCGATCGGCATCCGGATGCTCCGCCCCGGCCACCACGAGCGAGGTCGCCGTGGGAACCGGCAGCTGCTCCTGGGTCATGGTGAGGTTCACTCCGGCGCCGACGACGACGCTCGGCACCGCTCCCACGACGAGTTCGGAGAGGACCCCGCAGATCTTCAGCCCGCCGACGAGCACGTCGTTCGGCCATTTGAGCACGACGTCGTCCCGGCCGGGCAGCTCGTTCCGCACGGCGCGGGTCATGGCGAGCCCGGCGGCGAGCGGCAGCCAGCCGAGGGCGTCGATCCGGAGCGAGGCGTCGGCGCGCACGAGGACCGACACGGCGAGAGCGGTGCCCGGCGGGCTGACCCAGACCCGGCCGAGACGGCCGCGCCCCGCGGTCTGGGTGTCGGTGACGACGACCGAGAGATCCGGCCATGCGGCATCCGCGGCGGCCGACACGAGCATGTCGTTGGTCGATGGCGTCTCGTCGAGTACGACGAGCCGGGCGGCGAGGGCCTCTGAACGGGGGAAAGCGGATGTCATGGCACCACGATACGCGCCGCTATTCTCCAAGACCGGGAAGGCCGCGTTGTAGGCATCCGCCAACGGTATGGCCCTATCCCTGCACACTAGAGTGAATAAGTGACCGAGAACGCAGTAACGCCCGACGCATCCGACGCTCCCGACCTCTATACGACGGCCGGCAAACTCGCCGACCTGAAGCAGCGGTACCACGAGGCGGTCACGGCCTCGGGTGAGGCTGCGATCGCGAAGCAGCACGCCAGGGGCAAGATGACCGCCCGCGAGCGGATCGCCGAACTCCTCGACCCGGGCAGCTTCGTCGAGTACGACGAGTTCGTGCGCCACCGCACCCACGCCTTCGGCATGGAGAAGTCCCGCCCGTACGGCGACGCCGTCGTCACCGGAACCGGCACCATCCACGGCCGCCAGGTGGCCGTCTACTCGCAGGACTTCACCATCTTCGGCGGCTCGCTCGGCGAGGTCGCCGGCGAGAAGATCATCAAGATCATGGACCACGCCCTCAAGACCGGCGTACCGATCATCGGGATGCTCGACTCCGGCGGCGCGCGGATCCAGGAGGGCGTCGTCGCCCTCGGCAAGTACGGCGAGATCTTCCGACGCAACACAGCGGCATCCGGTGTCATCCCCCAGATCTCCATCATCATGGGTCCTGCCGCCGGCGGCGCGGTGTACTCCCCCGCCCTCACCGACTTCGTCATCATGGTCGACAAGACCAGCCAGATGTTCGTCACCGGGCCGGATGTCATCAAGACCGTCACCGGCGAGGACGTCGGCATGGAGGAGCTCGGCGGCGCACTCACCCACAACACCCGCTCCGGCGTCGCCCATTACCTGGCCAGCGACGAATCCGACGCGCTTGACTACGCGCGCACGCTCATCGGCTTCCTCCCCGACAACAACCTCGCCGAGCTCCCGGTGTACGAGAGCGACGTGGAGCTGGAGACGACGGATGCCGACCGCAAGCTGAACACGATCATCCCCGACTCCCCGAACCAGCCGTACGACGTCACGACCGTGATCCAGCACGTCGTCGACCACGGCGACTTCCTTGAGGTCCAGCCGCTGTTCGCCCCGAACATCGTCATCGGTTTCGCCCGGGTCGAGGGCCGCACGGTCGGCATCATCGCCAACCAGCCGAACGCCATGGCCGGCACCCTCAACATCGAGGCGGGGGAGAAAGCGTCACGGTTCGTGCGCTTCTGCGACGCGTTCAGCATCCCGATCCTCACCCTCGTCGACGTGCCCGGGTACCTGCCCGGCACCGACCAGGAATGGACCGGCGTCATCCGCCGCGGCGCGAAGCTGCTCTACGCCTACGCCGAAGCGACGGTGCCGCTTGTCACGGTGATCCTCCGCAAGGCCTACGGCGGCGCGTACATCGTCATGGGCTCCAAGCAGCTCGGTGCCGACATCAACCTGGCCTGGCCGACGGCTGAGATCGCCGTGATGGGCGGCCAGGGTGCGGTGAACATCCTCTACCGCGGCGAGATCAAGCGGGCAGAGGCCGCCGGCGAGGACGTCGCGGCGGTGCGGACCAAACTCGCCAACGAGTACACCTACAACGTGGCCAGCCCGTTCCTGGCTGCCGAACGCGGCGAACTCGACGGTGTCATCGAGCCGGCAGCGACCCGGGTCGCGATCATCAAGGCGCTCCGGTCGCTCAAGGGCAAGCGGGCGAGCCTGCCGCCCAAGAAGCACGGGAACATCCCACTGTGACCGAGCAGGAACCCCGACAGGGCGGGCCTGCGCGCCCCGGACCGTTCACGACGGAGGAATCGGAGCGCGGTGTCAACGTCCGCGTGATTTCCGGCTCACCGACGGCAGATGAGATCGCCGCGGTCACCGCTGTGCTCACCGCCGCCGTGATCGAGGAAGCCGCGGGAGCGGATGCCGTCCCGTCGCTCGGTCCGTCCGCCTGGCAGCGGAGCCAGCGCATCCTGCGCACGCCCCTTCAGGCCGGCCCAGGCCAGTGGCGGAACTTCTCTGCGTGACGGTCCCCCAAAGAGCCGACTAGCGGCGTCTTGACTTCCCCTTCAGAATAAGAGCGCAAGGTGTCTCTCACAAAAGGGTTACACCACCGAACGATTCGCTCAATTAGGGTAGCAGCGGCGTTTGGGGGCGGGTCAGAGCACTATTCGGGTTAGTGCCCTGACCCGGGGCTTCAGAAGGGCCGGCTCGCAAGAGTCGGCCCTTCTTCGGTTAATGTGCCGTTTTCGCAGCGGATGCCGCGTCGGCGGTCACCGCGCGCGGGATCTCGAGCCAGAGCCGGACCGAGTCGCCCGGTTCGGCCGGGTCGGTCGAGGCGCTGAGCCCGACCAGGGTGACGGCGACATCCGAGTCAGCGGGAGCGGTCCGCACGATCAGCCGGTCCGCGTCGCATCCGTCGATCGCGTCGGCGACGGCGCCGAGAACGGCATCGAGTTCGCCCTCCTGCAGATGGTCGAGGGTTCCCTCATCGAGCATGCTGACGGTCGACCCTCTTCGGCGGGCGGCGAGGACGCTGGCCCTGACCCTGTCGTTGAGGAGTCGCCTGCCGCGGATCTCGTCACGCAGCCCGGCTTCGAGCACACGGGATTCCATCCGCTGCGCCTCGCTCAGCTCGCCGGCGGCGAGGATGATGTCGCGGAGGATGGGGAGGGCACGCTTGCCGGTCTGTTCGAGGCGGGCGCGCCGCTCCTGCTCGTGGGCGTCCTGGGCGGCCTGCCACTTGGCGGCCTCCTGTTCCGCGATGGTCAGGGTCTGGGCGTCGTTGCCGACCTTGGCGAGGGAACGGGTGAGCACGCCGGCGACGACGACCCACATCAGGCTGCCGGTGATCCCGATCTCCATCGACGTTCCGAGACCGCACCAGACGATCGACTGGACGGTCAGGAAACCGACGCCGATCCACCCCCACAGTTCCTGCCTCCGAACCACGGTGATGGTCATCAGGGTGCCGATGGCCGACACGTGCCAGGTCGCGTACCCGTTGTTCGCCGTCGGGTCGAGCTGGCTGGTGACGAGTAACGGAACGGAGACGGCGGTGGCGAGCGAGAAGGCGGCAAGCCATGGCGGCATCGCGGTCGGGCTTGACGGCCACAGGGCCAGAACGGTGGCGGTCAGGTAGAGCACCATCGCCACGATGCTGGGCCACGGCGAATCGGCCTGGGGGAGCGTGAGCATGCCGCGGACGACGTGGTAGAACGAGAACGCCGCAGCGAGGGCGATCATCGTGTAACGGTTGAGCGAGATCATGCCCCGGTCACCTCCGCTGCCGCGATCGCGTCTTTCGGCGCGTCGTCACCGGACCAGCGGATGCTGATCACCGTTCCGGCTCCCGGCCGGGAACGAAGATCGACGGTGCCGCCGACCGCCACGACCCGTTCGATGATCGACACGCGCAGGCCGAGCCGCTCGGTGTGCACGGTGGCGGGGTCGAAACCAGCGCCGTCGTCGCGGACGCAGACGTGCACGATCCGGTCGTCTCCCACCTCGACGGCGACGCTGCGGGCGCCGGTCTCGCCGGCGTGCTGGATGCTGTTGGTCATCGCCTGCGCCGACGCGAGGTACAGGCTCTCGGCCACCCGGAACGGGATCGTGTGGGCGAGCGGCCCGCGAACGGTGATCTCGAACGGCGTCTCCAGGTGGACGGCATGCTGCCGCAGCAGGTCGACGAGCCAGCCGATGGTGATGGTCTGTCCGGAATCGGCGATCGGCGCGTCGAGCGCGGCCAGGCGGCTGATCGCGTCGCTGGCCATCGCGACGGTGGCCCGCGCCTGGTCGGGAGTCGACGCCCGATCGGCGGCCTGGAGTGAGGCGAGCACGGTGTCGTGGACGAGGGCGTCGACTTCGATCCGTTCCGCCTCGAGCGCGTGCTGCCTGACAGCTTCGTCGTACCGGGTGAAGGCGGCGGAGCGGGCGTCGTCGACCGCGCGCGCCGCGCGGCGGAAGGTGATGATGAGCACCATGATGACCAGGCCGATCATCGAGCCGTAGAGCGCATTCTGAACGGCGATGTCGAGTTGCACGACGGTGCCGTTTTCGTCGATGACCCGCGCGAACCCGTAGACCGCCGGTGTCAGCACGATGTAGACGGTGGCGAGCCACGGCCGGACCGCCTGAGAGATGCAGCCGCAGGCGATCGCACAGAGGTACCAGATCCACGGCTCCGTCGTGTCAGCGGCGCCCACGCCGCCGGTCGCCACAGGCCAGTGGGCCACGGCCACCAGGTAGCAGGCCGCGAAGACGATGTTGGCGACCCGCTGCACCCGCGCGTCGATGCCGGAGACGATGACGATGAGAAGCAGGCCGAGCAGGGTGACCAGGTAGACCAGGCGCATCGGACCGGCGACGACTGCTCCGCCCAGGGCGATGCTGAGGGTCTGCGCGCCGAAGACAAGCGCCATCAGGCTGATCGATCGGGCGATCAGGCCTTCGATCCGCGCGACGCTGAACCGTGGTTGCGTGTCGGCGGCGTCCCTGGCGACCCGGTCGAGATTGTCGAGAACATGACCGCGCGGGATGGGCGAGAAGATCGCCCCCGACCGCTGCTGGTCAGTGGTCATCACCGGAGCCTGGGTTGAGTTCGGGCAGGATGCCGTCTTCGACCGCACGACGGAGCAGGTCGACCTTCGTCGGTGCCGGCCGGCCGATCTCCACGTACTTGCCGCGGATCCGGTCGAGGTACTCCTTGACCGTCGACGGAGCGATGCCGAGCTGCACCGCGACATCCTTCATCGGCAGGCCGGAGGCGTACAGGTGCAGCACATCCCGCTCCCGGCGCCCGAGCTGCGCACGACTGAAGTCGCCGTCCGCGTCGATCGCGCTCGCCCATTCGAGGTTGTTGAGCGCCTCGCCGCTCGCGACGGTCTCGATCGCGGCCACGACGGCATCCGTCGGCGCCGACTTGGGGATGACGCCTGCCGCACCGGCGGCGAGCGCCTCCCGGACCGACGCCACCCGGTCGGCGATGGAGTGGATGAGCACGGCGGAGCCGGAGCCGTGGACGGCGCGCACGTTGTCGGTGATGTTGCTGCCGTCGCCGAGGTTCAGGTCGAGCACCACGACGTCGCAGGGGACCCCGGCGGCCTCGGTGACGAACTCCCGGACGCTGGACACACTGTGCACGACGGTGTGCCCCGCGGACTCGCAGACGGCCGTCAGGCCCATCCGGACTGACTCATGATCATCGATAACCGCTATTCGCACCACAGTGCCCATCGTAGGCTGCCCGCGGGCGCTTTCGGTGGAAGTGACGCCCTCATCGGGTGAGGAGCGCGATCGACTCGATGTGGTGGGTGTGCGGGAACAGGTCGAATGCGCGCAGCGCGGTCAGGGAGTATCCCTCCGCGGCGAACAGCCCGATGTCGCGGGAGAGGGCCACCGGGTCGCAGGCCACATAGACCAGTTGCGCGGGCCGCAGTTCGGCGAGGCTGGCGACGACCTCCTTGCCTGCCCCGGAGCGCGGCGGGTCGAGAACGACGGTCCCGGCGGCGAGTCGTGCGCGTTCCGCGGCGCTCGACTGTGCGACGAGCCCGCGGAGGTAGGCGTCGACCCGTGCGGTGATGCTCTGCGCGCCGACCCAGTCCGAGAGGTTCTCGGCGGCATGGTCGGTGGCTCGGGCAGAGGACTCCACGCTCGTGATCCGGGTGGTGCTCCCGAACTTGTCGCCGACGGCAGCGGCGAGGAGGCCGACTCCGCCGTAGAGGTCGAGGTTCGCGGCGCGCGGGTCGAACAGGGCCTCGTCGATGGTGGACTGCACGAGTCCGGTCAGCAGTTCAGCCGCCGACCGGTGCACCTGCCAGAACCCGCCTTCGTCGAGGAAGAAGTCACGGTCGCCGACGCGCTCGATGATGGTCTGCTCACGACGGTTGGCCGGGCTCACGCCCTTCTTCACCGGTTCACGGACGACGATCCGCGCGCTCCGGGTGCTGCTCGGCGCGACGATGTCGACGGACTCCGCACCGCGGAACTGCTGCTCGAGGGGGGCAGCGGATGCCACTTCGTCGGTCGCGAGCGGAAGGTCGCCGACCCGGATCACCCGGTGGCTGCGGGCGGCGTACGGGCCCACGAAACCGTCCTCGTCGACGTGCAGGCTCACCCGGGTTCGCCAGGCCAGCCCGTCCCGCTCGTCGTCGCCTGGGACGGCCTCGACCTGGACGTCACTGTCGACCCCCGCAAACCGCTGCAGGGAGTCGGCGAGCACCTGGCGCTTGAGCTCGCGCTGGTGCGACAGCTCGATGTGGCCGAACTCGGCCCCGCCCGCACGATCGGCGGGGGGAACGTCGATGGAGGAAGACGCCCAGACATGCGACTGGCGGTGCGGGGAGGCATCCAGCACCTCGACGGTCTCGGCGCGCCAGAAACTCTTCTTCGACGACTCCGTGATCCGAGCGCGAACCCGCTCCCCCGGCACCGTGTCGGCGACGAAGACCACGCGCCCCTCGAGCCGTGAGACGAAGACACCGCCGTGGGCTACGTTGGTTATCTCGAGCTCGACATCTGCTGGGTTGTTCGATTGTGCGTTCACACTGAAATCGTCCCACGAATGAGGAAGGCTCGCTCGCGCAGCAGCCGAAGGACCCGTATGCAGCTCTACCTCGCCAGCACCTCTCCCGCCCGACTCATGCTGCTGCGGCAGAGCGGAATCGAACCGGTCCTGATGCCGTCTCACGTCGACGAGGATGCCGTCGTGGCCGCCGCCGAGACCGCGTCCAGGTCGCCGCTCAGCGCTGAGGAGATCGTCGCGCTGCTCGCGCGGGCGAAGGCCGAATCAGTCTGGCGCGACCTCGACGGGGAGGACGGACTGATCCTCGGCGGCGACTCCGTCTTCGTCGTCGACGGGACCATCTACGGTAAACCGCACACGCCCGAGGCGGCACGCGAGCGGTGGCACGAGCAACGCGGCCGGACCGGACGCCTGTACTCCGGCCACTGGCTGATCGACCACCGCCGGGACGGCAGTGCCGGCGGTGCGGTCGGCGCCGTGGCATCCGCCGACGTCACCTTCGCGAGCGACATCACCGACGCGGAGATCGACGCGTACATCGCCACCGGCGAACCGCTCCAGGTGGCCGGCGCGTTCACGATCGACAGCCTCGGCGCGCCGTTCATCGAACGGATCGCCGGCGACCCGTCCACCGTCGTGGGGCTGTCGCTCCCGACCCTCCGCTCGCTGGTCCGGCAACTGGGCTTCGACTGGCCGTCACTGTGGAACCGCCGCGGCGCTTTGTAGGCATCCGCAGTGCTTTTCCGACGATTTCTGTGGGCACTGACCAAAAAGCCGGGGGCTGGGGGCAATAGGCTAAGGAACTGTGTCGCGTATATCCAAGGTCCTCATTGCCAATCGGGGCGAAATCGCCGTCCGAGTGATCCGTGCAGCGCGCGACAGCGGGATCGGGTCGGTCGCGGTGTACGCGGACCAGGACCGCGACGCCATGCACGCACGACTGGCCGACGAGTCGTTCGCCCTCGACGGCTCGACGAGCGCCGACACCTACCTCGTCATCGACAAGATCCTGTCGATCGCCCGCCGCTCCGGCGCGGATGCGATCCACCCCGGCTACGGCTTCCTCGCCGAGAACGCTGACTTCGCCCGTGCCGTTATCGGTGCCGGGCTGATCTGGATCGGCCCGTCGCCCGAGGCCATCGAGAAGCTCGGCGACAAGGTCTCCGCCCGCCACGTGGCCCAGAAGGTCGGCGCCCCTCTCGCCCCCGGCACGCTCAACCCGGTCTCCGGCGCCGACGAAGTGCTCGCGTTCGTCGACGAGCACGGACTGCCGGTCGCGATCAAGGCGGCTTTCGGCGGCGGCGGCCGCGGGCTCAAAATCGCCCGCGAGCGCGACGAGGTCGCCGAGGCGTTCGACTCGGCCACCCGCGAGGCGATCGCGGCATTCGGCCGCGGCGAGTGCTTCGTCGAGAAGTACCTCGACCAGCCGCGCCACGTCGAGACCCAGTGCCTGGCGGATGTCGACGGCAACGTCGTCGTCGTCTCCACCCGTGACTGCTCGCTGCAGCGCCGCCACCAGAAGCTCGTCGAAGAGGCACCGGCGCCGTTCCTCACTGAGGAGCAGAACGAGCTCCTCTACAGCGCGTCCAAGTCCATCCTCAAGGAGGTCGGCTACGTCGGGGCGGGAACCTGCGAGTTCCTCATCGGCAAGGACGGCACGGTCTCGTTCCTCGAGGTCAACACCCGCCTGCAGGTCGAGCATCCGGTCTCCGAGGAGATCACCGGCATCGACCTCGTGCGGGAGCAGTTCCGGCTCGCCGAGGGCGGCATCCTCGACTACGAGGACCCCATCCCGCAAGGCCACTCGATCGAGTTCCGCATCAACGGTGAAGACCCCGGTCGCGGCTTCCTGCCGCAGCCCGGCCCGATCCACGTGTTCAAGACCTTCGGGGGCCCCGGCATCCGCCTGGACTCCGGCGTCACCGCGGGCGACGAGATCTCCGGCGCCTTCGACTCCCTGCTCGGCAAGATCATCGTCACCGGCAAGGACCGCGAACAGGCGCTCGAACGCTCACGTCGCGCCCTCGACGAGTTCGAGGTCTCGGGCCTGCCGACCGTCATCCCGTTCCACCGCAAGATCGTGCGCGACCCGGCGTTCACCGCCGAGAACGGCACCTTCGGCGTTTACACCCGCTGGATCGAAACGGAGTTCGTCAACGACATCGAGCCCTGGGACGGCGAGTTCGACGGCTCCCGTACAACGTCGACGCGCCACAGCGTCGTCGTCGAGGTCGAAGGCAAGCGCATCCAGGTGAGCCTGCCGACGAACATCGCGCCAGGCACCGGCGACGCCCGTCGCTCCCTCGCCCCTGCGCCTCGACGGCGCGGCGGGACCGGCACGGTGAGCTCCGCCACCGGGAACTCGGTCGCATCCCCGATGCAGGCCACGATCGTGAAGCTCGCCGTCGAGGACGGCCAGCACGTCGTCAAGGGTGACCTCGTCGTCGTGCTCGAGGCCATGAAGATGGAGCAGCCGATCACCGCGCACAAGGACGGCACGATCGGCGACATCAACGTCGTGGTCGGCGCGACGGTGTCGAGCGGGCACCAGCTGCTCACCATCACGAGCGCCTGAACAGCGCCAGGCGGACACATTCGGCGGCGCGCCGCCCCACGGAACTCCACACCGGCGTGGTGCACAATCCATCCGTCCGAGCATCCCGGAACACCCGCCCAGCCGCTGCGGAGCCCGCCAAACGGATGGATTCGGCGACACGCCGCCCCACGGAACTCCACACCGGCGCGGCACGCAATCCATCCGACCGAGCATCCCGGAACACCCGCCCAGCCGCTGCGGAGCCCGCCAAACGGACGGATTCGGCGACACGCCGCCCCACGGAACTCCACACCGGCGCGGCACGCAATCCATCCGTCCGAGCATCCCGGAACACCCGCCCAGCCGCTGCGGAGCCCGCCAAACGGATGGATTCGGCGACACGCCGCCCCACGGAACTCCACACCGGCGCGGCACACAATCCATCCGACCGAGCCCGCCCCGCGACGGTCAGTTGACGATGTGCATCGCCTTCGCGGCATCCGTGATGCTGCCGGTGAGCGACGGGTAGACCGCGAACGCCCGCGCGATCTCGTCGACGTTGAGCCGGTGCTCGACGGCGATGGCCAGCGGGAAGATCAGTTCGCTCGCCTTGGGGGCGACGATGACGCCGCCGATGACGGTGCCTGACCCGGTGCGGGCGAACAGCTTCACGAAACCGTCCTTGATGCCGAGCATCTTCGCGCGCGGGTTCGATTTGAGCGGCAGCTTGTAGATCTCGCCCTGGGCGATGCCGTCCTCGATCTGCTTCTGGGTCCAGCCGACGGTCGCGATCTCGGGCTGTGTGAAGATGTTCGCGGCCACGTTGCGCAGTTCGGTGGGGTTCACGGCGTCGCCCATGGCGTGGAAGATCGCCGATCGGCCCTGCATCGAGGCGACGGATGCCAGCGGCATGAAGGTCGTGCAGTCACCGGCCG
The DNA here is from genome assembly GCF_040548835.1 of Mycetocola sp. 2940. NCBI lineage: Bacteria > Bacillati > Actinomycetota > Actinomycetes > Micrococcales > Microbacteriaceae > Mycetocola > Mycetocola sp. 2940. Next base: position 110,004 of record NZ_JBEPSK010000007.1, read on the forward strand.
CGTAGATGTTCGGGATCGAGGTGCGCGCCACGCGGTTCACCCGGATGTGACCCGATTCGGTCATCTGCACGCCGGCTTCTTCAAGACCGAGGCCCGCGGTGTTCGGGATCGCGCCGACCGCCATGAGGCAGTGGCTGCCTTCGACCGTCCGGCCGTCCGACAGCGTCGCGATCACGCCGTTCTCGGTCCGCGTCACGCTCGACGCCCGGGACTTCGACAGCACGGTCATCCCGCTGCGTTTGAAGACCTTCTCGATCACGGCGGCGGCGTCGGCGTCCTCGCCCGGCAGCACCTGGTCGCGGCTGGAGATGAGGGTGACCTCGGACCCGAGGGCCCGGTAGGCGGAGGCGAACTCAGCGCCGGTCACGCCCGAGCCGACGACGATGAGGTGTTCGGGCACAGCGGCGAGGCTGTACAGCTGGGTCCAGTCAAGGATCCGTTCGCCGTCGGGCATCGCGGCGGGCAGCTTGCGGGGGCTGCCGCCGACGGAGACGATGATCGTGTCGGCTTCGATCCGGTCGAAGTCGGTGCCGCGGCCGCCGGCCTCGGTCGAGACGATGACGGCGTCCCGGCCGTCGAGCCGGCCGTCGCCATTGACGATGCGGACACCGGCGTCTTCGAGGTTGGCCCGCATGTCTTCGGACTGGTGCCTGGCCAGCCCGAGCAGCCGCTTGTTGACGGCGGCGAGGTTGACGGTGACCTCCGGCTTGATCGGCTTGCCGGTCTCGGTGCGGGCGAAGAACTGCACACCGAGTTCGCTCGCGCCGCGCACGGCGTTCGTCGCTTCAGCGGTGGAGATGAGGCTCTTCGACGGCACAACATCGGTGATGACGGCCGCGCCGCCGACGCCGGTGCGTTCGACCAGCGTGACGTCGGCGCCGAGCTGCGCGCCTGCCAGGGCGGCCTCATAGCCGCCGGGGCCCCCTCCGAGTACAGCGATCCGGTGTTTGCGCTCGAACTCGTAGGTCATTGCTCCATTGTCGCAGCCCATAACACCGTCACCAAAACGGAGGGGATGGACGAGAACCGCGTCTTCGTGCGGATCCGGGCGCGACCGGCGCCGGCGTGCCCAGGCGTGTGGCGGATCGCGGCATCCTGTCAAGGTGCGGCAGGACGCCCGGCCTGCTGAATAGAATGTCGGAATGTCTGACGCACCCCCCAACCCGCTCGACGATCCCACCGCCGATCCGTTCGCCATCGCGCTGCGCGCAGCGGCCCAGATCGCGGAGAGGACCGGGGTCGAACGGCACGAGATCGCGCTGACGCTCGGTTCGGGATGGGGCAAGGCGGCTGAGCTCATCGGCGAGACCACCGCGACGATCCCCGCGCACGAGATCGAGGGATTCTCCCGGCCGGCCCTCGAAGGGCATGTCGGCACGCTGCGGTCGGTGCTGCTGCCGAACGGCAAACGGGCCCTCGTCATCGGCGCGCGCACCCATTACTACGAGGGTCATGGCGTCCGCCGGGTGGTGCACAGTGTGCGCACCGCCGCAGCGGCGGGGGCCGAGACCATGATCCTCACCAACGGTGCCGGCGGCATCCGCGAGTCCTGGTCCCCGGGCACCCCCGTGCTGATCAGCGACCACATCAACCTCACCGGCGATTCGCCGCTCGAGGGCGCGACCTTCATCGACCTCACCGACCTGTACTCGTCGCGGCTGCGGGCGATCGCGCACAGCATCGAGCCGGATCTCGACGAGGGCGTCTACTGCCAGTTCCGCGGCCCGCACTACGAGACCCCGGCCGAGGTGCAGATGGCGAAGGCGATCGGCGGCCACATCGTCGGCATGTCGACGGCGCTCGAAGCGATCGCCGCCCGCCAGGCCGGCATGGAGGTCCTCGGCTTGTCCCTCATCACGAACCTCGCCGCAGGCATCCAGTCGACACCGCTCAGCCACCTCGAGGTCCTCGACGCCGGGCGCGATGCCGAACCGGTCATCAGCGCGCTGCTCGCCCGGATCGTCGGTGCCCTGTGATGACCGAAGCCAGCACCGGCCACATCCTCACCGTCGCGCACGCGTGGCTCGCCCAGGACCCGGATGCCGAAACCCGCGCCGAACTGGAAACCCTGATCCGCGACGCGGAGGGCGGAAGCGAACCGGCCCTCGACGATCTGCACAGCCGGTTCGACTCGCGGCTCGAGTTCGGCACCGCTGGGCTCCGTGGGCGCATCGAGGCGGGTTCCGCCCGGATGAACCGCGTCCTCGTCGGCCAGGCCGCCGCCGGCATCGCCGCCTACCTGCTCGAGCACAGCCCGGGCACGACCCCGAGCGTCGTCATCGGCTACGACGGCAGGCGCAAGTCGCAGGTCTTCGCGACCGACACCGCCGAGATTCTGGCGGGTGCCGGCATCCGTGCGATCCTCCTTCCGCGGCTGCTGCCGACACCGGTGCTCGCCTTCGCCGTGCGCCACCTCGATGCCTCGGCCGGCGTCATGGTCACCGCCAGCCACAACCCGCCCGCCGACAACGGCTACAAGGTGTACCTCGGCGGCGACGACGAGGGCTCGCAGATCGTGTCGCCGACGGATGCCGAGATCGAGACGCACATCCTCCGGGTCGCCGCATCCACCAGCGTGCTCGAACTGCCGAGGAGCGGCTACGAGACCGCATCGGAAGCGGTCGTCGACGCCTACATCGACGCGACCGTCGCCGGCATCCCGGTCCATCAGGTCGAGCTCAACGTCGTCTACACGGCCCTGCACGGAGTCGGCTGGGACACCTTCTCCCGCGTCGCGCACAAGGCCGGGCTCACGACGCCGCACTCGGTCGCCGAACAGCAGGAGCCGGACCCGGCGTTCCCCACCGTCGCGTTCCCCAACCCCGAGGAGCCCGGCGCCCTCGACCTCGCCTACGCACTCGCCCGTGAGTACGGCGCCGAACTGATCGTCGCCAACGACCCCGACGCCGACCGGCTCTCGATCGCCGTTCCCGACGCGGACCGTCCGGAGGGCTACCGGCAGCTCAGCGGCAACGAGGTCGGTGCGCTTCTCGGCTGGCGCGCGGCGGTGCTCAACGCGGAACAGGAGAACCCGGGCGGCGTACTCGCCTGCTCGATCGTGTCCTCCCCCGCTCTCGCCGCCGTCGCCCGCGAATACTCGCTCGACTTCGTCGAAACGCTCACCGGGTTCAAGTGGGTCTCCCGCGTGCCCGGCCTGATCTTCGGCTACGAAGAGGCGCTCGGCTACCTCGTCAACCCGGGAACGGTGCGTGACAAGGACGGGATCTCGGCTGCCCTGGACTTCCTCGCCATGACCGCCTTCTTCAAGGCGCAGAACATCACTGTTGAGCGGGCACTCGAGGCGTTCGCCGAGAAATTCGGATACTTCGCCAGCGACCAGCTGTCGCTGCGCGTGACGAACCTCTCCGACATCGCCGACATCATGGCCTACCTCCGTGCCGACCCGCCCGGCCGGCTCGGCGGTGTCGCCGTGTCGCAGATCGACGACCTCCGCGACGGGTTCGACGGCCTCCCGCCGACGGATGCGCTCCGGTTCCGGCTGGCGGACGGCTCCCGCGTCATGGCGCGCCCCAGCGGCACCGAACCGAAGATCAAGTTCTACCTCGACGTCCAGCGTCCGAACGACCGCCGCGACGAGGCATCCGAGGTTCTCGCCGCGGTGAAGGCGGACCTGGCGGCGATCGCAGCGGCGGCGACCGCGTAGAGCTCAGCCCAGGGCTTTCTCGATCTTCTCGGTGAGCTCCTGCAGGTCGAAGTAGTTCTCGATCACGACGATGTCGGCGAAGGTCTTGCCGATCTTGTCGACGAGTTCGGGCGATGTGAGGATGACCTGGGCGTCAGCTGCGGCGACGGCGACGCCCGCCACGTCTGACGCGGTCACCTCGGCCTCGATGTCCAACGATTTGAGCACCCGTTCGGCGTTCACCTTGAGGATGCCGGATGTTCCGACACCCGCACCGCAGATCGCGACGATCTTCATTTGTCCCTCCAGGCTGCAGTTCAGTCCTGCGCAGATAGCACCCGGCGGACTTCGTCGGGAGTTGTGGCTGACGCGATCGCGGGGATCGCTGACGCGTCGTTGAACACGTTGGCGAGTTCGGCGACGGAGGTCACGTGGCTGTCGGGCGTGGCGACGGCGAGGCCGAGGATGACGCTGACCGGGTCGTTGTGCGGATGCCCGAAGGAGACCGGTTCGGCCAGGGTGACGACCGAGAGTCCTTCACGGGTGACATCCGCTCCGGGCCGGGCGTGCGCCAGGGCCAGACCCGGTGCGATGACGACGTAGGCGCCGAACTCGTCGATGACCTCGACCATCCGCTCCGTGTACGACTCCTCCGTGGCCCCGCTCCGCACGAGGGCTGCGCCCGCGAGCCGCACGGCGTCACGCCAGTTCCCGGCCGTGGCGCCGAGATCGATGGCGGCATTCGGGAGAGGGGGCAGGCTCATCGTGGGACTCACTTCAGGGGTGGGGGCAGAAGTTCAGAGTACCGGCTCGACCGGCCGCCCCACGGCTTTGCTGCGCTCAGGCGCGGTATCTTTCGGCATCTTCAAAGCCTGCCGAGATCGCCTCGGCGAGTTCCTCCCGGTCTTCCAGCGGGAGGAAGGCCGCGCTGGCCGCATTCTGCTGGAACACCTCGAGGTCGTCGAGGTCGTACGCGAAGGCATCCGCCAGCAGGCTCAGTTCGCGGGTCAGCGAGGTGCCGCTCATGGTGCGGTTGTCGACGTTCACCGTCGTTTTGAACCCCAGCTGGTAGAGCAGGTCGAACGGGTGGTCGACGAGGTCGGTGCCCCAGGCGGCGATGGCGCCGGTCTGCAGGTTCGATGACGGGCTCAGCTCGAGCGCGATCTCGCGGTCCTTGATCCACTGGGCGACCGGGCCGAGCGACACGTAGGTGCCCTCGTCGTCGCTGCGTTCGACCGTGATGTCTTCGGCGATCCGCACGCCGTGGCCGAGGCGGAGCGCGCGGCCGTCGAAGAGGGCGCTCTTGATCGAGTCGAGGCCGTCGGCCTCGCCGGCGTGGACGGTGACGGGGACGTGTTCCTGAGCGAGGAAGTCGAAGGCGACGCGGTGGCGGCTCGCCGGGAATCCCGCTTCTGCGCCGGCGATGTCGAATCCGACGACGCCGTTGCCGCGGTGCCGAACGGCGAGCTCGGCGATCTCCAGCGCCCGGTCGGCGTGCCGCATGGCGGTGATCAGCTGACCCACCTGGATGCTCCGGCCGGCGCGTTCGACGTCGTCGATGCCCTGGTCGAGGCCGGACTGCACGGCTTCGACGACCTCGTCGAGGCTGAGGCCGCGGGTGAGGTGCTGCTCGGGAGCCCACCGCACTTCGCCGTAGATCACGCCGTCGGCGGAGAGGTCCTGGACGAACTCGCGGGCGATCCGCTCCAGCCCCTCCTCGGTCTGCATGACGGCGGTCGTGAGGTCGAAGGTCTTGAGGTAGTCGACGAGGTTGCCGGCGTCGCACTGGGCCAGGAACCACTGCGCGAGAGCGTCCGCGTCCGTCTCGGGAACGTCGACGCCGACGGCATCCGCCAGTTCGAGAATGGTCTGCGGGCGCAGGCCGCCGTCGAGGTGATCGTGGAGCGAAATCTTCGGCAGGGCGGCGATGTCGACGCCGTTGGGCAGCAGGAACTGGTTCTCGGAGGTCACCCGCCCAGACTACCGCCCGCACCGGTTCGCCGCACCGGTCCCGGCACCCGGGCCGGGGCGGGTTTCCTCCCCCGCTTTCGCGGTCCGTGCTCGTAGAATCGGGCAATGCCCCGACGGATTCTCCTCGACTGTGATCCCGGTCACGACGACGCAATCGCCCTGCTGCTGGCGCACGGGAACCCCGACATCGACCTCGTCGCGGTGACGACGGTGATGGGCAACCAGACGCTGGAGAAGGTGACCCGCAACGCGCTGTCGGTCGCTCGTGTGGCCGGGATCAGCGGCATCCCGTTCGCAGCGGGATCGGCGCGACCGCTCGTTCGTGCGCTTGAGACGGCGCCGTCGATCCATGGCGAGTCCGGGCTCGACGGGCCGGTGCTCCCGGAGCCGCGCCTGACCCTCGACCCGCGCCATGCCGTGAACCTGATCATCGAGACGATCATGACGAACGAGCCGGGGACGATCACCCTCGTGCCGACCGGAGCGCTCACCAACATCGCCCTGGCTGCCCGGCTGGAGCCGCGGATCGTGGAGCGGGTGCGTGAGGTGGTGCTCATGGGTGGCGGAACCCACGTCGGCAACTGGTCGGCGACGGCGGAGTTCAACATCGTCATCGACCCGGAGGCGGCGCAGATCGTGTTCGACGAGGCGTGGCCGCTGACGCAGATCCCCCTCGACGTGACCCACCAGGCGCTCGCCACCCCGGATGTCGTCTCGCGGTTCGCAGCGATCGGAACCGCGCCCGCGGAATTCGTCGTCGAGTTGCTCGACTTCTTCGGGTCGACCTACCGTTCGGCGCAGGGGTTCGACGCGCCTCCCGTGCACGACCCGTGCGCCGTGGCGTATGTCATCGACCCGAGCATCTTCACCGTGCGGCGCGCGCCGATCAGCGTCGAACTCGTCGGAACGCTGACGGCGGGGATGACGGTGGCGGATTTCCGCTCGCCCGCCCCCGACGACTGCACCACCCAGGTCGCTGTCGGCATCGACAGCGCCCGGTTCTGGGACCTCGTCGTCGACGCCGTCGAGCGCATCGGGGAGCCCGCGTAGCGCTTCGCGTCCGTGGATGCCGCGTCGTGGCATCCGTTCGTATGCTCGAGTTGCCACACTCGGTCGTTGACGCACACGAGATGCCACGAAACGCACTTCCCGTGATCCCGGAGCAGCACAGTTCGTCCATTCGACGGATGCCGCCCGACGGGGTCGCCCTCCCGTTCGCATCGTGCTGCGCTCGCGTCCGTGCGGACCGGCATCCACGCACTCGAGTTGCCACACTCTGTCGTTGCCCGGGGCGAGTCGCCGCAAAATGTCGTCCGCAGCCCAAAGATGCAGCACAGTTCGTCAACTCGTCGCCGGTCAGGCTTCGCACGCCCCACGGCAGCCTGAGTTGCCTCGGCGATTCGACCGCAGACGACGTCCCTCCACAGGGCGTGGCCGTAGCGGCACCTTTCCACCCTTTTGACTCCCGCAGCACCCCGCATGCAGCGGTGTCGATGCTGGGGTGGTGACTTTTCGAAAACCACTACCCCGGATGATCCCGGCGGCGTTCTCCGTGGCCGACGCCCGCCGCAACGGCATGACGCCGGGTCAGTTGCGCAACCCTTCGTTCGGTCGACCGTTCTTCGGTACGAGAACCGCACCGGGAATCCACGACGGCCTACTCACGAGGTGCCGCTCGATGGCAACCCGCTTCCCCTCCACTTCGAGCACGATTGGAAGTCGCTCCACGTCATGTCGCCCGCCCCCTCCCGAGCGCTGCGGTATCAAGGCACCGTCGGACATCAGTCGCGACTTGCTCCAGAGCAGGTCACGCTTATTTCTGGCATCCCGGTGACGACAGTGGAACGAACGTGGTGTGATCTCGCCGCGAAACTGAGTTTCGCCGACCTCGTCGCGGCCGGCGATTACCTGCTCTGTTGGGAGGACCCGAAGACGACGGTTGAACGCCTGAAGGATGCCGTCGATCAATACACGTCGCAACGCGGGCGTGCCGTACTTCCGGTGGCTCTTGCCGCGCTCTGCCCCAGGTCACGCTCACGCCCCGAGTCGCTTCTGCGTGTGGCATTGGTGGCGAGTCCGCTACCGGATCCCATCCCGAACTTCGGAGTGCACCTGGTCCTCAGCCGCCGGAACATCGAGATCGACCTGGCGTATCCAAAGTACAAGGTCGGGTTGGAGTACCAGGGCGACCATCACAGAGAGGAAGTCGGACAGTGGCGACGCGACGTTAAGCGGGGCAACGATGCCGTCGACGAAGGATGGAGCATGCTCTATTTCACGGGCGATGACACGAAAGACCTTGCTGAGCTTCTGACGCGGGTGGAAAGGCGACTGCGCCAACGCGGCTGGCGTGACGGCTGTTGACGCGTGGGCGAACCCTCGAGTTCGCACAAAACGCTGCTGGGCCGGTCGAAACACCACAACCTGTCGCTCCCCCGCACGACGAGCGACCAAACCCGTCAACTCGACCACGCCGCCACCCGCGGGTCGCGCGTGGCCCTATCCGCGAGCTCGCACCCGGCGCAACGCACCCAGCACGTGCACCCGTCGAGTTCGCACAAAACGCTGCCGGCCCGGTCGAAACACCACAACCTGTCGCTCCCAGACGCGACGAGCGACCAAACCCGTCAACTCGACCACGCGGCCACCCGCGGGTTGCGCGTGGCCCCATCCGCGAGCTCGCACCTGGCGCAACGCACCCAGCACGTGCACCCGTCGAGTTCGCACAAAACGCTGCCGGCCCGGCCGAAAGACCACAACCTGTCGCTCCCAGACGCGACGAGCGACCAAACCCGTCAACTCGACCACGGACGCCACCCGCGGGTTGCGCGTGGCCCTATCCGCGAGCTCGCACCCGGCGCAACGCACCCAGCACGTGCACCCGTCGAGTTCGCACAAAATGCTGCTGGCCCGGTCGAAACACCACAACCTGTCGCTCCCCCGCACGACGAGCGACGAAACCCGTCAACTCGACGGCACACACGACGCGACGCCGCCGCGCCGGCGCGACTATTGGATGCGGGCGCGCACCAGGGGCTCAGGCTCGTACGCGGTACCGGGGGCCGCGAGTTCCCACGCGCCCTCGATCGCCTCAAGCGCCCGCGGGAAACGACCCGCATCGTCGGCCGACAGGGTGAACAGCGGTTGCCCGGCCCGCACCACATCACCGGGTTTGACGTGCAGGTCGACTCCGGATGCGTGGAGCACCGGGTCCTGCGCACGCGCGCGTCCGGCACCGAGGCGCCACGCGGCGATACCGAACGGCAGCGCCTCCTGTCGCACAAGCACCCCATCGGCGGGAGCGGTCACGGTGTGGGTTTCCCGCGCGACCGGCAGCGCGGCATCCGGGTCGCCGCCCTGGGCCGAGATCGAGCGACGCCAGGTGTCCATGGCGCGGCCGTCACGCAGAGCCTCCTCGACGTCGGCGTGCGGCTGCCCGGCCAGGGTGAGCATCTCACGAGCGAGCGCCACGGTGAGTTCCACGATGTCCGCGGGCCCGCCGCCGGCGAGCACTTCCACCGACTCCCGCACCTCATTGGCATTACCGATCGCGAGCCCGAGCGGCACACTCATGTTCGTCAGCAGCGCCGACGTGCGAACGCCGGCATCCTGCCCGAGCGACACCATCGTGCGGGCGAGCTCCTCGGCCTTGGCGTAGTCCTGCATGAACGCGCCCGACCCGAACTTCACATCGAGCACGAGCGCACTCGTGCCCTCGGCGATCTTCTTCGACATGATCGACGAGGCGATGAGCGGAATCGCCTCGACCGTCCCCGTGATGTCGCGCAGGGCGTAGAGCCGCTTGTCTGCGGGAGCCAGCCCGGCGCCGGCAGCACAGATGACACCGCCGACATCCCTGAGGATCGAGAACATCTCCTCGTTGGACAGGTCGGCACGCCAGCCCGGGATCGACTCGAGCTTGTCGAGGGTCCCTCCCGTATGCCCGAGCCCACGGCCTGAGAGCTGCGGCACAGCGACCCCGAAGGATGCCACGAGCGGCATGAGCGGGAGGGTGATCTTGTCGCCGACGCCTCCGGTTGAGTGCTTGTCGACGGTGGTCTTGCCGAGTCCGGAGAAGTCCATGGTCTCGCCCGACGAGATCATGGCGAGCGTCATGTCGCGGATCTCGCGCCGCGTCATCCCGTTGAGCAGGATCGCCATGGCCAGCGCCGCCATCTGCTCGTTGCCGACGTACTCACGCGTGTACGCGTCGATGAGCCAGTTGATCTCGTCGGTGGAGAGCTCTCCGCGGTCGCGCTTGGTGCGGATGAGGTCGACGGCGTCGAACGCCTCGAGCGCGGCCTCAGATGCGGTCATCGGTGGGTACCCCGGCGTATTCGTTGAGCGTGCGTGGGCCGAAGGCGTCCGGCAGGACCTCGTCGATGGTGCGGATGCCGGAAACGGTTTCCAGCAGCATCCCCGGCACGGCGTGCTCGAAGAGCAGTTGCCGGCACCGGCCGCACGGCATGAGCGTGTTGCCCTCCCCGTCGACACAGGTGAACGCGACCAGCTGCCCGCCGCCGGTCAGGTGCAGCATGGACACGAGGGCGCACTCGGCGCACAGGGTCAGGCCGTAGCTCGCGTTCTCGACGTTGCAGCCGCTGATGATCCTCCCGTCGGTGACGATCGCGGCCGCCCCGACCGGAAACTTCGAATACGGAACGTAGGCCTTCGCCATCGCATCCGTCGCCGCTTCGCGCAGCGCACCCCAGTCGATTGAATCGCTCATCGTTCGTTCACGCCTTTATGTATGGTTTACCGGATGCCGCGGGGCCGCGTGATCGTCCGACGAGGCCCGCGACGGCGAAGATGGTCACGACGTACGGCAGCATGAGCATGAATTCGCTGGGCACCGGTGAGCCGATGATTCCCAGCACGTTCTGCAGGTTCGTCGCGAAACCGAAGAGCAGAGCCGCGAGGGTGGCGCGGATGGGATCCCACCGTCCGAAGATCACCGCGGCAAGCGCGATGAAGCCGGCGCCCGCGGTCATCTCCTTGCCGAACGCACCGACGGCGCCGAGAGTGAAGTACGCGCCGCCGAGCCCGGCGATGGCGCCGGCGAGCGAGACGTTCCAGAACCGGGTGCCTGTCACGTTGATGCCGACGGTGTCGGCGGCTGTGGGATGTTCTCCCACGGCTCGCACACGGAGACCCCATTTGGTGTGGAACAGCCCGACGTACACCAGGGCGACGACGACGTACATGATGTAAACGATGATCGTCTGCTTGAAGAGGACCGGCCCGAGAATCGGAATCTCTCCGAGCACGGGGATCTCGATCCGGCTGAACCGCGGGGGCGAGTTCAGAAGCTGCGGGTTTTCGGTCAGTACCTGGGAGTAGAGGAAGCTCGTCAGCCCGACCACGAGAACGTTGAGGACGACACCGACGATGACCTGGTCGACGAAGTACTTGATCGAGAACGCCGCGAGCACGAATGACACGAGCACTCCGGCGACGGCCGCGCCGAGGAGGCCGAGGTAGAGATTGCCTGTGACCGAGGCGATCAGCGCCGAGACGAACGCGCCGGCGAGGAGCTGTCCCTCGATGGCAACGTTGACCACCCCGACCCGCTCGGAGATGACTCCGCCCATCGCGCCGAAGATGAGGGGGACGCTGAGACTGACGGTTCCGATGAGCAGCCCGGGTACCGGCACGCTCGCCCCGGCCGCCGCCCAGGTCAGGAATCCGGTCATGAAGAGCACCGCGAAAACGGCGATGAACCAGATGGGCACTTTCCGATATGTGGAGACTCGGTAGAACGCCCACGCCGCCATCGCCAGGAGCACGACGGTGATGACCACGCCTGTGGCGAAGGTCGGAAGCTCCGGCGCGGGCAACTGGATGAAGTCGGAGCCCTGGGACAGTTGGAACCGCGTCGTTCCCTCAGGAGAACCGACAACGAACAGCAGGAGGCCGATCAGGGCGAAGAGGGCGAGGGCGATGGGCGCCTTCCAGCTGCGCAGCACGACGGTCGGTGTTGCCGGTACTGCGTGGGACCGTTCGGGTTCGGTGAGGGTGCTCACTTCACCTTCACCTCCTTGGTGACGTTCGGTTGTTGCTGGCGCGGCGCGGTCCCAGGAGTCGGGAGGCGGAAGATTGCGCGCACCAGCGGCGGTGCAGCGATGAACAGCACGATGAACGACTGCACGACGAGGACGATGTCGATCGGGATGCCCTCTGCCGCCTGCATCGAGAATCCTCCGGCTTTGAACGCACCGAACAGGACGCCGGCGACGAAGATCCCGACGGGCCGTGACCGGCCGAGCAGGGCCACGGTGATCGCATCGAACCCGATTCCGGCGTCGATGCCTGAGCTGAAGCCGCTGGTGACTGTTCCGAGCACCTGGTTCACACCGGCGAGGCCTACGAGCCCTCCGGAGATGAGCATGGTGTAGACGTAGACGTTTTTCACGTTGATGCCGGCAACGAGGGCGGCATTCGGGTTCTCACCGACGGCGCGGAACTGGAACCCGAGGCTTGACCGGTTGAGCAGCCACCAGATGAAGACCGTGGCCGCGATCGCCGTGAGGAAGCCTGCATGCAGGTTGTACTGTGGGCCGAGCAGGTCGGGGAAGACCGCCGTCTCCTTCATCGCAGGAGTTTTCGGGTTATTGCTGCCGGGGGCCTGCAGGGCGCCGGGGGTTCGGAGGAGGAAGGAGATCAGGTACAGCGCGACGTAGTTGAGCATGATCGTCACGATGACCTCGTGCGCACCCGTCCTGGCCTTCAGGAGGCCGACGATTCCTCCCCAGAGGGCACCACCGACCATGCCGAACAGCACCGCGACGATGAGGTGCAGTACCGGCGGAAGGTCGAGCGCGAAGCCGGCCCAGCCAGCGGCCGCCGCGGCGATGAGCATCTGGCCGCGCCCACCGATGTTGAACATGCCGACGCGGAACGCAAGGCCGACGCCGAGTCCCGCAACGATCAGCGGTGTCGCGTAGGTCAGGGTGTCGGTCAGCGGTTTGATCCCCGCGAGGAACCCGTCTCGCCGGAAGTTGTAGATCGAGCCCTGGAAGAGCGCGCCGTATGCGCCTGAGACGGCCTGCCAGATGGCGCTGAGCATGTCGCCGGGGCGGGAGAAGAAGTACCCGGCTGTTTCCTGAACGCGCGGGTCGGTGAGGGCGATGAGAATGGCGCCGACGACGAGTGCGAGGAAGACGGCCAGGATCGAGATCATCACACTGCCGCCGACGATGTCGCGCATGGCTTGCGACCAGCGGTCATCGCGCTTCGGTTCGGCCGGCACGGCCGTGGGGACCGGTTCCTTCTCGGCGGTGGTTTCGGTCATGCTGCTTCACCCGTCCGTGCCGGGGTCTCTCCGGCCATCATCAGTCCCAGTACGTCGCGGGGTGTGTCCGCGGGGACGATTCCTACAATGCTTCCGCGGTACATGACGGCGATCCGGTCTGCGAGCGCCACGACCTCATCGAGTTCCGTCGAGACGACGATCACAGGAAGTCCCAGGTCCCTCGTGGCGATGATGCGCTTGTGCACGAACTCGATCGAACCGACGTCGAGGCCGCGAGTCGGCTGCGCCGCGACGAACAGCCGTAATTCACGGCTCAGTTCGCGGGCGAGGACGACCTTCTGCTGGTTGCCGCCCGAGAGCTGACCCGCCCGCGAGTTGATCGATTCGCAACGGATGTCGAACTCGTCCTTCTTGTCCTGAGCGAATTCAGCGAGGAATCCGAGTTGGAGGTTTCCCGCCTTGACGAACGGCTTCGAGGTGCTTCGGTCCAGCATGAGATTCTCGGCAATCGAGAATTCGGCGACGAGCCCGTCCTCAGTGCGGTCCTCGGGCACGAAGCCGACGCCGGCATCCAGAATCTTCCGTATGTTTCGATGGCGCAGGGATTTTCCGTCGAGTTCGATCGTTCCGGTGACATGCGGTTGGAGCCCGAGGAGCGCTTCGGTCAGCTCCGTCTGGCCGTTGCCCTGCACGCCGGCGAGCACGAGGACTTCTCCACCGCGGACCTCGAAACTCACGTTCCTGACGACGGCCTGGCCACGCGGGTCGACCACAGTGAGGTCGCGGACCACCAGGGCGGCGTCGCCCAGCTTCGGTTCGTTTTTCTGCACGGTCAGTTCGACGGCACGTCCGACCATGAGCGAGGCCAGTTCGGTGTTCGTCGCGGTCGGGGATGCTTCGCCGACGACTTTTCCGAGGCGGATGACGGTGATACGGTCGGCGACTTCGCGGACCTCGCGCAGTTTGTGGGTGATGAAGACGATCGACGTGCCGGATTCACGCAGTTGCTTCATGATCACCATGAGCTCGTCGGTTTCCTGCGGAGTGAGGACGGCGGTCGGCTCGTCGAAGACGAGGACCCTGGCGTCCCTCGACAGCGCCTTGATGATCTCGACCCGCTGCTGCACTCCGACGGGGAGATCCTCGATCAGGGCATCCGGGTCGACGTGGAATCCGAACCGCGCCGAGATCTCCCGAACCTTCGCGCGCGCGGCCTCGAGATCGAGCCGGCCGGCGAACGTGGTCTGCTCGTGGCCGAGCATGACGTTCTCGGCCACCGTGAAAACGGGAATGAGCATGAAGTGCTGGTGCACCATGCCGATTCCGGCCGCCATGGCGTCGCCGGGGCCGGCGAAGTGCTGGACGACGTCGTCGAGCAGGATCTGGCCTTCGTCGGCCTGGTACAGGCCGTAGAGCACGTTCATCAGGGTGGACTTGCCCGCGCCGTTCTCGCCGAGCAGGGCATGGATCTCTCCGGCCTCGACGGTGAGATCGATGTGATCGTTTGCGACCAGGGCACCGAATCGCTTCGTGATGCCGCGAAGTTCTAGCTTCATGGTTCCTGATTCTATGGAAGGGCGTCGCGCGGCGGCACCCGGCGTTTTGCCGGATTGGACGTGCACGTGCTGGGACCCCAGTGAAGCGGGGAGGCCGGCGGTGCCGGCCTCCCCGCTACAGAGTGATTCCTGCGGTCGTAGCGCTACGGCGACGAGGGAGAGGAGACCTCGATCGAACCGTCGACGATTCCGGCCCGGATCTCGTCCAGCTCTGCCTGCAGGTCGGGGTTCACCTTGTCTTCGAAGGCGGCGAACGGCGCAAGGCCCACACCGTCGTTCTCGAGGGTTCCGACGAAGGGCGTAGCGTCGAACTCGTCCTCGGCGGACTCGCGAACGACGTCGCCGATACCCACCTTGATGTCCTTGAGGATCGAGGTGAGGAACAGCTCGTTCCCGGCGATGTCGGGGTTGGCAGCCAGGTCGGCGTCGACACCGATCATGGCGATCTCCTTGCCCGAGTCGTTGATTGCCTCAACAGCGCTCTGGAAGATCGGGCCACCGACGGGGAGGAGCACGTCAGCGTTCTGGTCGATGAGTCCCTTGGCGAGGTTCAGTGACTCGGTTCCCGCTGCGAAGCCACCGGTGAACGAACCGTTCTGCGCGTCGACGTCCCAGCCCAGGGCCTTGACGTCGGTGCCCTTCTGCTCGTTGTGGTAGTTGACACCTTCGACGAATCCGTCCATGAAGATCGTCACCGAGGGGATCGGGATTCCGCCGTACGTGCCGACGACACCGGTCTTGGTGTAGCTTGCTGCGGCATATCCGGCCATGAAGGCGGCCTGGACGGTGTCGTAGAGAATCGGCTTGACGTTGTCGAAGCCCTCGTCCTGCACTCCGTCGTCATCGAGGTCGATGAACGAGTCGATGATGGTGAAGTCCACATCCGGGTTTGCTTCCGCTGCCTCGGCAGTTGCTGCTTCGAGCAGGAAGCCAGCGGACACGATCAGGTTGCAGCCCTGGTCGACGAGGTTGGTCATGTTGGCGGAGTAGTCCGTTTCGGCGGCAGACTCGACGGTGATCGGCTCGACGCCGAGCTCCTCGGCTGCCTCCGTGAGACCCTCGTAGCCAAGCTGGTTGAACGACTTGTCGTCGAACCCGCCGGCGTCGGACACCATGCACGGCGTGAAGTCGAGAGCCTCTTCCTCGGCACCGTTGCCGTTCTCTGCAGGCGCCTGCCCACAGCCGGCGAGCAGGGCGATGACGCCTGCCGTTGCAAGGCCCGTGAAGGCGACCTTACGGGTTTTGATAGTCAATGTGACCTCCAGGATGCTGCCCCGCGGGACTCGCAAGGGTATGGGTACGTTACCGAATGTTACGAGGGCCTTTGCGCTCTGAAGACCCCTCGAAACAGAAGCGTTACATAGCTGTTCGACGCGAGCCTAGGGGCAACCCTCTAACGGGTGTCACTGTCGCTCTCATGAGCACGGACCCCGTCCGCGCGTGCTCAGAAGAGCGAAATATCCTACGGGCGAGCAAGCTCCGCCGATTCCGCCGGGCATGCCACAATCAGAGCATGAACGGGCGATTGATGCTTCTTGACACCGCGTCGCTGTACTTCCGGGCCTTCCACGGGCTGCCGGACACGCTCCGCGCCCCCGACGGGACCCCGGTGAACGCCGTCCGGGGTCTGCTCGACTTCATCGCCCGACTCGTCACCGACTTCGAGCCGACCGAGCTCGTCGCCTGCTGGGACGACGACTGGCGCCCGCAGTGGCGGGTCGATCTCATCCCGAGCTATAAGCAGCACCGGGTGGCGGCCCTCCTTCAGGGCGCACCAGACGTCGAAGAGGTTCCCGACCTGCTCGTCGCACAGATCCCGCTCATCCGGCAGGTGCTCGACGCGTTCGGGATCGCGATCGTCGGGGCTCACGACCACGAAGCCGACGACGTCATCGGAAGCCTCGCCACGCAGGCCAGCGGCCCGGTCGACGTCGTCACCGGCGACCGTGACCTGTTCCAGCTCGTCGACGACGCCTCCGACGTCCGCGTCATCTACACCGCCCGCGGCATGAGCAAACTCGAGGTCCTCACCGAAGAGGTCATCCTGACGAAGTACGGGGTGTCGGCGCACCAGTACGCCGACTTCGCCGCGCTCCGGGGTGACACGTCAGACGGTCTTCCGGGGGTCGCCGGCGTCGGCGAGAAGACCGCGGCAGGACTGCTCGGCACGTTCGGCGACCTCGACGCGATCGTCGCGGCCGCGGCCGAACGGGGTGCGGGCCTCTCCGAATCGGTGCGGGCGAAGATCCTCGCGGCGTCCGACTACCTCCGTGTCGCACCGACGGTGGTCGGCGTGGTGCGCACACTGGACCTCGCCACACCGGATGCCCGGATCCGCCCGTTGCCGGAGGAGTCGCTGGCGGCCGCCCGCCGACTGTCCGCCGACCTCGGTCTCGGCGGCGCCGCCGACCGCGCGCTCCGGGCGCTCGGCAACGACATCTGAACGCACCGGCGAAACCGGGGCGGTCAACCCGGCAGGATGTTGTGGTTGAGCCGGAACACGTTGTCCGGATCCCACGACGCCTTCACCGCGCCGAGGCGCCGGAGCGTCTCCTCCCCGTACACCGGCGCGGGCGCCACCCCGGCGGGTGCCGGGTCCTCCGCGGCCATGAAGTTGACGTACTGCCCGCCGGAGGAGAAGCCGGCCATGTCATCGGCGAACCCCCGGACGAACCGGATCCGGTCGGCGTCATCCGATTCGTTCGCCCAGAAGCCGTAGATGTTGAGCCAGTACCGGGCGGATCGCGCCGGGAAGGCCGTGTCGCCCTCTGGCACGCGCGCGAACGCGCCGCCCATGAGGTGAATGTCGAACCCTGTGCCCTGCCAGGTCTGTTCCAGGGCCCGCCTGACCAGAACGTCGGCGACCTCCTCGTCCAGCCGGTCGAACGACGTGTTCTTCCAATAGGCGCGAACGCCGAACGGAAAGGTGTCGTCGACGGCGCTCTGCCACTGGGGCCAGGTCATCGGCTCGATGGCTTCGAGGTCGGGGGGAGCTTCCCGCCGGAGCGGTTCGATGGCGGCTTCGCCCGCCGCGGCATCCGCCCCACTCCAGGCGAAGCCGACGAGGAGCAGCGGATCCGCACCGAGTTCCCAGTCCGGCGGCGGAACGATGAAGGTGGCGATCGCGGTGAGCTCGTCGGGGAGTGTTCGCCCCCATTCGTCGAAGGCGAGCAGCGCCTGCCGCCAGTGGTCGGGCCGGTAGATGAGATTGCCGGCGAACACCGGTGCGGGTATCGGGTGCGCCCGAAACGTCAGCGACGTCACGACTCCGAAATTGCCCCCGCCTCCACGGAGACCCCAGAACAGGTCGGGGTTTTCACGTGCGCTCGCCCGGACCAGGGTTCCGGATGCCGTCACGACGTCCGCGGAGAGCAGGCTGTCGATCGACAGCCCGTGGGCGCGCAGCAGCCAGCCGACGCCTCCTCCCAGCGTCAGCCCGGCGACGCCGGTGCGCGAGACGACCCCGAGCGGCACGGCGAGCCCGTATTCCGCCGTCGCCCTGTCGACGTCGCCGAGCCTCGCTCCGCCACCGACGCGAACGGTCCTCTCGCCGGCGTCGACCTCCACACTGGCCAGTCCCCCGAGGTCGATGACCAGGCCGGCGTCGACACTGCCGTTCCCTGCGACATTGTGTCCCCCACCGCGGACGGCGACGCTCAGCGATGCCTCACGGGCGAACGCAAGCGCGGCGACGACATCGTCGACGGATGCGACGCGGAGCACCGCGACCGGACGGCGGTCGATCATCCCGTTCCAGATCCGCCGGGCGTCGTCGAAGCCCGGATCACCGTCCAGCACGAGCGTGCCCCCGATCCGTTCGCGGAGGGCCGAGAGGTCAGGCTGGTCCATTGCACACCGCCAAACGCCCGCGTCCCCGGGGACGAGGGCAGGTAGCCGGCTCCGTTTGTGCGGAGCCGTGGTGCCGCAATTCTCAACCGGAGAAAGGGCACCGGTCAACCCGGCCCGCGGCGACCGTGCCGCCTAGAGGACGTCGTCGCGTCCGGACAGTTTCAGCGCGTCGACGACGCTCTTGACCCGCTGCGCGTTCGCGCTCGTGGTCACCAGGAGGGCGTCGGGGGTGTCGACGACGACGATGTCCTTCACGCCGATGAGGCTGATCACGCGGCTGGTCTGGCTGACCACGATGCCGCTCGACGCATCCGACAGCACTCGTGCGTTCTCGCCGAGGATGGCGAGGTCGGTCTTGCGGCCGCTGGAGTTCAGTTTGGCGAGGGAGGCGAAGTCCCCGACGTCGTCCCAGTCGAAGTGGCCGGGCACGACGGCGAGCCGGCCGGCCGCGGCGGCCGGCTCGGCGACGGAGTAGTCGATGGCGATCTTGGTCAGGGTGGGCCAGATCCGGTCGACGGCGGGTCCGCGGGTTGCCGGGTCGTCCCAGACGGATGCCAGTTCCACCAGTCCCGCATGGAGCTCCGGCTGGTTGCGTTTGAGTTCCTCGAGCAGCACGTCCGCACGGCTGATGAACATGCCGGCGTTCCAGAGGTGGGCCCCGCCGGACACGTACTTCTTCGCGGTCGCGAGGTTCGGCTTTTCGACGAACGAGTCGACGAGGAGCGCCGAGTCGGCGCCGGGAACGTCGAGCGGTGCGCCGCAGTGGATGTAGCCGAAGCCGATCGCCGGCTCGGTGGGCTGGATGCCGATGGCGGTGATGTAGCCGGCGTCGGCGGTCGCGACCGCCTGGGTCACGGCGGCGCGGAACAGGCGGTCGCCGCGGATCACGTGGTCGGCAGCGAAGGAGCCGATGATGACGTCGGGTTCCCGGTGCGCGAGGATGGCGGCGGCCAGGCCGATGGCCGCGGAGGAGTCGCGGGGGTCGCTTTCCAGCACGACGTTGTGGTCGGCCAGGTCGGGCAGCTGGGATTCGACCGCGGCGCGGTGCGACCGGCCCGTGACCACCATGATGCGCTGCTCACCCGACAGGGGCACGAGCCGATCCCACGTGGCGCGCAGGAGGGTGCTGCCGGAGCCGGTGAGATCGTGCAGGAATTTCGGGGCATCCGCCCGTGACAACGGCCAGAGCCTGGATCCGATGCCGCCGGCGGGGATCACACTGTAGAAGCGTTCAAGAGGACTGGTCATGGTCCCCAGAGTACCGGCAGGCCCGCACGATGCCCGCCCGCCGGAATCTCTCGACGTCAAGATACTTAGGCTGGCCTTACCGGCGGACTGGTGCCCCCGGACCGTAGACTAGGGCTACGCGCCGTTGTGACGCAGGGCCGCTTCAGGCGGCCGGAACGCTTCAAGCTCAGGAGGGCCGTTCGTTGTCAGTGCAGACTGCTAGAACACCACCATTGGATTCCACCACGTCTCCACGCCCCTCGGGAACGCTGTACCGCGGTCGCGAGGGAATGTGGTCCTGGGTCCTGCACCGCATCACCGGTGTGGCCATTTTCTTCTTCCTTCTGGTGCACATCCTCGACACCGCGCTCGTCCGTGTCTCACCTGAGGCGTATAACGCGGTCATCGGCACCTACCAGACACCCATCATGGGCCTCGGTGAGGTCGCCCTCGTCGGCGCCATCGTGTTCCACGCCTTCAACGGCCTGCGGATCATCCTCATCGACTTCTGGTCGAAGGGCACCCGCTACCAGAAGGTCATGTTCTACGTCGTGATCGCCCTCTGGGTTCTCACGATGCTGGCCTTCACGCCGCGCCATCTCATCAACGTCTTCAGCCACTAGGAGGGGAAGCACAATGTCTGCAACTCTCGACGCTCCCCGCACGCCGCTCCGTCCCGCCCGCTCCAAGGGCGTGAACTGGGAGAAGTGGGGCTGGATCTACATGCGCGTCTCCGGTGTCGTGCTGGTCGTGCTGATCTTCGGCCACCTGTTCATGAACCTCATCGTCGGCGACGGCGTCAGCGCCATCGACTTCGCTTTCGTCGGCGGCAAGTGGGCCGACCCGTTCTGGCAGTGGTGGGATGTCGCCATGCTCTGGCTCGCCCTGATCCACGGTGGCAACGGCATGCGCACGCTTGTCAACGACTACGCCCGCGGTCCGAAGCTCCGCGCCGCGTTCAAGCTCGCGATCCTCGCCTCCGTCGGGATCCTCATCCTGCTCGGCACCCTCGTCGTCTTCACCTTCGACCCGTGCCCGGCCGGCCAGCCCGCCGACCTCCTTCCCTCGTTCTGCGCTGCAGCGTAACGACTAACTGAATATTTTGGACGCATCTGTGACTGTAGAAAACGACTCCACGATCATCGACGGAGTGCACTACCACCAGTTCGACATCGTGATCGTAGGAGCCGGCGGCGCCGGAATGCGGGCGGCCATCGAGGCCGGCCCAGGCGCGCGGACCGCAGTCATTTCGAAGCTCTACCCGACGCGCTCGCACACCGGTGCGGCACAGGGCGGCATGGCCGCTGCCCTCGCGAACGTCGAAGAGGACAGCTGGGAGTGGCACACGTTCGACACCGTCAAGGGTGGCGACTACCTCGTCGACCAGGATGCCGCGGAAATCCTCGCGAAGGAGGCCATCGACGCGGTCATCGACCTCGAGAACATGGGCCTGCCGTTCAACCGCACCCCCGAGGGCAAGATCGACCAGCGCCGGTTCGGCGGGCACACCTCCGACCACGGCAAGGCCCCCGTGCGCCGGGCCTGTTACGCAGCCGACCGCACCGGTCACATGATCCTCCAGACGCTGTTCCAGAACTGCGTGCGCCTCGGCATCAACTTCTTCAACGAGTTCTACGTGCTCGACGTGATCATGAGCGACGTCGACGGAGTGGAGCAGCCGGCCGGTGTCGTGGCCTACGAGCTGTCCACAGGAGACCTGCACGTCTTCCACTCAAAGGCGATCATCTTCGCCACCGGCGGCTTCGGCAAGATCTACAAGACGACGTCGAACGCGCACACCCTCACCGGTGACGGCGTGGGCATCATCTGGCGCAAGAAGCTTCCGCTCGAGGACATGGAGTTCTTCCAGTTCCACCCGACCGGCCTCGCCGGCCTCGGCATCCTCCTCACCGAGGGCGCCCGCGGCGAGGGAGCGATCCTCCGCAACGCGAGCGGTGAACGGTTCATGGAGCGCTACGCCCCGACCATCAAGGACCTCGCACCGCGTGACATCGTCGCCCGCTGCATGGTCAAGGAGGTCGCCGAGGGCCGTGGCGCCGGTCCGAACAAGGACTACGTCTACCTCGACTGCACCCACCTCGGGGCCGAAGTCCTCGAAACGAAACTGCCGGACATCACCGAGTTCGCCCGCACCTACCTCGGTGTCGATCCGGTGACCGAGCCGGTTCCGGTCATGCCGACCGCGCACTACGCGATGGGCGGCATCCCCACCAACAACAACGCCGAAGTGCTCCGCGACAACACCACGGTCGTGCCGGGCCTGTACGCCGCCGGGGAATGCGCCTGCGTCTCCGTGCACGGATCGAACCGCCTCGGCACCAACTCGCTGCTCGACATCAACGTGTTCGGAAAGCGCGCTGGGAACAACGCCGTCGCCTATGTTCAGACCGCTGAGTTCCTGCCGCTTCCGAAAGACCCGGCGAAGGCCGTGCGCGACGCGATCGAGGGCATCCGCAACAACCCGGGAACGGAGCGGATCGCCGTTCTCCGTCGGGAGCTGCAGGAAGAGATGGACAAGAAGGCTCAGGTCTTCCGCACCGACGAGTCGCTCGCCGAAGTCACCGAGATCATCGGCCAGCTCCGCGACCGGTACCTGAACATCGGCGTGCAGGACAAGGGCCGCCGGTACAACACCGACCTGCTCGAGGCCGTCGAGCTCGGCTTCCTGCTCGACCTCGCCGAGGTCGTCGTCTTTTCCGCGCGTAACCGCAAGGAGAGCCGCGGCGGTCACATGCGCGACGATTACCCGGACCGCGACGACGAGAACTACATGAAGCACACGATGGCGTACCTGACCGGCGACCCGCATTCTTCGGATGCCGCCGATCACATCCGCCTGGACTGGAAACCTGTCGTGATGACGCGTTACCAGCCGATGGAGAGGAAGTACTGACATGTCGACTGCCGTTCTTGACGAGGCCGCGCCGGCTCCGACGCCCGAGGTCATCGAGTCGTTCACCGTCACCCTCATCGTGCGCCGCTTCAACCCCGAGGTCGACGAGCAGCCGAAGTGGGTCGACTACGACGTCGAAATGTACGCGACCGACCGCATCCTCGATGCCCTGCACAAGATCAAGTGGGAGCAGGATGGGTCGCTGACGTTCCGCCGCTCCTGCGCGCACGGCATCTGCGGCTCGGATGCGATGCGTATCAACGGCCGCAACCGCCTCGCCTGCAAGACGCTGATCAAGGACCTCGACATTTCGAAGCCGATCTACGTCGAGGCGATCAAGGGCCTGCCGCTCGAGAAGGACCTCATCGTCGACATGGACCCGTTCTTCGAGTCCTTCCGCGAGGTGCAGCCGTTCCTCATCGCGTCGTCCAAGCCGGGCGCTGGCAAGGAGCGCGTGCAGTCGGTCGCCGACCGCGCCCGCTTCGACGACACCACCAAGTGCATCCTCTGCGCCGCGTGCACCTCGTCGTGCCCGATCTTCTGGACCGACGGCCAGTACTTCGGCCCGGCCGCGATCGTCAACGCGCACCGGTTCATCTTCGACTCGCGGGATGACGCAGCCAAGGTGCGCCTCGACATCCTCAACGACAAAGAGGGCGTCTGGCGTTGCCGCACGACCTTCAACTGCACGGATGCCTGCCCCCGCGGCATCCAGGTCACCCAGGCGATCGCTGAGGTCAAGCAGGCCATCATGCGCGGCAAGCCGTAGGGTTCGGTCCCCGACACCCCTCGCCCCTTCGGGAGCGGGGGGTGTCGTCGTTGGGGGCGGTCGGGTTGCCACACTCTGTCGCTCGCGGGCTTGAGATGCCACCTTTTGTCCCTCCCGAGCCCGTCGGGCGACACGTTGCGGCACCTCAGCGGTCGCGAGTAGGCCCACGGGTGACCGTGCGTTTCAAGGGACCTCGAATCCACCTCACATCGCCCGCGAGGAGCCTTCTGTGGCCAATCGATGGCCAGGATGCGCGCGCCAAGGCTCGAGTTGCCACTACCCGTCATTCGCGGGCGCGAGATGCCACACTCTGTCGCTCCCGAGCGCGTCGGGCAGCAATTCGCGGCATCTCGGCTCCCCGATGGAGCGAGGCTTCCCCGCGCGCGGGCCGGTCGACCGTGGCTTCGGCTCCCCCGTTCGGTTTGCCACAACCTGTCATGCGGGGGGTGAACTGCCAGACCTTGTCGCTCGCGAGTACTTCAGGCAGCAAATTGCGGCATCTCGAGGCCCTCTGCCGGGGCCACCTCAGGTGCGCACGGCCGCCCGCGCCTCGGCCGGCGTCGACGCGGCCAGCGCCCGCACGGCGAGAGCCCGCGCGTGTTCCAACGTGTGCTGGCGCAGCTCGGTGCGCACGTCGGCAAGGGCCGACGGCGCCATCGACAGGCTCGTGGCGCCGAGACCGACGAGCACCACGGCGAGCATCGGGTCCGCGGCCGCCTCACCGCACACGCCGACGGGCCGTCCCGACTGGATGCCGGCGTCTCCGAGCAGCTTCACGAGGCGCAGGACAGCCGGATGCCACGGGTCCTGGTACGACGCGACCGACCCGAGCAGGCGGTCGGCGGCGAGGGTGTACTGGGTCAGGTCGTTCGTACCGATCGACACGAAGTCGGCGATCCCGAGCACCTGCCCCGCCACCAGCGCACACGAGGGCACCTCGGCCATGACGCCCGCCACCGGGATCCCCATGGAGCGGGCCAGGGTGACGAAGTACCCGGTCTCGGCCGCGTCGGCCACCATCGGCGCCATCACGGCCACATCGGCGTCCGTCTCGGCAGCTGCAGCGGCGATCGCGGCGAGCTGGTCGCGCAGGATGGCTTCGTGCACGCGGGTGGCGCGGATTCCCCGCAGGCCGAGTGCGGGGTTGTCTTCGTGGCCGGTGGGCAGGAACGAGAGCGGCTTGTCAGACCCCGCGTCGAGGGTGCGGACAATCACCTTCTTGCCTCCGAAGGCGGCGAACACCGTGCGGTATTGCTCCTGCTGCTCGGCGACGGTCGGTGCGGAGTCGGTGCCGAGGAACAGGAACTCGGTGCGGAACAGGCCGACGCCCTCAGCGCCGCGCAGCAGGGCGTCCGCGATGTCGGACGGGCGTCCGATGTTCGCGAGCAGCGGGATGCCGGTTCCGTCCGCCAGCTTTCCCGGCCCGATCGGCGCCGCCACCCGGCGCGCGGCCAGCCGACGCTCGGCCGCGGCAAGGTCGTCCGGGGTCGGGTCGAGAATGACACTGCCGTCTGACGCGTCGACGAGGACCGTCGTCCCGTCGACGAGCGACGCGGCATCCGAAACTCCGACGACGGCGACGATCGCTTTCGACCTGGCGAGGATGGCCGTGTGCGACGTCGGACCCCCGCCGATCGTGACGAGCCCGAGGACCTTGGTGATGTCGAGGGCTGCCGTGTCTGCCGGGGCGAGGTCGTGGGCCACGAGAACGAACGGGTGGTCGACGTCGGGAACCCCGGGCGCCGGGACGCCGTGCAGTTGCGCGATGGCGCGTTGTGAGACGTCGCCGAGGTCCGACGCCCGCTCGGCCATGTAACCGCCCATGGAGATGAGCATCTGCTGGAACCCGTGGAACGCTTCGAACACCGCACGTTCAGCGGTGCGACCGGTGGAGATCCGCGAGCGGACGTCATCGAGGAGAGCCGGGTCCTGCGCCATCATCGACTGTGCGTCGAGCACACCCTTTGCCTCTCCCCCCGCGCGATCGGCCCGCTGGGCGAGGTCGACGGAGACGGCTTGCAGCGCCTGGGCCGCCCGGGAGAACTCGGTGTCGGCATCGGCGTCGCGGTGCCCGGTGCCGGGCTCCGGGATCGGGTCAGGCATGCGGACGACCGTGCCGTGGGCGATGCCACGTCCGACGCCGACTCCCTGTAACCGCATGGGTCTCCTTCCGGATTGAGTTCGACCCTACCGCTCAGAGCGGCTTTCGCCCCTCAGCGTCGACGGCCGCGCAGCGATCTCAGCGAACTCGCCGCGCGGAACCGCTGCCACCGCGTGCGACCGGTGGCGAGTGACCCTCGCAGGTCGTCGACGGCAGCCCAGACCCGGTCGGCGTCTTCGTGGCTGGGTCGTTCCCGCGAGAACGTCGCCCGGTCGGCGACGGATGCGAGGGCGTACGCGCGCTTGCCGCCAACGGCCTTCGCAACCTCCCGGCGGGTCGCGGACGGTGGGGCCTCGAGGCCGTAGTCGACGGCCGAATCCGCGAACTCCTGCCAGCCGCCGCGGATCCGGTCGGCCGGGTGTGTCCTCCTGCGCCTCAGCGTCCTGCGACGGCGCTTGGCCCCGATGACGGTGAGGAAGGGTGCCGCAAGAACCGCGAGGACGAGCAGGAGTCCGCCGGCCACGCGTGCGACGGCGAGCAGCGCGGCGAGGAACGGGTCGACGGCGATGTCTTCGTTCTGCTCGCTGTCGGCCGGAGGAACCCGGTCGATCTCTTCGTCCTCCTCGTCGAGCGGCGGCTGGACGATGGCCGGCGGTCGGGAGACCTTGCGCGGGTCTTCGGGTTCCTCCTCGGGAATCTCACGGACGACGGGCACGGGATCGGCGGTCAGCCACCGGCCGGTGGAGTCCTGCACTTCGATCCAGGCGCTGATGTCTCCCCCGGCGATGGTGACGGTCGCGCCCGTCTCCGTGGGCACGAATCCGACCACGACACGGGCGGGGAACCCGAGTTCCCGGGCCATGAGGGCTGCCGTGACGGCGTACTGTTCAGCGTCGCCGACCATCGGCGAGTCGGTGAGGAGTTCTTCGATGCGGTCGATCCCGTGGCCCGACCTGCTGTTCGGCTCGTCGGGGCCGATGCCGTGGCTGATGTAGCCGTCGGTTTTCAGCCCGTCGAGCATGGCCGTGAGGCGCGCGCCCGGGGCTGCGATGCCCTCGGTGTAGGCGTCGAGCCGGTCGGTGAGGGCGGCGGGCACGTCGTCGAACGGCGGGAGCTCCGCCGTGCCCGGGGCGATGTCCGCGAGTTCGGTCATCGACGGTGTCGGAGTCACGACCGAGGTCATCCGGTAGCCGTCGCCCGTCGTCAGTCCACGGACGACGGCGCTCGACCCGGTGACGTCGTTGTAGTAGAACGAGTCGGTGAGCGCGTCACGATTGTTGCCGCTGAATCCGATCTCGGCGAGGTGCCCGGCGCCGGGCAGCCAGATTCCCGAGTACCCGTCGACCACGACGGTCATCGAGACGCGTTCGCCACGAGCCGCCTGCTCCACGCGGTAGGGCACCCGCACGAAGGTTCCCGATGCGCTCGGGCTCTCCGGTCCTCCCACGCTGTACACGACCCCGTCATAGCTGTCGAGCGTGGCCAGGCGGAGGCGCCCGTCCTGCGGCATCCCGGACACCGTGAGCAGGGGCTGGCCGACGACGTCAGGGAGCAGGTAGCGGCGGAAGGCCGACAGCGGGCTCGGGTAGTCGCGCGGGGAGAAGGCCTGCTCGATGTGGCTGCGGATCACGTTGCGGGGTGCGTCGGGGACCAGGACGGATGCCAGCACCGCGCCGCCGCTCGTCGCGACGGCCAGGATGAGGGCGGCGCTCATCGCCCCGACGATCCCCGCGCGGCGGCGTTCGCGTCGGGACGGCGAAACGCTCGCCACGACGGCGGCGTGCCGCTGCAGCTGGGCGCGGTGCCTCAACCCGCGGAGCCAGATCAGCCAGCCCAGGGTGATCGCGGCGAGGCCGAGTCCGATCGCCAGGGGGAACCACGACTCGTCACGTCCGAAGGCGATCCCGAGAATCAGGAGCACGATCGGCCAGACCACCGCGATTTCGCCCCGCTTCACGCGGAGCGCAAGGGACACGGTGATCACCGTCGTGCCGAGGATGGCGCAGTACGCCGGAATCAGCAGGCCCTGGTAGGTCCCGACCGGCACGAGGATGGTCACGAGCTCTTTCCAGGCCGTCGCCGTCCCGGTCACCAGCTCCAGCAGCGCCTCCGGTTGCGGAAGGATGCCGGCGATCACCCGGTCCGGCATGGTCAGCGCCACACCGGCGACGAAGTAGACGAGAAGCGTGAGGGCGATCACGACGACGCCGTGCAGCCGGAACAACCAGCCCACCAGCGCGACGACCGTGCCGAGCAGGATCGCCCCGACACCGACGAGAACGAACTGCTGTGTCTGGTAGACCGGCCACCAGACGCTGGAGGCCACCGCGATCGCCACGACGGCGAAAAGCACCGTCGTGGGAATAGTGAAGGCCTGTTTGGTCATGCGCTCACCCGGGCCATCGACTGCTGCAGGTCTTCGAGATACCCGATCGTCAGAACGGTCAGCTCGCCCGCCCGTCTGACGCTCGGAACGATGTCGGGGTCGCAGATCACCGCGATGACCTCGACGCCTACCGGGAACTGTCGTGCGGCATGGCGAAGCGCTGTCACCGGAACCGTCGCACCACAGACGACGAACGCCAGCGAGATCCCGGCGATCGAGTCGGCGGCGACGCGCGCAAGGTCGGCGAGCGGGAGCGCGGTCTCGGACCTGTCGATCCGGCTCAGGTCGTCGAGCAGCCGGGTGCCGGTCACGGCGGCGATGTTCTTGACCGCGAGCAGGCGTCTCCGCGCAAAATCGGGGGTCGATTCGCTGGCGACGACCGACAGGGTCCTGGCGTCACGGATGGCCCGCACACCGAGCGACCCGACGACGCTCACCGCCATCTCGAAGTCCTCGTCGCCCGCGTAATCCTCGTCGGCGAGGCTCAGCGCAATCATCAGGTGGCTGCGGCGGGTCTCTTCGAACTGCCGCACCATGTACTGACCGGTCTTCGCGGTGCTCTTCCAGTGGATGCTGCGGAGTTCGTCCCCCGGCATGTACTCGCGCAGGGCGTGGAACGACACGTCGCTGGAGGTGAGGTCACGAGTCGGGTTGCCCTCGAGGTCGCGGACGAACCCGGTGCTCATGCTCGGCACCGAGATGGTGCGGGGGTGGACGAAGAGCTCGATCTGCTCGTCCCACACCCGTTCGCGCCTGACCAGGCCGATCGGATCGGCACGGATGGCGCGCACCGGCCCGACGGGAATCACGCCGCGGTGCAGGGCCGGCACGGTGAAGAGGTCCTCGTACCGTCCGGACGGCGACAGCGTCGGCACCTGGAAGTCGGCGAGCCCCTCACCGACCGGAACCTCGATCCGGGTCCCCGGCAGCAGCCGCCGGGTCGGGTTGGTGACGGTGAGCTGGCCGACGGCGCTCTCACCGGCGACCACCCGGTTCACCGGGACGGACAGTGTGGCGTCGTGTGAGGTGCGGCCGATGAGGAAAAGAACCGCAGCGACCATGACGAGCAGCCCCGCCCAGCCGACCGCCACGAGTTCGAGCCAGCCGAGCCCGTAACCGAGAAGGAACGCGATGATCACCGTGACGGCGATACCCCAGCCGAGGGGCGTGACGACGGCGGCCAGCGCCTTCCACCATCTCCTCGCCACGCGTCGCACCCGTCGCCAGGATCGGACGACGGCGACGATGAAGTCGGCGAGCGCTCCCTCCCGCTCCCCGACGAGGCGGGTCCTGGCGTTGACGAGCCGGGTCTCCCCCAGCACTGTCGGCGCGTCGGCGCGGGTGAGACCGTTCCTCTGGGTCGTCCCGCCCGCGTGCTTTCCCTTGACCATGTCGGCCTATGCCACCTGGCTGTCGCTGGGCGGCGGGGTGTCGATGAGTACCTGGGCGATGACGTTCGAGGGGTTCACTCCGTCGAACTCCGCTTCGGGGTCGAGGATCAGGCGGTGGGCGAGGACCGTGTCGGCGAGTGCCTTCACGTCGTCGGGGATCACGAAGGACCGGCCGGAGACCGCGGCGAGGGTCTTGGACGTGCGGATCAGCGCGAGGGCCCCCCGAACGCTCGCCCCGAGCCGGATCTCGGTGGCGGTCCGGGTGCCTTCGATGATGCGGGCGACGTAGTCGTTGATCGACGCGTCGACGTGCACGGTCGTCGCGAGGCGGGTCATCTCCGTGATGGTCGTCGCGGATGCCACGGGGCTGAGCACTCCGTTCCCGGCATCCGATCCTTCGAGGATGCGGATCGTCGACTGGTGGTCCGGGTAGCCGATCGACGTTTTCATGATGAAGCGGTCCAGCTGGGCTTCGGGGAGCCGGTAGGTGCCTGCCTGTTCGATCGGGTTCTGCGTGGCGATGACCATGAACGGCGAGGCGACCGCGTGGGTGACGCCGTCGACGGTGACGTGTTGCTCCTCCATCACTTCGAGCAGCGCGGACTGGGTTTTCGGGCTGGCCCGGTTGATCTCGTCGGCGAGCACGATGTTCGAGAAGATCGGTCCGCGGTGGAAGGCGAACTCCCCGCTGCGCTGGTCGTAGATGCTCACCCCGGTGATGTCGCCGGGGAGGAGGTCCGGGGTGAACTGCACGCGGTTCGAGGTGCCGGCGATGCTCTCGGCCATGGCACGGGCCAGCGACGTCTTGCCGGTGCCCGGCACGTCCTCCAGCAGCAGGTGCCCGCGGCTCAGAAGGGCGGTGAACGACAGCCGAATGACGTGGTTCTTGCCGAGGAGGACCCGCTCGACGTTCTCGACGAGCTGGTCGCAGACCCCGGCGAACCAGGTCGCTTGTTCGGGCGTCATCGTCATCTGGGCCTCTTCCGGGGATCGTCGGTGGCGAGCGGGTGCAGGAACCATCATGGCGTGAAATATCGTTTGACCAGTGTCGCCCCGTCGACCGGGACGCTGACGTCGAGCCACGCCTGCCCGTCGGCGGGCAGCGCGCTCAAGGTGCAGGAGTTCGGGCCCGCTGTTCCCGTGATGGCGGGGTCGTTGGCGGCGCCACAGGAGTAGGCCGCGGCGATCCCACCGTTCGGCGGGTCTCCGGTCCAGGTCCAGGTGGCGACCTCGGCTGCGTAGCTCAGGCCGTCGGGAACGAGCGTGATCGACGGGGTCGGTGCGCTCCCGGCGAGGGCTCCGCCGAACAGCCGGAGGTCGCCGTACTGACTGACCGTCCTGACCTCGAAGGAGACCGTTTCACCGAACCCCCCGCCGAGCAGCTGGCGCGGAAAGCCGGACCCGTCGAACGGCTGCCATGCTCCGCCCGGGCTGCGGATCTCGTAGCCGTAACCGGCCGGGGCGACCGACGAAATGTAATAGTCCCGCGTGTCCTCCTGCTCGTCGGTCCAGACCATGTCGCCCTGAATCGCCGTCACCGCAGGGGGCGACGGTCGCAGCGTGGCACTGCGGACCTCGGTGGCGACGCATCCGGCCCGGTTGTGTCCCCACACGACGAACGAGTACGCCGTGTCGGCGGCGTCCAACCCGGCGAACGTCGTACTGGTGGTGCCCGGGGCGGTTGACCGTGTCTCCAGCGCATTCGCGCCGCCAGGAGCGGTCGGCGAACCTGGCGCCGGCGACGAGACCGTGCAGGCAGCAGCACCGGAGGGCGCCTCACCTGAACTCAGCAGCTGAACGTAATAGCCGGCGATGGCGTCGCCGTTGCCGGCGAACGCGTCCCAGCTGACGGTCACGGTGCCGTTCGCTGCGTTCCCGTTGACAGCTATGCCCCCGGCACGGGGTGCGCCGTACGGTGTTCCGGCCGCTGACGCCGAGTTCCAGGTCGACAGGGCGGGGTACGCGTCGTTGCGGGCGGAAACCGAGAACGGCACCGATGAGCCGTTCGCCAACCCGCCGACCTCGTACGAGCACAGGGAGGACGAGCACCGGCTGGCGCTGACATCCACGGGCGCCGCCCCGCCGACGGTGACGACGTAGTTCTTGACCGAGCTTCCGCGCCCGGCGGACACCGGAGTCCAGCTGATCCGCAGCCCGCCGTCGAGCGGCGCCGCGGTGAGGCCGGTCGGCGCGGGGGGAATGACATCGGACCAGACGGGCTCGGGCAGCCCCTGGGCGTCTGACGCTCCGATGCCGTTGATGGCGGAGATCCCGGCCCGGACCGCGTTGTCGCGCCCGTTCCCGGGGGTGGGGATGTCACACGTCGTCGATGCGCAGCTGGTCACCCCCAGCGAGGCTCCTGATCCGGCATTGAACAGTTCGACGCTGAAACCCGTGATCGGCGAATTGTTGGCCGCACCGGGCTCCCACGCGAGCGAGACGGATGCGTCGCTGAACCCGGTCACCCGCACGTTCGCCACCGGGTCCGGTCGGTCCTGCACCGAGATCTGCACGGTGCCCCAGGCGAACCGCGACGGGTCGCCCGTGGCATCCGCGACCTGGTACTGCAGCGTCGTGTCTGCCGCCGCCGCCTCCCGGCCCACCGTGACGCTCAACCGGCGGTTGTCGCCGCTCGGGGAGACGGTGACGCCGGCAGGGAGCGCCCCACCGAGCCCGCTGACGGCGACGACGCGAAGCGGGGTCGAGGGGAACGGGTTGGCTGCCGCATCGTTTTGCAGCACGTCCACCTCCGCGGTCGTGCCGCGCTGCACCGTCACCGTGTCGGCCGCGGGAACGGCGATCGGCCGCGTCGAGGGTGTCACGTTCAGGACGATCCGCCCGGCCGAGCCCTCGTTCACGGCATCGCGGACGCCGATCAGGATCCCTCGTTCGGCCCCGACCGGCAGATCCTCCGCGGCCGTGAGGGTCAGGACCTGCCCGGAGATGGTGGCGGTGAATCCGGCGGGTCGAGGGTCGAGGATCGTATAGACGAGTTCGTCGACGTCGTCGGCGTAGGGGTAGGTGGTGAGCTTGGGCAGTTCGATGACCTTCTCCTGCCCCGGCTCGAAGTCGAGCTGCCCTCCGGCGAAGACCGGCGGCTGGTTGTCCCTGGGAGTGACGGTGATCGGCAGCACGATGGTGGCGACGCGCCCGTCCGGGTCGGTCGCGCTCGACCCGTCCGTCACCTCGAACGACACCGATGCCGGGCCGAAGTACCGTTCGGCGCTCGTGTAGGTGATCGTGTCGGCGTCGGTGACCAGTTCGCTCCCGTTCGCGTTCGTGGCCCGCACGTTGGCGGCATCCGTCAACCGCACGTCCTTCCGGCCCGCCGCGAGAACGTAGTCGTTGATGTCGATGGTCACCGGTTCGCCGCTCATCACCGTGATCGGTTCGACGCCCGCGCGCAGCTGCGGCAGGGCGTCGTCGAGTCCGGGCACCCAGATGAACGCGGTGGCGCTGATGTCCTCATCATCGGGGCGGCTGACGGTGAAGGGGATGATCTGGGACGTCTCGGTCACGGTGACGCGCACGCGCTTGTTCGCCAGGACCTCGGCGCTTCCGTCGGCCATCGGGAGCGAGACGGAAAGACGCGACACCGGGCCGTCGGCGAAGAACACCCGCGACAGAACGCTGACGTCGATCGTCGACGTCTCGAGGATGTCGTCGAGGGTGAGGACGACGTCGGCGGGAACCGGGCGGGCGAGGGGCGCGTCATCCCGCGTCACCACGGTGAGGAAGTTCGTCGACGTGTTGCCCCAGCGGTTTTCGATCTCGTAGACGAAACCGAACCGGCCCTCGGCATCCGGCACCGTCACCCGCACGAGTTCCCCGTCGATCCTGGCGGTGGCTCCGTCCCCGGTGGGAACGACGGATGTCACGGTGAGGGTTCCGCCGTCTGGATCGGAGTCGTTGGCGAGGACCTGGACGGCCACGGTGCTGTCAGGTCGGGTGACCAGCTCGTCCGCCACCGCGATCGGGACCCGCGATCCGTCGAGTTTGCCGCTCACCCCGATGCGGACGGTACCGGTCGCCTGGCTGCCCAGCGCGTCGATCACCGTGTAGGTGAAGCTGTCGGTGCCCGTCGAGTATGCGCCGGCTTCGTAGTCGAACCAGTCCTCCCCCGCACCGACGACCGATCCCTTGTCGGGGTTGGACGCCTGCCCGACGAGTTGCACAGAGTCGCCGTCAGGGTCGATGCCGGAGAGCGGGATCGAGATCCGCACCCGCTCTCCGCTCAGCACGCGGGCGATCACGGTCCGGGGAACGGGGGCTGCGTTGTTCGCCGCATCGACCTCGCGCACGTTCAGCGTCACCACGGCGTCTGCCCACTGGCCGTCGGGAGCGAGCGCGCGGTAGGTGGCGGTGAAGTTTCCCGGCTTGTCCGGTGCGAGGTACCGGAGCACCCGCTCGGAGGCGAACAGGAGGCCCGCGTCGTCCGGGAGGCTGGTGCTCAGCGTCGGGTCGAGGTCGAGCGTTTCCCCGTCCGGATGGGTGTCATTCTCGAGGACCGGGATGTCGATGGCGTCACCCACGCGCACGGACACTGTGTCCGGGTAGGCGACCGGCGGCTGGCGCACGGCCGGGGTGGGGATCTGGATCACGGTGACGGTGCCCGTCGCCTCGGTGGTGCCGTTCGAGACGCGGTAATTGAACGAGACCGGCGCGTCGAGCGGCATGGTCAGCGTGACCCGGAGGATCCGTTGTTCGAGGATCTCCACCCGGAGACCCGACTCTTCAGGCACGTTGAGCACGCCCGTGACGACGAGAACGCCGCCGGCGGGGTCGAAGTCACCGGCGAGGACGTCGACGCGTTCGGTGCTCTGTTCGCGGATGTATGCGGTGTGCAGCACAGTGACCGGCGCGGCGGCGGCGTCCGGCGGAGCGATGACGTCGATCCTGACGATTCCGGTCTGGGTGCGGTTGCCGTCGGTGACGGCGTATTCGAGGGTGTGGGTGCGCGCCTCGGAACTCACGAAGCGGAATGTGCCTCCGTCGTAGTCGGGCGTGATCGTCGCCCCGGCTTTCGCGGGCACGTTGACCAGGCGCAGCGGACCGGATCCACCGCGCACGTGCGGGAGCGGGGACACCACGACTTCCTGCCCGGCATACGCGAGAACGGGGAACGGCTCAGCGATGATCGGCACCTCGCCGGGAGGAGACACGGTCACCGTGAACCGCCCGGAACCGTCAGCCGTCCCGTCCGAGACCACGAGCGCGATCTCCTTCAGCGTGCCGCCGGCGCCCGCGTCGGTGTAGATCACCGTGCCGTCCGGTGTGAACTGGACCTGATCCGGGGCGGGGACGCTCGCCTGCGTCAGGTAGAACGGGTCACCGTCCGGGTCGACCCAGTCTCCGAGCGTCGACGCGGTGAACCGGCCGCCGGCGGCGACCGACGCCTTCGACGTGCGCACCTGGGCGGGCGGACCGTTGTCGTCGGACGCTTTCACCGAGAGGGTGACCGTCGCCGTGGACGAACCGCCCCGGCCATCGGTGATGGTGTAGTCGAACTGCAGCTCGCCGACGGCATCCGGGGCCAGCGTCACCTGCAGTTGCTGGGCGTTGTTCACCAGGTCGAGCCTGCCCGACGACTCGGCGAGCGGCGTGAACCTGCTGATCATCAGCACGTCACCGTTCGGGTCGATGTCGTTCAGCAGGACCGGAAGGGGAGAGGTCTTTCCGGCCCGGGCGCCCAGCGCGTCCGGCACGGCGGTCGGCGGGAGCTGGGTCTGCTCGTACTCGGGCGGGGTGTCCTCCTGGTTGTCGTCGATCTCCTGCTCGTTCTCGTCGACCCGGATCAGTTCGTCCCAGTTGTCGATCAGCTGGTTCTCGGCCTGCACGGCCCAGGACGCACCGGAGGCGGCGTCGTTGAGCACGACGTGGTCGCCGTTGGAGCGGAACTGCAGGCTCGAGCTGCCGGCGGTGCCGATCCTCGTCTCCCCCGTGGACCGGCCGCATCGTTCGAACACGTCACCGCCGGACCAGGCCGCGTAGTCGCAGTCGGCGACAGTGACCGGGCGCACCGGTGCCCCGGAGGTGCCGGTGACGACTTCTGTGGGCTCTCCGCCTGACATCGGGACAGACAGCAGCCCGCCGTCGATGCCGAGGAGCACCGCGGAGCCGGTCGCCGACGGCCGTGGGAGCACCGCTCCGGCGGCGGCGCCCAGGTCGACCGTGTCCCCGCGCACGATCAGCCGGTTGCCGTCGACGTCGAGCAGCACGGGGTCGGAGCCGATCGACGTCAGCTGGAACTCGTCGGCGTCGTCCCCGACGTCGACCCGGGTGGTCGCGCCAACGGTGTCCTCGCCGGCGGCGACCCGGTACAGCTCCGCGGCGTCGGGAGAGAAGACGAAGAGGGCGCCGGTGGGAGCGACAGAGCCGATCGCTCCGGGCCCGAACGAGAGGGTGGGGTCGGCTTCCGCGTCGAAGGTCGGCAGGTCGTCGACAGGGACCAGCCAGACGTCGCCGTCGGCGAGGACGGTCACCCGGCCGTCCGCGAGGTGCACGTCGGTCGTCCCCGGCGGGAGGGGAACGCTTTCGACGATGCTCGCCGTGGCCGGGTCGATGATGTCGAGGGAACTCCGGCCGGCGTTGAGGAGCAGGACGGTTTCGCCTTCCTGCAGGACGTCGAGCTGTTCGGACTCCGCCTTGATGCCGGCGTTGAGTTCGAAGACCTGCGTGTTCGCCCGGCCGACGGCCTGCCGCTCCTCGTTGACGACCCAGACCGCCCCGTCACCGAGGTCGAGCTGCTCCGCCCGGTACCCGGTCGAGATGACCGCGATGGTGGCGATGAGCGCGAAGAGCGCTGTGCTGCTCGTCAGCGTGGCGATGACGGAGCGCCGTGACCGGAACCACTGCCGGAACATCATCCGCTGCCCTCAGGAATGTCGACGCATTTCTCGGCGCTCGGCGGGCCGAGTTTGCCCTCACGGTTCACGAGCACGGTGACGCAGACCCGTTCGCCGGGTTCGGCGTCGACGGTGAATTCGGCGGCGCGCTGGATGCTCGGGATCCCGCCGTTCGGGCGGATCTCGTAGGAGTCCGAGGCGTTGATCCCGGGGTCCGCCCAGGTGAACTCCACACTCGAGTCCCGCACCTCGGCGGAGATGTTCGCGACGGTCGGGATGCCGCTCCCCGGCGAGAGGCGGACGACGACGAACACCGTCGTCACGGCGAGCAGCATCACCAGCGCGGAGCAGGCGACGATCGCCAGCGTGAAGGACCGGCTGAGCGGTGCCGCCCGGCGAAGCGGGCGGCGGTCGCTGAGCGGGGTCGCCTCGGCAGTCGCCAGGCGGGTCGCTCCTGGCTGCCGTGTGGCATCCGGGTTCCGTCGCCGTCGGCGCCCGGGTTCGACCGTGCGGATCGGGTTGACGCGTGTCCGGTCGTCGGCGTCGTGGACGGGGCTGAAGATCCAGTCGTCGACGGCGACGTCCGGCTGGGTCGGCGGGAGCCCCAGCTCGGCCTCGACCGCCTGCAGTTCGTGGATGAGCTCCATGGCCGACTGCTGCCGTGCCTCAGGACGGCGCGACATGGCGCGGGCGAGGACGTGTTCCAGCCGGTCGGGCACGTCGTCGCGGGCGATGGGCTGGGGTTTGCCCCTGCTCGCCCGGGTGATCAGGTCCGCCGAGGTGTTGTCCTGCCCGGGCAGCTCGAACGGCGCGCGCCCGGCGAGCAGCGAGTAGATGGTGGCCGCGAGCGACCAGACCTCGCTCGCCACCGTTCCGTTGGTCTCGTTCTGCAGCACCTCGGGCGCCGACCAGGGAATGGACATCCCCACCGTCTCGTCGGGGTTCGATTCGCCGACCGTTCCGGCGATGCCGAAGTCGCTGAGCACCGGGTTGCCGTACGCGGTCATGAGGATGTTGGACGGTTTGATGTCGCGGTGCAGCACCCCGGCCCGGTGCGCGGTCTCGGTCGCACTCGCGATCTTGATGCCGATGCGAAGGGTTTCGGACACCGACAGCGGTTCGTCGCGGTAACGCTGCCCAATCGACGACGAACAGAGTTCCATGACGAGGTACGGCCGGCCGTCAGCCGCGACGCCCGACTGGTACACGGTCAGGATCGCGGGGTGGGCGCTCAGCTGGGCCATCAGGTCGGCCTCCGCCTGGAACATCCGGCGCACGTCGGCGTTGACGTATTCGCTCAGCATCACCTTGACGGCGACCTGGCGCCTCGGGTTGTCCTGCTCATAGAGGAACACGTCGGCGAACCCGCCGGAGCCCAGGATGCGCACGAAGGAGAAGCCGGGCAGCTGCGGCGGCTGGGATGGCAGGCGGCGGGACACAGGCCTCTCCCTTCCTTCGATGGTGTGGAGGGGAAGGCTCGATTGCAGGTCGATCCAAGGGATCCCCTACCTTCCCAGTGTAAGTAAAGCCCCGTCGGGGCTATACCCCCGGCCAGGGGGGCAAGATCTCGATGACGTTGCCGTCGCCGATGTCGATGAAGGTGCCGGGGGCCACGACGACGGACTCGCCCTGGCGCAGGCGACGCCAGTGGCCGTGCGGCGGGATGACGGAGGTTCCGTTCGTGGATTTCAGGTCGGTGGCGACGATCGAGTCGCCGATCTGCTTGATCTCGAGGTGGGTGGCGGAGACCGATTTCGACCCGGAGACCACCGGCACGAGCCGGGAGGGATCCGGCAGGGGGATGCGCGGCTGACGCGGGTTCCTGCCGAAATAGTGCACGGCATCCAGCGGGTAGGCCTGGCCGCCGTTGATGCGGAACCCGTAGAGCAGGGTCTTCGGGTCGTCGGGAACGAGCGGCGCCTCGCGCAGGACCGTCTCGTCCTGGATCGGCGGGGCGATGTCGCGGCGCAGCACCGTCTCGCCGTCGTGACGCATCGCCGGGTCGTCCTCGGGCCGGACCCGCTGCGCGGGCGGCCGGATGATCGTGTGGGTGTCGGCGGGCGCAGGACGGAAGTGGGACTGCGCTGGAGGCACCGGTGACGCGGATGCGGCGGCATCCGCTCGGGCAGGAGCAGCGATCGACCCTGGATCGGCGACCCAGTCGATGCGGTTGGCCACGATCACGCCGGAGCCGAGGGGAAACGACACACCGGAGACCGGGGACCCGGGCTCGCCGGTCAGCCCTCCGGCTGCGACCGCCTCGACACCGCTCAGTTCGTCGCGCCGCCAGGGCTGGTCGCCCGAGGTGATGCGGGTCCACCGTCCGCCGGTGTGCGCGTCGACGACCGCATCGCCGTGGACGAGGAGCTTCACGCTGCCGTTTCCGCTGGACCGTTCGAGGGCGACGAACGAGGCGGGTTCGCCGCCCGAGGTGTTGGGGATGACGCGGAGGGCGTCCTCGAAGGTCGTCGACGGCGAGCAGACCAGCGACCAGAGCCGTTCGACGATCGCCGGTTCCGACGGCGTCCTCAGCGCCACCAGGAGCTTCTCGCCGACGATGTAGATCCAGGGTGTCCCTGTGTTCGTCATCGCGTAGCGATAAGCGGACGGCTGTTCGCGTTCTGCAGTATTCACGGTGCCCCTCGAGAAAACGGTGCAGGCGACTCCCCCGCGCACGGGCCCCGCACCTGTGCTCCTATTCTGCCCCCTGACCCCGATTTTGGGCGACCCACTTGACGCATAGCGCCTTGCTGGCGGGCTCGGTGCCCTGATCTAAGCTGGATTCATGTCGTCTCCCGCCACCGTTCGCATCGCCTCCGTCAACACCAACGGGGTCCGCGCGGCTTTTCGCAAGGGAATGGGCGACTGGCTCGACGCCGCGAAAGTCGACATCCTCGCCCTGCAGGAGGTCCGCGCGGCGACCAGCGACCTCGAGGCGCTTTTCGGCCCGGACTGGGACATCCTGCACGACCCGGCCACGGCAAAGGGCCGGGCCGGCGTCGCCCTGCTCAGCCGCAACAAGGCATCGATCCACCGGGTCGAACTCGGCGCCGTGGAGTTCGACAGCGCCGGCCGCTGGCTCGAGGCCGACTACGACGTCAACGGCTCGATCATCACGGTCGTCTCGACCTACGTGCACTCAGGCGAGGACAACACTCCCAAGCAGCTCGAGAAGTACAAATTCCTGGATGCCATGACCTCCCGGCTTCCTGAGCTCGCCGCCCACTCGGAGTACGCGGTGGTGCTCGGCGATCTGAACGTCGGCCACCGTGAACTCGACATTCGCAACTGGAAAGGGAACGTGAAGAAGGCCGGCTTCCTGCCGCAGGAACGCGCGTACTTCGATCGGTTCTTCGGTCCTCTCGGCGAAGACGTCGCCTGTGTGGACGGCACGGCCGGTCGCGGCCTGGGCTGGGTCGACGTCGGCCGCACGTGGGCGGGCGAGGTCGATGGCCCGTACACCTGGTGGTCCCAGCGCGGCCGCGCCTTCGACACCGACACCGGCTGGCGGCTCGACTACCACGTCGCCACCCCGGCTCTGGCCGCCACCGTCGTCGACTACCGCGTCGACCGGGCGGCCAGCCACGCCGAGCGATGGTCCGACCACGCCCCCGTTCTCGTCGACTACGCGATCTGACGCTGACGCCACCCGCGTGGCATCCGCCTGACACTGACCTTTCGCCCGCCAGGGCACACCAACCGAAGGACCCCCATGACCAAGCCCGTCCTGTTCTCAGGAATGCAGCCATCGAACGATTCGCTCCACCTCGGCAACTTCGTCGGCGCGCTGCAGCAGTGGGTTGCCCTCCAGGCGGAGTTCGACGCGTACTACTGCGTCGTCGACCTGCATGCGCTGACCAGTTCACCGAACCCGGACGAGCTTCGTGCGCGTACCCGCTCGACGGCGGCGCAGTACATCGCCGCGGGGATCGACGCGGCGAAGAGCACGCTGTATGTGCAGTCACACGTTCCCGCCCACGCCCAGCTGTCGTGGGTGCTCAACAACATCACCGGGTTCGGCGAGGCCGGCCGGATGACCCAGTTCAAAGACAAGTCGGCGCGGTTCGGGGCCGACTCGACCACGGTCGGGCTCTTCACCTACCCGGTGCTCATGGCCGCGGACATCCTGTTGTACCAGACCAACGTCGTGCCGGTCGGCGAGGACCAGCGCCAGCACCTGGAACTCTCCCGCGACCTCGCCGGGCGGTTCAACAGCCGGTTCGGCGACACCTTCCTCGTGCCTGAGCCGATCATCCTCAAGGAAACGGCCAAGATCTACGACCTGCAGCACCCTGGGGCGAAGATGTCGAAGTCGTCCGAGAGCGAGGCCGGGCTGATCAAGGTGCTCGACGACCCCAAGGTCAATGCGAAGAAGATCATGCGCGCGGTGACCGATGACGACGCCAGCATCCGGTTCGACCGGGAGACGAAGCCCGGGGTCTCCAACCTGCTCACCATTTTCTCGGCCATGTCGGGGTGGACGATCGACGCGATCGTGGACGAATACGCCGGCCGCGGCTACGGCGACCTGAAGAAGGGTGTCGTCGACGCGGTGAACGCTGTCTTCGAGCCGGTGCGCGCCCGCACCCTCGAACTGCTCGACGACCCGGCCGAACTCGACCGGCTGCTTGCCGTCAACGCGGCGAAGGCGAACGAGGTCGCCGAGAAGACGCTCGCGCTGGCGTACGAGCGCGTGGGGCTCCTGCGCCGCTGACCCCGGAGTGGCTTGCGCATAACTCCGCCGATCCGTGGCAACCAGCGGGCGGAGCACCAAACGTTCCGGCGGTCGACCCCGGATGCCACGCCGATTGGCGGAGTTACGAACCAACCGATGCGGCCGACCAGCGGCATCAGGACCGACCGCAGCGGCCGACCAGCAGAGTCAGCGATCGAGCGCGGCGGCTGGCCCGGCTGGCCCGAACGCGTACCGGGGTCCGGGCTCCAC
Organism: Mycetocola sp. 2940; assembly: GCF_040548835.1. Classification (NCBI taxonomy): domain Bacteria; kingdom Bacillati; phylum Actinomycetota; class Actinomycetes; order Micrococcales; family Microbacteriaceae; genus Mycetocola; species Mycetocola sp. 2940. The sequence continues at coordinate 150,853 of NZ_JBEPSK010000007.1, forward strand.
GTCCAAGCGCGCACAACTCCGCCACTCCGCGGGTGCCAACCGGCAGAACTGGCAGGAGTTCGGGTTTCGGACCCCACTCAAAGAGCCGACAGCCGGACTTGCGCGCACATTCTCACCGGCACCCCGCACCGCGGTCCGGGTCACACCAGCACGGTGCGGAAGTGGTTCCGCGCCCGCAGCAGTCCGTTGATCGCGGCGACGGCCCTCTCCGGCCGATACATGATCGTCTCGTTGCGCAGCCGCAGTGACATGTACCCCAGGATGGCGAGGGTCGTGTCGCGCTCGCGGTCGACGACATACCGATCCAACGCCGAATGATGGGCACGGCTGTCGGCCTCGACCACCAGGCAGCCCTCGATCAGCAAATCGACTCTCCCCACCCCGTCGATGAACACCTGGATATCGAACTGGAGACCGAGCGCCCGCACGAGCAGGCGCACGATCGTTTCAGAGCCGGCTTCTGCCCGCCCGTCGCTGAGGGCCTGGATGGGCTGGAACCGCGGGGGAAGTGACGCAAAGATCAGCCGCACGTCTTCGGGGGTGATGATGCGCTTGTTGAGCGCACTGTCCAGGGTCGCGACGGCCATTCGCGGCGGCTGGCAGCGCATGGCCTGTGCCACGGAATCGATCGCGGCGACGGCATGGGCTGTCGCATCGTCCGGGCAGAGAAGAGGGTGCCAGTGCAGTTCCACGCCGTCACGATTTCCCTTCGCCAGCGACACATACCGGTCCCCGGGGCTTCGGAGCCTCGACGCACCACGTTCGAGGTGGATGTGACCGGGATGGTCTCTGAAGACGAAGACTCCTCGGTCGGCCAAGTCAGACACGCAGGCGAGCCTGCCGCCGACCCGAACCGCGCGGATGACCTGCTCCGACGTGCCGGGGAGCGCGTAATGGTCGCGGTAGATCCGGAGAAGTCGGCCGTCGCGGACATCCCGGGTGAGGACCCTGCCGTTGGCGCCTGCCCCGAGCAGTTCGTCACGGCTCGCGATGAGAATTCCGGTCTGTTCGAAAATGCGCAAGTAACTCATCCGGCGAGAGTGGCCGCCCGGAGGCGTCAGGAACGGCGTGCGGGAGATCGGTGGAGTCCACCGTGCTTCGATCCGGCTGTGGAGGGACGACGTGCGCGTCCCGTTACCGCAACGGCCCCGTCGGGTGACCCTGGCCCACGGGGCAGAACTCCGCCGGATCCTCGCTGGCACCCGCCGGCACGGCCTGGATCTCGCGGACGGTGGTACCGGGCTTCAGCGGGTTGGCGGAGTTGTGCGCATGGATCAGGAGTGCCCCGGGCCGCCCCGAGCGTCGCCGTCGGACCGGGCCGTCGCCCCTCGGTAAGCTGGGGCCATGGATGTCGTGCGCCTCGAAACAGACCGGTTGATCCTCGACGCGCCGACCGAACGGGACATCCCGTTCGTCTACGCCTACTGCCAGGACCCGCTGATCCAGCAGTTCACCACCGTGCCGCAGCCGTACGCCCTGTCCGACGCGGAAAGCTTTCTCGCCCGCGTGGTGGACCCGGGCTGGTCGAGCGGCAAGGAACTCACCTGGGCCATCCGACGCAGTGGCGAACCCACCATCCTCGGGGTCATCTCGCTGCGTGACTGGAACGACACCCAGGCCATGATCGGGTTCTGGCTGGGCGCGCCGTGGCGCGGGCACGGTTACATGCCCGAAGCGGTCCGCGCCGTCGCCGAGTGGTTCTTCACCGGCCAGTGGGACATCCCCGGCCGCGCCTCGAACACCTCGATCCGGTGGGAGGCCATGGTGGGCAACGCCAGTTCAGCCCTCGTCGCCCAGCGAACCGGCTTTCGCTATATCGGCACCGGGCGCAGCGGAATCGACAGGTTCGGTGAGTTCCCGCCGAGCCACCGTGCGGAACTCACCCGGGCGGATCTGCCCGGCCCGGCCGACGGGTGGCCCGCGGAGGCACTCGTTCGATGACGAGGCTCGCACTTTTCGACCTTGACGACACGCTGATGGATCACCGCGGTGCCGTGTCGCGCGGCATCCTCCGCCACGTCGATTCGACCGGGGCGTTCCCCCTCCACGACCGTGACCGCTCCGTCGCTCTCTGGCATGAGCTCGAGGACCGCCACTACCACCGCTACCTCTCGAAGGAACTCACCTTCGCCGGGCAGCGACGCGCCCGCGCCCGCGACTTCGCTGCCGCGCACGGCGTCACCCTGTCTGCGGTCGAGGCTGACGCCTGGTTCGACACCTATTTCGAAAGCTACCGGGGCGCCTGGGAACTCTTCGACGACGCTGTCCCGTGCCTGGACCGGCTGGCGGATGCCGGCGTGCGCCTCGGCGTGATCACCAACGGTGAGGCGGACTACCAACGGGTCAAGCTCGAACGCACCGGCCTCGGCGCCCGGTTCGAGCATGTGATCGCGTCGGGAAGCGTCGGCGTCGCCAAACCCGACCCAGCGATCTTCCTGCACGCCTGCAGCCTCTTCGACGTCGCCCCGGAGGACGCCCTGTACGTCGGGGACCGGCTGTTGACGGATGCCGTCGGCGCGGCATCCGCTGGATTAGAGGGTGTGTGGCTGAACCGCTTCGGCGACGATGTCGTCGTCGGCGGGATCGGTCACGGGCAGGAGTCCGAGAACCCGTTCGAGGTCGCCCGTGACGCGGGCGTGCGCGTGATCGGGTCGCTCGACGAGCTGTAACTCCATCGATCGGGTCCCAGAGGGTCACTCGCGCCCAGGCGCTCGCGCAGCCGACTCGAGTTGCCACACAACGTCGTTCGTGATGGCGAGTTGCCACACAACGTCGTTCGCGAGCCCGACGGAGGACAAAGTTCGGCACCTCGGCGCCCCTCACGACGAACGGGCCCGCCCTCCGCGTGGAGGACGGGCCCGTTCGGTGGGACTCGTGTTACGACACGTCTTCGTCGACCCAGTCGAACGACTTGCTGACGGCCTTCTTCCACAGGCGCATCTGGCGGTCGCGGTCCTCGTCGGCCATCGACGGCTCCCAGCGCTTGTCCTCCTGCCAGTTGGCTCGCAGCTCGTCGAGGTTGGCCCAGAAACCGACCGCGAGTCCCGCCGCGTAGGCGGCACCGAGCGCCGTGGTCTCCGCCACGACCGGGCGGACGACCGGCACGTTGAGGATGTCCGCCTGGAACTGCATGAGGGCGTCGTTCGCGACCATGCCGCCGTCGACCTTGAGCTCCGTCAGGTCGACACCGGAGTCGGCGTTGACGGCGTCGAGCACCTCCCGGGTCTGGAACGCCGTCGCTTCGAGCGCTGCCCGGGCGATGTGTCCCTTGTTGACGAACCGGGTCAGGCCGACGATCACACCGCGGGCCTCCGGGCGCCAGTACGGGGCGAACAGTCCCGAAAACGCCGGGACGATGTAGACCCCGCCGTTGTCGTCGACCGTGGTGGCGAGCGTCTCGACCTCGGGTGACGAGCTGATGATGCCGAGGTTGTCGCGGAGCCACTGGATGAGCGAACCGGTCACGGCGATCGAACCCTCGAGCGCGTAGTGCGGTTTCGCGTCGCCGAGCTTGTAGCCGAGCGTGGTGAGCAGGCCGTTCTTCGAGTGGACGATCTCTTCGCCCGTGTTGAAGATGAGGAAGTTGCCGGTGCCGTAGGTGTTCTTCGACTCGCCGGTGTCGAACGCCGCCTGGCCGAAGGTCGCCGCCTGCTGGTCGCCGAGGATGCCGGCGATCGGGGTCTCGCGGAGAAGGCTCGAACTGTGGGCGGTGCCGTACACCTCGCTCGAGGACTTGATCTCGGGCAGCATCGACCTCGGCACGTTGAACACCGAGAGGATCTCGTCGTCCCACTGCAGGGTTTCAAGGTCCATGAACAGTGTCCGGCTGGCGTTGGTGACGTCGGTGACGTGGACGCCGCCGTCGGTTCCTCCGGTGAGGTTCCAGAGCACCCAGCTGTCGGTGGTTCCGAACAGCAGGTCGCCGGCATCCGCCTTTTCGCGTGCGCCGTCGACGTTCTCGAGGATCCAGACGATCTTCGTGCCCGAGAAGTAGGTGGCGAGCGGCAGGCCGACCTTCTGCTTGAATCGCTCGACGCCGCCGTCGGCCGCGAACCGGTCGACGATCGACTGGGTGCGGGTGTCCTGCCAGACGATCGCGTTGTAGACCGCCTTGCCGGTGGTCTTGTCCCAGACGACAGCGGTCTCGCGCTGGTTGGTGATGCCGATCGAGGCGATGTCGTGCCGCGTCAGGCTGGCCTTGGAGAGCGCCTGGCCGATGACCTCACGCGTGTTGTTCCAGATCTCCGCGGGGTCGTGTTCGACCCATCCGGCCTTGGGAAAGATCTGTTCGTGCTCCAACTGCCCGGTCGAGATGATCGACCCTGACTTGTCGAAGATGATGGCCCGGGAACTGGTCGTTCCCTGGTCGATTGCGAGGACGTAGTCCGCCATGATAGGTAACTCCTTTGTTGGCAATGCATGGTTTTCACGAAGAGGCCGGCTCGCCGCCGGCAGAGGACCGGATCAGGCGCCGACGACCGGCAGCAGCACAAGGGATGCCCAGCCGGCGATCGCGCCACCGAGCAGCGGCCCGACGACGGGCACCCAGGCGTAGCTCCAGTCGCTCGAGCCTTTGTCCTTGATCGGCAGGATGGCGTGGGCGATGCGCGGGGCGAGGTCACGTGCGGGGTTGATCGCGTATCCGGTCGGGCCACCGAGCGAGATACCGATGGCGATAACGACGATCGCAACGGGCAGCGCGCCGAGTGCGGCAAGCCCCGGAGCGGCGACCTCATCGAGGTCGCCGCTACCCCCGCGGCCGAATGACAGCACGGCGAAGACCAGCACGAAGGTGCCGATGATCTCAGTGATGAGGTTCCAGGCGTAGCTGCGGATCGCCGGGCCGGTCGAGAACACCGCGAGTTTCGCGCCGGCATCGTCCGAGGCGTCGAAGTGCTTCTTGTACGTCACCCAGGCGAGGACGGCACCGAGGAAGGCTCCGACCATCTCACCGCCGAAGTAAGTGAACGTCGACGCGAAGTCCACCGGGATGCCGTCCACAAACTCCGTGGTACCAGCGGTGATCAGCCCGACGGTGACCGCCGGGTTCAGGTGCGCACCGGACAGGTAGGCGGCGAGCACACCGACGTAAACGGCGAAACCCCACCCGAAGTTAATCAGGAGCCAGCCGCCGTTGAAGCCTTTCGTCTTCGCCAGCACGACGTTGGCGACGACGCCAGCACCGAGCAGGATGAGGAGCGCGGTCCCCACGACCTCCGAGAGAAAGATGTTTCCTAAAGTAACGTCCACGTTGACCTTCCTTGCTAATTCCGCCACGGCGGTGACCCCGAGGGGCGGTGGTTTTCGACCCCCGTGCAACGTATCGACCTTTGACAGCGCGAAACAAGTGGGTCAGATGAGAATGCGTGCAGTTATTGCCCAGTTCACTGGCGCTTTTACATGCCGGCGTTCACCTGGCGGGGATTCAGCTGCACGCCGTGCACAGTGCGCAGGATTTCGGACGCGGCCTGGACCTCGTTCTCGGCCTGCTGCTCGGTCCAGCCGAGCACTCCGGCCAAAAGCGCGGCGAGCTCCTCCAGGAGCGCGGTTGAGGCTCCACCGGTGAACGCGATGCTCGTTCGTCGCTGCAGCACATCGAGCAGGTGGACCACGTGCTCGGTGCGGGCGAGCCGGGCGATCTCCTGCACGCTGTAGTCCGGCGCGTTGTGCAGCCGATCGTCCCCGGCCTCGGCGAGTTCCTCGATGAGACCCGTGGCGCGCGTACCGTACCGTTCCAGCAGCTGGAGAGCACGGGCCCGGCCCAGCTCGCGGGAGTTGTCGGCGACCCAGACCTGCATCGAGGCATCCGTCACCGGAAAACCGGATCCTCCGCCGATCGGCATTCCGGCCGTCGACACGGTCCGGGCCGCCCCGAGGAGGTCGAGCGCCTCGGTCGCCAGGTGCTCGGCGAGCGCACGGAACGTGGTCCATTTGCCGCCGACGAGGCTGAGCATGGTGCCCGAGCCGAGGGCGGTCGGCACGATCCGGTAGTCCCGGGAGACGAAGCCGGGTTCCAGGTCGCCGTGCCCGGGCAGGGGGCGGATGCCGCTGAACCGGTAGACGATGTCGTCCCGGCGAACCGAAACGGCCGGGAACACGTGCTTCACGAGCTCGAAGAAGTAGTCGACCTCGTCGTCGGTGCAGACCGCCGGCTCGGCGGGATCGGCGTCGATGTCGGTGGTGCCGACGAGGACCTTGCCCTTGAGCGGGTAGATCAGGACGATGCGGCCGTCGTTGTGCTCGAAGAAGATCTCACGCCCGCCGGTCGCGGCGAGCAGGTCCGGGTTGTCGAGGACGATGTGCGACCCCTTGGTTCCGCCCATCAGGGCGCTCCTCTGCCCGAGCGCGGTGTTGGTGAGGTCGGTCCACGGCCCGGACGCGTTGATCACGACCTCGGCCTGGAACGAGAACTCCTCGCCGCTGACGCCGTCACGCAGCAGGACCGCGCCGCCGTCGAAGCCGACGGCTTCGACGTAGTTCGCGGCACGGGCATGGGGGCCGGCGTCGAGCCCGTCGCGCAGCACATCGAGGGCGAGCCGTTCAGGGTCGTGCACCGACGCATCGAAGTAGGTCGCCGTGTACTTGAGGTCGGGGTTGAGTTGCGGCAGCGCGGCGAGCGCCTTCTTCCGGCCGAGGAACCGGTGCCGAGGCACCGTTCCGCCGTCGCGGGAGAAGGAGTCGTAGAGCGCGAGCCCGACTTTGATCAGCAGCGCACCGCGCTCCTGCGGCTTGCCGGACTTGTGGGTGAGGAAGCGGAGGGGGGCTGAGACGATCCCGGAGAAGGTGGAGAAGATCGGCACCGTCGTCTGCAGCGGCTTCACGTAGTGCGGGGCGATCCTGAGCAGTCCGTTGCGTTCGGCGACGGACTCCTTGACCAGCCGGAACTCCCCGTTCTCGAGGTAACGGATGCCCCCGTGGATCATGTGGCTCGACGCCGCCGACGCACCGGAGCAGTAGTCGCCGCGTTCGACGAGCGCGACGTCCACGCCCTGCAGGGCGAGGTCACGGAAGGTCGCGAGGCCGTTGATTCCTCCGCCGATCACGAGCACCCGGGCGCTCGGTCGGTTCCGCAGGCTCTCGACGGATGCCCGCTGGTGGCCTGGCTGCGTTGCTGGCTGCTTCATTGCTGTGCTCTCCTCTGGCGACGGAACCGGCGTGGCCGCCGTGTCCGTGCTTGCTCGTGGTCTCTCGATTGTTCGGGTATATTCACCAACGTGCAAACCGGATGCACAAACGTGCAAGGAGCCGTGGAATGAGCCCGACCAAAGCCGAGCAGCTGAGCCCGAAGACGAGGGACGCCCTCACCGCGGCCCAGTTGTACTATCTGCAGGACCTGACGATGGATGCCATCGCGCACGAGCTCCACACCTCCCGTTCGACGGTTTCCCGGCTTCTCGACCATGCCCGCGAGACCGGCCTGGTCGAGATCCAGGTGCGCTCCCCCCTCGACATGCCCCGGCAGCTCGAGGGCGACATCCGCGCGCAATTCGGCGTCACCGCGCACGTCGTCCCGGTGCCCGACCAGACCAGCGACGTCGAACGGCTCGACCGGGTGGCGCTCTCCGCTGCACGGATTCTCGGCGGCTTCGTCGACTCGAACATGTCGCTCGGAGTCGCCTGGGGGTCGACGATGAGCGCGCTGTCCCGGCACCTGCTTGCCAAGCCGACCCACAACTCCACCGTGGTGCAGCTCAACGGTGCCGCGAACCCGCGGACAACGGGCATCCTCTACGCCAGCGAGATCCTCTCGCGGTTCGGGTCGGCGTTCGGGGCGACCGTCCAGCAGTTCCCGGTGCCCGCCGTGTTCGACGACCCGGCCACCAGGCAGGCGCTGTGGCGCGAACGCAGCATCAGCCGCGTCGTCGAAATGCAGAAGACGCTCGACGCCATCGTCTTCGGTCTCGGGTCGCCGTTCGCCGGCGTGCCGAGCCACGTCTACATCGGCGGCTACCTCGACGACGAGGATTTCGCCCAGCTCCGGGCGACCGGGGTGGTCGGCGACATCGCCACCGTGTTCTACCGCGAAGACGGCTCGAGCGACGGCATCCCGCTGAACGACAGGTCGAGCGGGCCCAGCCTCGACGTCCTGCGCGGCATCTCGCGTCGCGTGTGCGTGGTGGCCGGCGAGAGCAAACTGCAGACGCTGCGCGGCGCCCTCGCCGCCGGTCTCGTCACCGACCTCATCGTCGATTCGGGCACCGCCCGGCAGATCCTCGCCGCCTGAACGAAGCCGGGGCGGCGCGCACGGCGTCATATGACCGGGGAATATCGCGATGCCTCCCGCGTTGGTCCTACGATAGACACAACGAATAACGTGCTCCGGGGTCGGTGAGAGTCCGAACCGGCGGTGATAGTCCGCGAGTTCCGCCCAGCAGTGTGCGGAATTGAACTGGTGAAATTCCGGTACCGACGGTTATGGGTCAGGTTGCGCAAGCGGCTCGGCTCGAGTCCGGATGGGAGGCAGCACGCGCGTCGCAGGATCGTCTCACGACCCCTGTTCCGCGGTCGTCGACGGCACTCACCCGCCGATCGCGGCACCCCGGGGCTCGTTCGACAACGAGAAGAGATCCGATGGCGCCCCGCCACACCACCGAAAGCTCCGGGCCTGCACCCGCCGGTCTGAGCATGGCTGTGCTGTCCGAGGCCATGCGCCGGGCGTTCGAGCTCGCGCGTCGCGGCCCCGCCCGGGGAGTGAACCCGCAGGTCGGCTGCGTGATCCTCGACGAGGCCGGCACGGTGATCGCCGAAGGCTGGCACCGTGGCGCCGGCACCGCCCATGCCGAAACCGACGCGCTGTCGCACCTTGCCCCGGACGCGGCGCGTGGCGCCACCGCCGTCGTCACGCTCGAGCCGTGCAACCACACCGGCCGCACCGGGCCCTGCGCCCAGGCCCTGATCGACGCGGGACTCGCTTACGTCGTCTACTCCGTCGACGACCCGGGAGAGCACTCCAGGAGCGGCGCGGACCGGCTCCGCGCGGCCGGCGTCGGCGTCACTCCCGGAGTGCTGCACTCCGCAGGCGAAGCGCTCCTCGGCAGCTGGCTCGTCGCCGCCCGCCTCGGTCGCCCCTTCGTCATCGCCAAGTGGGCACAGAGCCTCGATGGCCGCGCCGCCGCCGACGACGGCACCAGCCAGTGGGTGACCGGCCCTGAGGCCCGCGCCGACGTCCACGCCCGCCGCGCGGCGGCCGACGCCATCGGCGTCGGAACCGGCACGGTCGTCGCCGACGATCCGGCGCTGACCGCACGGACGGCATCCGGAACGCTCTACCCGGCGCAACCGACACCGGTGGTGTTCGGCCACCGGGACCTGCCCGAATCGGCTGCCCTGCACGTGCACCCGCGCCGAGCACTGCGCTTCGCCGGCGACGACCTCCCCGCCGACCTCGCCGACCTGCACGCGCGCGGCATCCGGTCGTTGTTCCTCGAAGGCGGACCGACGCTGATCAGCGCGTTCATCACCGCAGGGCTCGTCGACGAGTACCTCATCTACCTTGCCCCAGTCCTGCTCGGCGGCAGCCGGACGGCGCTCACCGACATCGGCGTCGGCTCGATCTCAGACGCCCGGCGGCTCGCCGTCGACAGCGTGCACACCCTCGGCGACGACCTCCTCGTCATCGCCCGCCCGAAAGGACACTCCTGACATGTTCACCGGAATCATCGAAGAGATCGGCGAGGTCACGTCGGTCGACCGAACCGCGGATGCCGCCCGCCTCACGGTCCGGGGTCCCCTCGCCGTGACCGGCGCGAAGCACGGCGACTCGATCTCGGTGTCGGGCGTGTGCCTCACGGTCGTGGAGCAGACGGCGGACTCGTTCACCGTCGACGTGATGGCCCAGACCCTCGCCATGTCGACGCTCGACGGCGTGGCGCCCGGTCGCCGGGTCAACCTCGAACGCGCGGCCGAAGTGGGCGACCGTCTCGGCGGTCACATCGTGCAGGGCCACATCGACGGCACGGCGACGGTCCTGGCGATCACCGAAGGAAGCGCCTGGCGCGTGGTGCGGTTCAGCCTCGCCCCCGAACTGGCCCGCCTCGTGACCGACAAAGGTTCGATCGCGATCGACGGCATCTCGCTCACCGTGAGCGCCGTCTCCCCCGCCGTCGAACCCGACCAGTGGTTCGAAGTGTCGCTCATCCCCGAGACCCTCACCGCGACGACCCTGGGCGGGCGCGTCGTCGGCGACCGGGTCAACATTGAAACGGACATCCTGGCCAGGCACGTGGAGCGCATGCTCGCACTCCAGTCCGTCCAGGATCGGATGCCGACGGCGCAGCCCGCCGGCGAAAGGAGCGACGCATGAGCCTCGCCACAATCCCTGAAGCGCTTGCCGCGCTTCGCCAGGGCAAGCCGGTGCTCGTCGCCGATGACGAAGGACGCGAGAACGAAGGCGACGTCATCCTCTCCGCCGAACTCGCCACCCGGGACTGGGTCGCCTGGACCGTGCGCAACACGAGCGGGTACATCTGCGCGCCGATGACGAACGAGATCGCCGACCGGCTGGAACTGCCGATCATGGTCGACAAGAGCCAGGATCTGCGGCAGACGGCGTACACGATCACCGTCGACGCCAGTGACCGGATCACCACGGGCATCAGCGCCGCCGACCGGGCACACACCCTGCGCGCCCTCGGCAACCCCGATGCCGTGCCCACCGATCTCATCCGCCCCGGGCACATCGTGCCGCTCCGCGCCGTCGACGGAGGAGTGCGTCAGCGCGCCGGCCACACCGAGGCTGCCGTCGACCTGATGATCCTCGCGGGGCTCACCCCCGTCGGCGCGATCTGCGAGGTGGTCGACGACAACGGCGACATGATGCGGCTGCCGGGGCTCATCGCCCTCGGCGAGCGCGACGGCCTGCCGGTGGTCACCATCGCCGCGCTCATCGAGTACATGAACGCCCGTGAAGCGTCGCCCGCGGGATCCACAGGCCTGATCGCCGCCGGGGACTACGAGGTCGACGACCGCGAACCCGTGTCGACGGCGTCGCCGGTGCTGTTCGAGGTCGAGACGAGCGTGCCGACCACGCACGGCACCGTCCGGGTGCGCGCGTACCGCGACCGCAACACCGGCGCTGACCACGTCGCCATCCTGGCCGGCGACTACGCCGCACCGGGCGCCGTCGTCCGCGTGCACTCCGAGTGCCTGACCGGGGAGGCTTTCGGATCACTCAAGTGCGAATGCGGCCCCCAGCTCGACACCGCCCTCGACGCCATCCAGCGCCACGGCGGCGTCGTGATCTACCTGCGCGGTCACGAGGGCCGAGGCATCGGTCTGATCAACAAACTGCGGGCGTACAAACTGCAGGAAGACGGACTCGACACCCTCGACGCGAACCTCGCGCTCGGCCTGCCCGCCGACGCCAGGGACTACCTGGCCGCCACCTCGATCCTCCACGACCTGGGCGTGACCAGCATCCGGCTGCTCACGAACAACCCCGAGAAGGTCCGCCAGATCGAGGAGTACGGCGTGAGGGTCACCGAACGGGTGCCGCTCGTCGTCGGCGTCGGCGCGTTCAACGAGACCTACCTCGAAACCAAACGTGACCGGATGGGCCACGAATTCACTCCGACAGCAATTACGGCCGCTGGCCAGGAAAGCAGGACAACATCATGAGCGGTGAAGGATCCCCCGAACTCAACGTCGACGGCACCGGCCTCGACATCGTCGTCATCGCCGGGCACTGGCATGAAGAGATCACCAACGGGCTGATCGCGGGCGCGACCCGGGCACTCGACGAGAGCGGAGCATCCCACCGCCTCGTCCGGGTCCCGGGCAGTTTCGAGCTGCCCGTCGCCGCGAAGGTGGCGCTCGAGGCGGGCGCCGATGCGGTCGTGGCGCTCGGGGTGATCATCCGCGGCGGAACACCTCACTTCGAATACGTGTCGGATGCCGCGACCTCCGGCCTCACGCACGTCACCCTCCAGACCGGCAAGCCGGTCGGGTTCGGCGTGCTCACCCTCGACGATGAACAGCAGGGCATCGATCGCGCCGGCCTGCCCGGATCGAAGGAAGACAAGGGTCGCGAAGCCGCTGAAGCCGCCGTCGCGACCGCCGTCCTGCTCCGGGAGCTGCGCGGCTGAATCCGACGCGTTCGCTGGCTGCCGCCGGCCGTGGCTCCTGGCATCCGTCCCGGGATTTAGGATCGGGCGCGATCGGGGCGTAAGGTGTGTTGGTCCGTCACAAACGGGCCAGCACACTTCTGCCACGGGGCGACAGACGCGACCGGCCGAGCCTCCGGCAGCTTTTTCATGCCCCGCCACCAAAGAAAGCTCATGTCAGCTCCCGTTCTCACTCCCACCAAGGCTCCGGCCAACCCGAAGTCCCGGGTCATCCTCGCGTCGCTCATCGGTACGACGATCGAGTTCTACGACTTCTACGTCTACGCCACCGCTGCAGTGCTCGTCTTTCCGCACCTCTTCTTCCCCGCCGGAAACGAGACCACGGCGTTGCTGTCGTCGTTCGCGATCTTCGGCGCGGCCATGGTCGCCCGCCCCCTCGGCGCGATCTTCTTCGGGCACCTCGGTGACAAGGTCGGCCGCAAGACGACGCTCGTCGCCGCGCTGCTCACGATGGGAATCGCGACCTTCCTGATCGGACTGCTGCCGACGTACCTCGTCATCGGGTGGTTCGCCCCGCTGCTGCTCGTGATCCTGCGCCTCGCCCAGGGCTTCGCGCTCGGCGGCGAGTGGAGTGGAGCTGCGCTCGTCGCGACCGAGAACGCGCCCGCCGGCAAACGCGCCTGGTACGGCACCTTCCCCCAGCTCGGTGCGCCGATCGGCTTCATCATCGCGAACGGCCTGTTCCTCGTCATCGCGTTCCTGCTCCCGTCCGACGACCCGTCGCGTCCGTCTGACGCGTTCCTCGACTGGGGCTGGCGCATCCCGTTCCTGTTCTCGGCCGTCATGGTCATCGTCGGCCTCTGGGTTCGCCTGAAGCTCGTCGAGAGCGACGCCTTCACCAACACGGTCAAGGCCGGCAAGGTCGTCAAGCTCCCGCTCAAGCTCGTCTTCAAGAGCAACTGGCGCGAGCTCATCCTCGGCACCTTCTTCATGCTCGCCACCTACGTGCTGTTCTACCTGATGACGACGTTCTCGCTCAGCTACGGCCGCGCGCCGGTCGACCCGGCGGAAGGCCAGCAGCCCGGCCTCGGCTTCAGCTACAACACCTTCGTGCTGATGCTCATCGCCGGCGTGGTGTTCTTCGGTATCTTCACCCTCGTCTCCGGCCCGCTGGCTGACAAGTACGGCCGTCGCAAGACGCTCATCTTCGTCACGCTCGGCATCATCGCCTTCGGCCTGCTCTGGGTGCCGCTGCTCGGCGCCGGCACCGTCGGCGTCATGCTGTGGCTCATCATCGGCTTCAGCCTCATGGGCATGACATTCGGCCCGATGGGCGCCCTCCTGCCGGAACTGTTTCCGACGAACGTGCGGTACACCGGCTCGGGAATCTCCTACAACGTGTCGAGCATCCTCGGCGCAGCGGTTGCCCCGTTCATCGCCGTCTGGCTGTGGGCGATGGCTGACGGCAGCCCGGTCCTCGTCGGCGTGTACCTCGCCGTCATGGGTCTCATCACGCTGACCGCGCTGATCATCAGCAAGGAAACGAAGGACATCGATATCGACCGCTAGTCGTTTCGTTCTCCAACGGATGCCGTCCCGCACGCTCGCGGGACGGCATCCGTTTTTCTGTGTCGGCCACGCGCGCGGGTGTTCTTGCCGTGCGCCTGTCCGGCCTCGCGCCTGCGCGGGTGTTCTTCCGGTGCGCCTGTCCGGCCTCGCGCCCGCGCGGGTGTTCTTGCGGTGCGCCTGTCCGGCCTCGCGCCCGCGCGGCGGCCCCGGATGCCCGCGCGCACCCTCGCGGGACGGCATCCACTTTTCTGTGCCGGCCACGCGCGCGGGTGTTCTTGCCGTGCGCCTGTCCGGCCTCGCGCCCGCGCGGGTGTGTTTGCCCCACGCTGCCGCAACTGCACCCGCCCACCGCAAACGCACCCGCGCGGCGGCCCCGGATGCCCGCGCGCACCCTCGCGGGACGGCATCCACTTTTCTGTGCCGGCCACGCGCGCGGGTGTTCTTGCCATGCGCCTGTCCGGCCTCGCGCCCGCGCGGGTGTGTTTGCCCCACGCTGCCGCAACTGCACCCGCGCACCGCAAACGCACCCGCGCGGCGGCACCGGATGCCCGCGCGCACGCTCGCGGGACGGCATCCGCTCTGTGCTGGCCCGATCACCCGAGCCCGCGCGGGTGTTCTTGCCACACGCTGCCGCAACTGCACCCGCGCACCGCAAACGCACCCGCGCGGAGGCGCTAGCCGACGCCCGGCCGCAGCCCCACCCGGAGCGTCACGATCTGGAACGGCCGCAGGTGCAGGTCGGCGGCCCCGCCGTCCACTCGCCGGATCGCTGACCCGTCCGCGAGGTCCCGCTCCAGAAGGTCCGTCTCGGTGAGGGAGACGACGTCGGCGTCCACCGTGATCCGGCCGCCGGCCTGCGCCCCGCGGGCTTCATAGAGGCGGATGATGAGATCACCCGAGCGGTCTTCGGCCAGTTTCACCGACTCGATCACGAGTGCGGGAGAGTCGCTGGCCACCAGCGGCGGCGCGACCCCGCCCTCGATGACGCGCAGCGGAAGGTTCAGCCGGTAGCCCTCCCTCACCGCGTCGAGCACGTCGTCGCCGATCGACACCGACGTGCGGAGCACGTGCCGGCCCTGGTCTGCCGTCGGGTCAGGGAAGACGGGCGCCCGCAGCAGGGACTGTCGCACCAGGGTGAACGTTCCGCCGGCCGGGTTCGGCTTGCGGGTGATGTCGTGACCGTAGGTCGAATCGTTGGCGACGGTCACGCCGAATCCCGGCTCTCCGACGTGAACCCAGCGGTGCGCGCAGGTTTCGAAGCGGGCGGCATCCCACGACGTGTTCGCGTGGGTCGGGCGGTAGATGTGACCGAATTGGATCTCGGATGCTGCGCGGTCGGCGTGGACGTCGAGCGGGAAGGCGAGCTTGAGGAGTTTCTGCCGTTCGTGCCAGTCGACCGTCGTGACGATGTCGAGCGCGGAAGAGTTCCCGGTCACCGACAGCACCTGCTCGACCGTCGACGCCCCGAATCGGCGGAGAACCCGCACCGAGGCGCTGGAGTCGTCGCCGTCGAGCAGTTCGACCGATTCGGCCTCCAGGAGGTCGGTGCCCGACCGCTGGTAGTGATCGTCGAGGTCCCAGGCGTCCCACTGGGTCGGTGTGTCCCGGAACAGCTGGAGCAGGTTTCCCGGCTGCCCGGCGGGCACCGCCTCACGGCCTGTCGACACCTCGATGATCGACGCGATGAGCCCGCGAGAATCGATGGTGACGCGGAGCTTCTCGTTGCTGAGGACGAATGCCCCGTCAGACCGTTCCGCGGTCGCGACCCCCGGGTGCTCCGGGACTCCGGCTGAGAGGGCAGGCACCCCGGAAACCGGAAAGGGTGACGCGTTGAAGGCCACAGACGCGGCGTCGCCGGCGGCGAGAGCGGTGATCGCCCGGGCGATGATGTCCTCGAGCTGCTCAGCCACCGCCGCGTAATCGGCTTCGGCCTGCTGGTGCACCCAGGCGATCGAACTTCCCGGCAGGATGTCGTGGAACTGCAGCAGGAGCACGGTGTGCCAGAGGTCGGTGAGTCGCTCGTACGGGTACTCCGCTCCAGCCCGGACGGCTGCGGTGGCGGCCCAGAGTTCCGCCTCGCGGAGCAGGTGCTCGCTCCGCCGGTTTCCGGCCTTGGTCTTCGCCTGCGAGGTGTAGGTGCCGCGGTGGAACTCGAGGTACAGCTCCCCCGACCACACCGGCGGGTTCGGGTAGGTCCGCTCCGCCTCCTCGAAGAACGCGCGCGGGGTGGCGAGTTCCACCGTCGGGGATCCTTCAAGCGACCTGAGCCGGCTCGCGGCCGCAAGCATCTCGCGGGTCGGTCCCCCTCCGCCGTTGCCGTAGCCGAACGGCACCAGCGAGACGTTCGACGCCCCCTTCTCCGAGTACTGTCGCTGAGCTTTGGCGAGTTCTTCGCCGGAGAGACTGGAACTGTAGGTGTCCACCGGCGGAAAGTGCGTGAACACCCGCGTGCCGTCGATGCCCTCCCACGAGAAGGTGTGGTGCGGCATGACGTTGGTCTCGTTCCAGCTGGTCTTCTGGGTGAGAAAGTAACGGGACCCGGATGCCGCCACGATCTGCGGGAGCGCACCGGAGTACCCGAACGAGTCCGGCAGCCACACCTCGAGCGGTTCGACGCCGAACTCGGCCAGAAAGAACGCCTTGCCCGCCAGAAGCTGTCGGACCAGCGCTTCGCCGCTAGGCATGTTCGTGTCGGACTCGACCCACATGCCGCCGACTGGAACGAATCGTCCTTCGGAGACCCGCACCCGGATCCGCTCGAACAGGTCGGGGTAATGCGTCTTCATCCAGGAGTACTGCTGCGCCGACGAGCAGGCGAAGACGAAGTCCGGGTTCCGATCCATCAGGTCCAGCGCATTGGAGAAGGTGCGGGCGCACTTGCGGATCGTCTCGCGCACGGGCCACAGCCACGCCGAGTCGATGTGTGCGTGGCCGACGGCGAGGATCCGGTGTGCGCTGGCGTAGGCCGGTGACGCGAGCACCGGCGCAAGAAGCGCGCGACCGTGGACCGCCGTCCCACTGATGTCGTCGGGGTCCATGCGATCGACGACGGTTTCCAGCGCGCGGAGGATCTCGGCCTGGCGCGGCAGGTCCGTGCTCAGCTCGTCGGCGAGGCCGGTCAGCGTCCACAGGTCGCGGTCGAGTTCCCAGACCGCGGAGTCGAGCAGGGCGACGTCGGCCTGCCGGAGGTGGTAGATCGGATCGGCACCAGCCGTCGCCTTGTCGCCGACCACCGTCGGCCGGAACGCCCAGTCGCTCCCGACGTCGGGGTTGGATGCCGCCTCGACGTAGACGTCGATGGTCCCGCCCGGCCCCACGTCGAGCGGGACGGACGTGTTGAGCGGCTCCAGTGCTTTGAGGATGCTGCCGTCGGGAGCGAAGACCAGGCCCTCGGCCTGGAACCCGGTCTGGCCCGAGAGGAAGCCGAGGTCGACGATGAGTTCCACCCGGCCGTCGAAGCCGTCGAGAAGTTCCGCCCACTCGGCAGGAACCACCCCGGTGAGGTGGAACCACGTCGTTCCCCACGGCTTGCCCCACGCACGGCCGACCTCGAACGGTTCGAACGCCTGCGTGACGGCATCCGCGAACGGAACCGGCTCGTCGGGGAGCTCCCACGCACTCACCTCGAGTGGCGCCGACCCGCGGTAGATCGCCGGCCGCAGTCGTTCGACGACGAACCGTTCGATGCGGGCTCGGACCAGGGTGTCTTTCCTGTGCATGGAGCGGCCTCCTCATCGACGCCGATCGCGCTGCGACCGTCAGGTGACCAGTATGCCGCCGGGAGCGACGGCATCCGGTGTTTTGCACTCATCCGGCTTCGCACGCGGGCGTTTCGGACGCTCGCGGCTGGAACGTCACCCGCGCGGAGCGAACCCACCCGCGCGGCGATCGAAGCGAGCCACACGACCGCGCTCAGTCGAGGAACAGCGCCCGGAGCCGCCTCGTCGTGAACACGAGCCCGACGGCGATCATGACCAGGTAGTAGAGCACGTGCCAGAGCAGCCCCACGTCGACGGTGCCGGTCGTGAGCGAGCGGACGAGTTCGACCCCGTGCCAGAGCGGCAGGCACTGGATCACCGTCTGGATCGCGGGAGGGTAGACGCTGAGCGGGTAGAACGTCGCCGAGAACAGGAACATCGGCAGCAGCAGGAAGTTGATCCAGTCCATCTGCTGGAACGTCTTCATGTAACTCGTCACGGCCATGCCGAAACTCGCGAACCCGAACGCGATGAGCACCACGGCAGGGAACGCGAGCAACGCCCACCACGACAGGTTGAGGCCGAGCACCTGCATGACGAGCATGAACCCTGTCGCGTACAGCGCCCCGCGGAGCAGCGCGAGCGAGATCTCGCCGAGGGCGACGTCGAGCGGGCCGAGCGAGGTGGCGAGCATCCCGTCGTAGAGCTTCGAGAACCGCATCTTGAAGAACACGTTCCAGGTGGAGTCGTAGATGGCCCCGTTCATGGCGGCGACCGCCAGCAGCGCCGGGGCGATGTACGCCGCATACGAGATCTCGGTGCCGTCCGGCCCCTCGACGCTTCCGACCAGCGCGCCGAGCCCGAGCCCCATCGACAGCAGGTAGAACACCGGCTCGAACAGGCCCGACACCACGACCAGCCAGTTCGTCGAGCGCGTCGCCCGCCAGCCGCGCAGCATCACGGAGCGCGCGTTCCCCGCGTACAGCGCCCCGAGCGGGCGGTCCCGGCGGGCGGATGCCGTCACTCGCGTCTCGGTCACTTCGTCAGCCTCCGCACAGCGACCCGTCGAGCCCAGGTCCAGCCCGCCGCGAACAGCACGATGAGGTAGATCACGTGGAGGACGGTGAGCCAGATCGGCTCGACATAGCCGTAGCTGAACACCCGGGCGAGTTCGGTGCCATGCCAGAGCGGTGAGAGCCAGCCGATCCACTGCAGATACAACGGCAGTTGCGACAGCGGGAAGAACGTGCCGGAGAACAACGTCATCGGCAGGACCACGAACCGCATGACCATGGCGAGCTGGCCGGTGTCCTCGGTGAGCGTCGACGTGTAGCCCATGACGATCGCCCCGAACGCCGCCCCGGTGAGCACCGCCACGAACACCGACACCCAGCCGGCCGGGTCCGGGACCGCGCCGAACAGCGCGATGAAGACGTAATACAGGGCGCAGGTGAGGAGCATCCGCGCGAGAACGCTGATCACGACGCCGTCGATGATCTGCCCGGGCCGCAGCGGGCTCGCGTTCATCCCGAAGAACACCGGGTTCCACTTGAACCCGAGCATGATCGGGTAGGTGAACTCCTCGGTGGCCACCGTGACCGCCGCCGTGCACAGCAGCGCGGGGGCGACGAAGACGAGGTAGCCGACCCCGCCGACGGCATCCGGGCCCAGGTTCGCGTCGACGAGGCCGGCGAGGCCGACGCCCATTGCGAAGAGGTAGACGAGGGGGTTGCCGATGCCGGTGAGCAGCACGGTCTGCAGGTACGAGCGCATCACCCGGAACCGGTGCTCGGCCACGTACCAGGCTCCCCACCGGCGGGCCTTCGCCGCGAGTGCCGTCCCGCGTTCGAGGTCGGTCTGCCTGGTCACCTCGCTCATTCGATGAGGCTCCGTCCCGTCAGCCGCAGAAAGACGTCTTCGAGGCTCGACCGGCGCACGAGGCTGGTGAGCGGGTGCAGGCCAAGCTCGGTGATCCGCACAAGCGCCGCTTCACCGTTGTCGGTGTAGAGCAGGATGCGGTCGGGCAGCACCTCCACGCGGTCGCCGATCCCGGAGAGGCGGGCGGATGCTTCCGCGTTGCGTTCCGATCCGAACCGCACCTCGAGCACCTCCCGCGACGAGTACTGCCGGATCAGCGACGCCGGGGAGCCTTCGGCCATGATCGCGCCCTTGTCGACGACGACGAGCCGGTCACAGAGCTGTTCGGCCTCGTCCATGTAGTGGGTCGTGAGGAGCAGCGTCGTGCCCTGCTCCTTGAGCCGGAACAGCCGGTCCCAAAGGATGTGACGCGCCTGCGGGTCGAGGCCGGTGGTCGGCTCGTCGAGGAGCAGCAGCCGCGGGTCGTTGATCAGCGCGCGGGCGATCGTCAACCGGCGTTTCATGCCGCCGGACAGGTCGTCGACCTTGGCTTTCGCTTTGTCCTCGAGTTGCGCGAACGCCATCAGCTCGTCGGCGCGGGCGGCCACCTGCCGGGCAGGCAGGCCGAAGTACCGGCCATAGACGATGAGGTTCTCGCGGGCACGCAGTTCCATGTCGAGGTTGTCCGACTGCGGAACGACGCCGAGTTGCGCCCGAACCTCCGGGCCGTAGCGGTCCGGGTCGAGGCCGAGCACGCTGAGGTTGCCGCTCGTGCGCGTCGACACGGCGCCGACCATCCGCATCGTCGTGGACTTGCCTGCCCCATTGGGCCCGAGCAGCCCGAACGCCTCCCCCGGTTCCACTTCGAAGGAGATGTCGTCGACCGCAGAAAAGTCCTGGTACTTCTTGACCAGGTTCTCTGCGATGATCACGGGTGCCGACACAGTTTCTCACCCTAGACCAGGCCTCCGACAGAGTCTTGCCCCTGGGCTAATACGCGCTGATACCCGCGCCGATGAGCGCCGTGCCGAGGACGAGGAAGAGCACGACCTGGATGGTGGCGCTGTTCCTGCCGAGCCAGTCGCGGAGTTCGACCAGCGGCCGTCGCCACACGTCGACCCCGAGCATCCCGCCCACCACGACGACGAGCATGCTCGAGACGGCGATGACCACGAAGACGAGGATCACGACAATGACCTCCCGCAGCAGAAAGTTCGCTCCCCCG
This sequence comes from Mycetocola sp. 2940, assembly GCF_040548835.1. Classification (NCBI taxonomy): domain Bacteria; kingdom Bacillati; phylum Actinomycetota; class Actinomycetes; order Micrococcales; family Microbacteriaceae; genus Mycetocola; species Mycetocola sp. 2940. Next base: position 171,264 of record NZ_JBEPSK010000007.1, read on the forward strand.
ATCGTCAGCCCGGCCGCGACGCCGAGGGTGAGGTTCTTGGGTGAGGCGGCACCGAGGCCGAAGCCGAGCGCGAGGCCGTGCGTCACGGTCATGGAGTCGAGGGCGGCGACCCATCTCGGCAGCACCGGCGCCCTGCCCGGGAGCGGGCGGATGCGCCACTCACCCACCGCGAGGTAGAGGAACAACACGCCGAGCAGGAGGAGGATCGTGCCGGCGACGGGGCGGGAGGAATCCGGACTGCTTTCGGGCAGGAGACCCGTCAGTGTGCTGATCACGACAACCGGGACGATGACACCGAGCAGCCAGCCGCCGAGGAAGCCCAGGCTGGCGGCGTTCCCGCGGGGTGAAACCACCAGGGTGATGGCCGCGAAGAGCGCAATCGGGCTGAGGGCGATACCGAGGGCACTGGTGAGGATGTCGCCGATGATCGAACCCATACTTGCGCTCCTTCGAGACGGTCAGACACCCAGCCTAATCGTGCGGGCCCGACCGGGGCGGCACGCGCGCGCCGGTGTCAACACAGGTTGACGCACTTCGCGCCGTCAACTAAGGTTGACGGCATGAGCACCGGAACTCTCGGAACCCTCGCCGCGGAGGCCGGATCCGACGATCCGTACACGGCGTTGCGGGCGATCGCTAAACTTCACTCAGAGCTCGATCGCATCGAAGCGGTCGCCGTGCGCCGGGCGCGCAATCAGAACGCGTCGTGGCAGCTGATCGCCCTCGCCCTCGGTGTCAGCCGCCAGGCCGTGCACAAGAAGTACGGCCGAAAGTAACCCCACCCACCGCTAGGACCCGGATGTCTTCCTCCACCCCCACCCGCCCGCGCCGATCGCCCTTCGCGAAGGCCCGGCCGGAAGACGGCCCGCGAGCGAGGTTCAGCCAGCTCGTCCCCTACCTGTTCGAGCACAAGCGCGTCCTCTGGTTCGTCATCGGGCTCAGCATTCTCGGCTCGGCCGCCTCGCTCGCCCAGCCGCTCATCGTCAGCCAGGTCATCGGCGTCGTCGAGAAGGGCGGATCGCTCGACGGCCTCGTCTGGGCCCTCGTCGCACTCGTCGTGCTCTCCGGGATCATCGCCGGCTACCAGCACTACCTGCTGCAGCGCACCGGCGAGGGCGTCGTGCTTTCGAGCAGGCGTCGCCTGGTGGGGCGGATGCTCAATCTCCCGATCTCCGAATTCGACACCCGCAGGACCGGCGACCTCGTCTCGCGCGTCGGCAGTGACACGACGCTGCTCCGCGCGGTTCTCACCCAGGGTCTGGTCGAGGCCGTCGGTGGCACGATCACCTTCTTCGGCGCGATCATCGCCATGCTGATCATCGACCCCGTCCTGCTCGGCTTGACCTCCCTCGTCATCGCAGTCTCGATCGTCGTCGTCACCCTCCTCTCCGGGCGGATCCGGGTCGCGAGCCAGCGCGCCCAGGCGAAGGTCGGCGACCTCGCCGCGAGCGTGGAGCGGGCCATCGGCGCGGTCCGCACCATCCGTGCCTCGAACGCCACCGGCCGGGAGGTCGCGGCGATCGACGACGACGCCACCGGCGCGTGGAACATGGGCATCCAGGTCGCGCGGATCTCCGCGCTCGTCGTCCCGGTCGCCGGCATCGCCATGCAGGTGTCGTTCCTCGTCGTCCTCGGCGTCGGCGGCTTCCGCGTCGCCAGCGGCGCGATCTCGGTGGCCGACCTCGTCGCGTTCATTCTCTTCCTGTTCATGATGGTGATGCCGCTCGGCCAGGCCTTCGGTGCCATCTCGGCGACGAACCAGGCGCTCGGAGCCCTCGGCCGGATCCAGGAGATCATCGACCTTCCGCTCGAGGACTCCGCGGATGCCGAGATCGCCGCGTCGGTGCAGGTCCCGGGTATCGCGTCGGCCGACGCGCCGGCGATCGAATTCGACGACGTCGTGTTCGCCTATCCGTCCGGAGCGGTGCCGCCTGCGGCGGCCGCCGACAGCCCAGTCGAAGCTGATGCGCTGGTCGAACCCAACCCGCGGGTCGAACCGAACCCGCTGGTCGAACCCAACCCGCTGGTCGAAGCTGATGCGCTGGTCGAACCAAACCCGCTGGTCGAGCTTGTCGAGACCACCGCAAGCCCCGGCTCCCCCGTCCTCCGCGGCGTCAGCTTCACCGCCGAACGCGGCAAGCGCACGGCACTGGTCGGCCCGTCCGGCGCCGGCAAGTCCACCATCCTCGGCCTGATCGAGCGCTTCTACGACCCCGAGGCGGGCGCGATCCGGTTCGGGGGCGTCGACATCCGCACCATGCCGCGCACGGCGCTGCGCTCCCAGATCGGCTACGTCGAACAGGATGCCCCGGTCCTCGCCGGGTCGCTCCGCGACAACCTGCTGCTGCCGACGCCGGATGCGACCGACGAGGAATGCATCCGCGTCCTGCACGCGGTCAACCTCACCGAAGTGCTCGACCGCAACCCGCAGGGCCTGGACGCTCCGGTCGGCGAGGACGGGATCATGCTCTCCGGCGGCGAACGCCAGCGCCTCGCCATCGCCCGCGCGCTGCTCTCCGCTCCGCCGATCCTGCTGCTCGACGAGTCGACGTCGTCACTGGACGGCGTGAACGAGCAGAAGATGCGGCTCGCCATCGACGCCGTCGCCGAAGACCGCACCCTCATCGTGATCGCGCACCGGCTGTCGACGGTCGTCGACAGTGATTCCATCGTGGTGCTCGACCACGGCCGCGTGGTCGGAACCGGGACGCACTCTGAGCTGGTGGCATCCGTACCGCTGTACCGCGACCTCGCCAAGCACCAGCTGCTCGTCTGACGCGCGAGCGGCGGACTTTCAACAGGAAGGACTGCCTGCGGCGGACGTTCAACAGGAAGAATCAGCCGGTTCTGACCGGGCACTCCTGTTGGGCGGTGCCAGCTCGCCGCCATGAGTTAACGAAACACCGCGAGGTGCCAGGAAGTGTTTCGAGACATCCCGCCAAGGTATCTCGAACCACTTTCAGGCACCTCGCGGTGCGTCGGGCTTACTTCTCCAGGGTGCGGAGCCGGTACCGCAGCGATGCAAGTTCGGCGTTCAACGCCGGCGGAACCTTCTTGCCGAACTGACCGAAGAATTCCTCGGTCAGGTCGGCCTCGACCAGCCACGACTCCGAGTCGACGGAGAATAGCTTCGCGAGGGCGTCTTCGGTGACATCCGTGCCGTCGATGTTGAGGTCGCCGGAAACCGGGATGCGGCCGACAGGGGTGTCCGTCGCACGGACCTGGCCCTCGATGCGCCGCACGATCCACTCGAGAACGCGGGAGTTGTCGCCGAAGCCTGGCCAGAGGAAGCTGCCGTCGTCGTCCTTGCGGAACCAGTTGACCTGGAAGATCCGCGGGGCGCGATCGAAGCGCAGCTGCTGGCCGACCTTGAGCCAGTGGCCCCAGTAGTCGGCCATGTTGTAGCCGCAGAACGGCAGCATCGCGAACGGGTCGCGGCGGAGCTCGCCGACCGTCCCTTCTGCAGCGGCCGTCTTCTCGCTCGAGATGGTGGCGCCCATGAACACGCCGTGGGTCCAGTCGGTCGCCTCGACGACCAGCGGCACGTTGGTCGCGCGGCGGCCGCCGAAGAGGATGGCGTCCAGGGGAACGGCGTCCTCCCAGTCGTCGGCGATCTGCGGGCACTGGGCTGCGGCCACGGTGAAGCGCGAGTTGGGGTGTGCGGCCGGGCGGCCGGAATCCGGTGTCCAGTCGTTGCCTTCCCAGTCGGTCAGGTGCGCCGGCGGGTTCTCGGTGAGGCCTTCCCACCACACGTCGCCGTCGTCGCGCAGGGCGACGTTGGTGAAGATGGTGTTGCCCCACAGGGTTTCGACAGCGGTGACGTTGGTCGCCTGTCCGGTGCCAGGAGCGACGCCGAAGAAGCCCGCCTCCGGGTTGATCGCCCACATCCGGCCGTCCTCGCCCGGGCGGAGCCAGACGATGTCGTCGCCGAGGGTTTCGACGCGCCAGCCGGGGATGGTGGGCCGGAGCATGGCGAGGTTGGTCTTGCCACACGCCGAGGGGAAGGCCGCGGCGACGTGGTACTGCTTGCCCTCGGGAGAAATGATGCGCACGAGCAGCATGTGCTCGGCCAGCCAGCCTTCGTCGCGACCGATCACGCTGGCGATCCGGAGCGCGAAGCACTTCTTGGCCAGGAGGGCGTTCCCGCCGTAGCCGGAGCCGTAGGACCAGACTTCGCGCGGCTCGGGGAACTGGACGATGTACTTGGTGTCGTTGCAGGGCCACGCGACGTCGGTGTCACCCTCAGCGAGAGGTGCACCGACCGAGTGCACCGCCTTGACCCAGGGGGTGCCGTCGGCGATGAGGTCGAGAACGGACTCTGACAGACGGGTCATGATGCCCATGGAGAGGACGGCGTAGACCGAGTCGGTGATCTGCACGCCGAGCTGTGAGAGGGGGCCGCCGACGCGTCCCATCGAGAACGGGACGACGTACATGGTGCGGCCGCGCATGCTGCCGGCGAAGACGCCATCCAGTTCTTCCCGCATCGACGCCGGCGCCTGCCAGTTGTTCGTGGGGCCGGCATCCTCTTCGTTTTCCGAGCAGATGAAGGTGCGCGACTCGACCCGGGCGACGTCGCTCGGGGCGCTGCGGGCCAGGTAGCTGTTGGGGCGCCATTCCGGGTTGAGCTTGATGAGCTTGCCTTCGGCCACCATCTGCTTCGTCAGCAGGTCGCTTTCGCGCTGCGACCCGTTGCACCAGACGACCGCGTCGGGCTGGGTGAGCGCGGCGATCGAGTCGACCCAGTGGTGGAGGGCCTCGAGCGGAGAGGCGGCGACGGCCGACGACGAGACGGATGCCGTGTCGCGCTTCCTGCGCGTTGCGACAGGCACCACACGGTCGGCGGACGCGATGGGGACGGCGTGGTCGGGTGTCGTGTCGGTGTCACGGCTGATCTCGGCGATGCTCATATCCTCGGTGCTCCTCTGTCCTGGCGTCTGTTTCAGTGGCGTGAATCCAGAATGAGGCAGAAACCGACAGAGATATCACCGATGTTTGTATTAAGAATCCCGTTTCTTGCGATATCGTAAAGGAATGAATCGAAGCGGCTCTGATCTCCCGACGCTCGGCCATCGCATCCGTCATTTCCGGAGCGAACGCGGGCTCACCCTCGATGATCTCGGCGAGCGGATCTCGGTTGCCGGCAGTCAGCTGTCGCTCATCGAGAACGGGAAGCGGGAGCCGAAACTCTCGATGCTGCAGTCGATCGCGGCCGCCCTCGACGTCGAGCTGACCGACCTCCTGTCCGCTGAACCACCCAACCCGCGTGCGGCGCTGGAGATCGAGTTGCGGCAGGCTCAGCAGCGGCCGCTCTACACCGAACTCGGGCTTCCGGCGGTGAAACCGAACAAGGGCATGACCGATGAGGCGCTCCTCGCGCTCGTCGGCCTGCACCGCGAGCTGCAGCGCAAAGCGACCGAAGCGATCGCCACCCCCGAGGAGGCACGCCGCGCGAACACCGAGTTGCGGGAGTGGATGCGCGAGCGCGACAACTACCTGCCCGAGATCGAGGACCTGGCTGAGGAACGGATCAAGGCGGCGGGCCACGTCAGCGGCGCCGTCACCCACCGCACGGTGAGCATCATGGCGGAGCAACTAGGCTTCAGCCTCATCTACGTCAACGACCTGCCCCACTCGGCGCGCAGCGTGACGGACCTCGCGAACGGGCGAATCTACCTCCCCCCTGCCTCGATCCCCGGCGGCCACGGTCTACGGTCGATGGCGTTCCAGGCGATGGCGCACCGGCTGCTCGAGCACGCCCAGCCGACGAGCTATGCGGCGTTCCTCCGCCAGCGCCTCGAGATCAACTACTTCGCCGCCTGCTGCCTCATGCCCCAGGAGGCAGCGGTAACCTTCCTCAGCCAGGCCAAGCGGGATCGGAACCTCGCCGTCGAGGACTTCCGGGATGCCTTCGGCGTCACCCATGAAGCGGCCGCGCTGCGCCTCACCAACCTCGCCACCCGCCACCTCGACATGCCGCTGCACTTCCTGCGCGTGACCGAGGACGGGTCACTGGCGAAGGGGTACGAGAACGACGGCCTGCCCCTCCCCGCCGACGTCACCGGCGGAATCGAGGGGCAGCTCGTCTGCCGCAAGTGGAGCGCCAGGAGCGCCTTCGAACGCACCAACCGCACGACCGAGCTGTACCAGTACACCGACACGCCCGTCGGCACGTACTGGTGCGCGACGCAGACCGGCACCACAAGCGCCGGCGAGTTCTCGATCTCGGTGGGGGTTCCGTTCAACCAGGCGAAGTGGTTCCGCGGGCGTGAGACGACGACGCGGGCGGTGTCGACCTGCCCGGATCCGTCGTGCTGCCGTCGCCCGCCGAGCGAGCTCGCAAACCGGTGGCTGGGCAAGGCCTGGCCCAGCGCCCGCCTCCACGCCCACGTGCTCTCCCCCCTGCCGAGCGGCACGTTCCCCGGCGTCGACGACAACGAGGTGTACGACTTCCTCGAACGCCACAGCGACAGCTGAACGGCCACCGGCGACGCGGCGCCCGGTGCTAGTGTCGCGTCATGCCTGAGAACACGCCGAAATCGCACGAAGAGAACCGTCACGACCAGCTGACGAGCGCCCCGGAGTCGACAGAGGCCGACGCCGCCCCGCGGATCGACGTCAGTGAGGGCGAGAACGGCGCCACCCGCATCGACATCCGCGACGACGCCGAGGTGCGCCCGAGCGACCCGACGACCGACTGACCTCGGTCTTACCCGAGCGCCCACATCGCGACGGCACTGGCGGCGGCCACGTTGAGTGAGTCGATGCCGTGCTTCATCGGGATCTTCACGACGGTGTCGGATGCCGCGATGGCGGCATCCGTGAGCCCGGTCCCTTCTGCGCCGAGCACGAGGGCCAGCCGATCGTGGTCGGCGCCGTGCACGTCGCGGAGGCTGACGGCATCCGGGGTCAGGGCGAGCGCCGCCACGTGGAAGCCGTGGCGGGTGAGCAACGCGCGGGTGTCGTCCCAGTCGCCGACCCGCGTCCACGGGACCTGCAGCACCGTGCCCATCGATACGCGGATCGACCGCCGGTAGAACGGGTCGGAGCAGCGCGGCGTGACCAGGATGGCATCCGCACCGATGGCACCAGCGGAGCGGAAGATCGCACCCACGTTCGTCGGGTCGGCGACATCTTCGAGGACCACAATGCGGCGAGCGCCGGCGAGCAGTTCGTCCGGGTCGGGCAGGGCGGGCCGGTGCATCGATGCGATCAGCCCGCGGTGCAGGACGTACCCGGTGAGTTCGGCGAGCAACTCCCCCGGGCCGACGAAGACCGGAACATCGGCGTCTCCCAACAGGTCGAGGGCGGCATCGAGGGTGCTGCCGAGCGCCAGCACCGACCGCGGCCGGTGGCCCGCCCGCAGGGCACGTTCGAAGACGAGGAGCGACTCGGCCAGGTACAGCCCGTGTTCGGTGCCCCGGGCCTTCTTCAGGGCGACATCGGTGGCGTGGGCGAAGTCCACGAGTCGAGGATCGGCGAGGTCGGAAATCTCGAGTACGGGCACTCGGCGAGTTTAGCGAGCGCCTGCGTCGGCGATCGGGCCGAGAGTGCCTTTCGCCGATCCGGGAGCGACCCTCTGGGACCGACCGATCGTGTTGGGACCGACCGATCGTGCGACGACCCTTCGGGACCAATCGATCAGCGTCGACCCGGCCCTCAGCAATCGATTCACCGCACTCTGCTGCCCGACCGGCTCCCGAACAGCAGTTCGCGGCAACTCGAGAGCGCGAACTGCACTTCGCGGCAACTCGATGCCTCCCACGGGCACCACGATTCTCGATCGGGCCGAAAAGGTGGTCCGCAACACCAGGCACGACCCTGTGGTACCGACCGATCGTGCGAACGACCCTTCGGGACCAATCGATCAGCGTCGACCCGGCCCTCAGCAATCGATTCACCGCACTCTGCTGCCCGACCGGCTCCGGAACAGCAGTGTGCGGCAACTCGAGAGCGCGAACAGCACTTCGCGGCAACTCGAGAGGGCGAAAAGCACCGTGTGGCCACTCAAGACGCGACCGACTGTTCGTGGCGACCCAATCGCTCGCGCGACCCGGGGCATCCCGGCTAGACTGCCCTCGTCAACGGCACTGTCGCCGGTGCGCTCGGAAAAGGGGCGTTGAACGACCCACTCGGGTCGCGAGACATATATCGGACATCCCATCCCGCTATATGACTCGAAGGACACCATGACATCCGTGGCCACCCGCATCGCCGACGCACTCGCGCCCTCCATCTCCTCAGCGTTCGGGGTGATGGGCAACGGGAACGCGCACCTCATCGACGCACTCCGCGACACCACCGTGGCCTACGTCGCCGTTCGGCACGAGGCGGCAGCGGTCGCCGCGGCCGACGGCTACTACCGGGCCTGCGGCCGCCTGGCGCTCGCCACGGCGACCTATGGAGCCGGCTTCACGAACACCGTCACCGCCCTCGCCGAAGCGGTGCAGGCGCACACGCCACTGGTTCTTCTGGTCGGCGATGCCCCTCCCACGGGCGCCCGGCCCTGGGACATCGACCAGCGCAGCATCGCCGCCGCCGTCGGCGCAGAGACGTTCACCGTGTCACAGGCGGATGCCGGTCGGGTGACGATCGCGGCGATCAGCCACGCCCTCACCCACCGCACCGCGGTCGTCCTCGCCGTCCCCTACGGGCTGGCCATCGCGCCGGCCGAGGAGGAAGGCGTGCTGCCCTCCGTCGTCGTCCCCACTCCGGTGACGCCGGAGCCCGCCGCCATCGAGGCGGCGGCGCAGCTGCTTGCCCGCGCCGAGCGACCGCTGCTGCTCGCCGGCCGGGGGGCGTGGCTGGCGGATGCCGGCGAGCCGCTCAGCGTTCTCGCTGACCGGCTCGGGGCGCTCACCGCCACGACGGCGCTCGGGCGCAACCTGTTCCGGCGCGCGGAGTTCGACCTCGGCGTCGTCGGCGGTTTCGGGCAGGACGACGCCATGGACCTCGTCGGCCGGGCCGATGTCGTGCTCGTCATCGGTGCCGGGCTCAACCAGTTCACCACCCGGTTCGGCACGCTCTTCTCACCGGAAACGACGGTGATCCGCATCGACGACCGGCCGCACGGGGAGCACCCCGCCGTCACGATGAGCCTCCGCGGCGACGCACGCCTCACCGCCGAGGCACTCCTCGCGCGGGTCAGGCCGGTGCCGGGCCGAACGGCCCGCTGGCGCGAGGCGGTGGCTGACCCGGCGCCGTTCCGGGTCCGGGATGCCGGGACCGAACGGTGCGAGGACGGCCGGCTCGACCCGCGCAGCCTTGCGGTCCGGCTCCAGCAGATCCTCCCGGCGGACCGGGTGACCGTCTCGGACGGCGGCCACTTCCTCGGCTGGTCGAACATGCACTGGAAGGTGGCCGCGCCGAACCGGACGATGATGGTCGGCACCGCGTTCCAGTCGATCGGTCTCGGGTTCCCGAGCGCCGTCGGCGCGGCATCCGCCCTGCCCGATGCGACACTCGTCGTCACGACCGGCGACGGCGGAGCGCTGATGGCCCTCGCCGACCTCGATTCGGTCATCCGTACGGCGAAGCGGGGGATCATCGTGGTCTGGAACGATGCGGCGTATGGCGCAGAGATCCACATGTACGGCCGGATGGGACTCGGCACCGCCCCGATGCTCATCGACGAGGTCGACTTCGCGGGGATCGCGCGTTCCCTCGGCGGGCGCGGCGACGTCATCCGTTCGCTCGACGATCTCTCGGCCGTCGAAGCCTGGCTGGCGTCGGACAGTAACGGCGTGTACCTGCTCGACTGCCGGATTTCGACGAGCGTCGTTGCACCGTACCAGCGGGAGATCTATGAGCACGCCGTCGCTGTCTCGGCGTAGCGGCCCGGCGGACACGTCCGGGGGCTGCCGCCGCGCCGCGCCGCGGGGTAGCGTGCGACTGTGATCGTACGTGCCGCCGACATCGAAGCCGACCACGCCGAAGGCGTGCGGCGCCTGCTGTCGAGCTACCGTGCCCTCCCGGCGACGGCCCCGGTGCGGCTGGCCAAACCCACCTCGAATCTGTTCCGGTCCCGGGTCAGGGGCGGCGCCCCCGGCCTGGACACCTCCGGACTGACGGGGGTTCTCGCCGTCGACCCGGACGCGCGAACGGCTGACGTCGCCGGCATGTGCACGTACGAGGACCTCGTCGCCGCCACCCTCCCGCACGGGCTGGCGCCGCTCGTCGTGCCGCAGTTGAAGACCATCACCCTCGGTGGCGCCGTCACCGGACTCGGCATCGAGTCGACGTCGTTTCGCAACGGTCTGCCGCATGAGTCGGTGCTGGAGATGGACATCCTCACCGGCGCCGGAGAGAGACTGACCGCGTCGCCCGGCGAGAACGTCGACCTCTACCGGGCCTTCCCCAATTCGTACGGCACGCTCGGGTACGCCGTCCGGCTGCGGATCGAACTCGAGCCGGTGAAACGCTTCGTGGCGCTGCGGCAGGTGCGGTTCTCGTCGCTTGCCGAGCTGGTCACGACGATGGATCGCATCGTCGCCACCGGCGAGCTGGACGGGCAGCCCGTCGACTACCTCGACGGCGTCGTGTTCAGCGCCGGCGAAAGCTACCTCTGCCTAGGAACGCAGACGGATGCACCGGGCCCGGTCAGCGACTACACCGGCCAGCAGATCTACTACCGTTCGATCCGGCACGAACGGGGCGTCGCCGATGACCGGCTCACGATTCGCGACTACCTGTGGCGGTGGGACACCGACTGGTTCTGGTGCTCGGAGGCGTTCGGCGTGCAGAACCCGGTGATCCGCCGGCTCTGGCCGCGCCGCTTCCGCCGCAGCAGCTCCTACTGGACGCTGATGAAGTACGAACAGCAGCTGCACATCGGCAACCGCATCGAGAAGCTTCGCGGCCGCCCGCCGCGCGAGCGGGTCGTTCAGGACGTGGAGCTGCCGATCGAGCGGACCGCGGAGTTCCTGGACTGGTTCCTGGCCACCGTGCCGATCGCACCGGTCTGGCTATGCCCGCTGCGCCTGCGGGACGACGAGAAATGGCCGCTGTATCCGCTCCGGCCGCGCCAGACCTACGTCAACGTCGGGTTCTGGTCGACGGTACCGGTCGGCTCGAGCGACGGGGCGACGAACCGGCACATCGAACGGAAGGTCGGCGAACTCGACGGCCACAAGTCGCTGTACTCCGATTCGTACTACTCACGGGAGGAATTCGACTCGCGCTACGGCGACCACACCTATTCCGCGGTCAAAGAACGATACGACCCTGACGCGCGGCTCCTGGACCTCTATGCGAAGGCGGTGCAACGACGATGACGACGTTCAAGGAAAAGACGGCGGAGACGGCAGAGAAAAGGTTCACCCTGGCCGAAATCCTCGAGATCGTCACGGGCAGCCGGATCCCGGTGAGATTCACCGCGTATGACGGAAGCTCGGCCGGGCCGGCCGATGCCCCGTTCCGGCTGGATCTGAAGACACCGCGAGGGCTGACCTACCTGGCGACGGGTCGGGGCGACCTGGGCCTGGCCCGGGCCTACATCGCCGGCGATCTCGACATGCACGGCGTGCACCCCGGCGACCCCTATGACCTCCTCAAGGTGCTCGCCGACAACCTGGTCTTCACGATGCCGCCGCCGAAGGTGTCGGCGAAGATCCTCCGTTCCATCGGCGTCGAACATCTGCGTCCCATCGCGCCGCCGCCCGAGGAGGCACCGCCACGCTGGCGACGCGTCGCCGACGGGCTTAGGCACAGCCGGACCAGGGACGCCGAAGCGATCCACCATCACTACGACGTCTCGAACACCTTCTACGAGTGGGTGCTCGGGCCGTCGATGACCTACACCTGCGCGTGCTACCCGCACCCCGGGGCGTCCCTCGACGAGGCCCAGGAGAACAAGTACCGGCTGGTGTTCGAGAAGCTGCGCCTCGAGCCGGGCGACCGGCTGCTCGACGTCGGATGCGGGTGGGGCGGCATGGTGCGGTACGCGGCACGCCGTGGCGTTCGAGCGACCGGTGTGACGCTGTCGACGGAGCAGGCCTCGTGGGCGGAGGAGGCCATCGCTGACGAGGGCCTCACCGCTCTCGCGGAGGTCCGCCACTGCGACTACCGCGACGTCGTCGAAAGGGACTTCGATGCGGTGTCGTCGATCGGGCTGCTCGAACACGTCGGGGTGCGCAACTACCCGGGTTATTTCGCCTTCCTCCAGTCCCGGCTGCGGCCGGGAGGGTTGCTGCTCAACCACTGCATCACCCGGCCGGACAACAGATCGGAACCGTCCGCCCGCGGCTTCATCGACCGCTACGTCTTCCCCGACGGGGAACTCACCGGCTCGGGCCGGATTCTCACGGCAGCGCAGGACTCCGGGCTCGAGGTCCTGCACGAGGAGAACCTGCGACCCCACTATGCGCTGACCTTGCGGGACTGGTCTGCCAACCTCGTCGCGCACTGGGACGAGGCCGTCGCCGAGGTCGGGCTCGGCACCGCGAAGGTGTGGGGCCTGTACATGGCGGGCTCCCGGCTCGCCTTCGAATCGAACGGCATCCAGCTGCACCAGGTGCTGGCCGTCCGACCCGGCGGCGACCTGCCGCTGCGGCCGTGGTGGACCCCCTAGGCTTCGGATCAACGGCTACGAAAGGCGCGGTGCGTGTTAGACGAGGCAACCATCCGGAGAATCGCCGATGAACTGTATGACGCGGAACAATCGAAGTCGGTGATTCCCCGGATCACCGCCCGCTACCCGGACATGACCGTCGAGGATTCGTACGCGGTCCAGAACCTCTGGAAGAACCGGGGTCTCGACGCCGGCCGCCGCCTGGTCGGCCGCAAGATCGGGCTGACGTCGCGGGTGATGCAGCAGGCCACCGGCATCACCGAGCCCGACTACGGCATCATCTTCGACGACATGGTCTACGAGAACGGCGCGGTCATCCCGTTCGAGACGTTCTCGAACGTCCGGATCGAAGTCGAGCTCGCCTTCGTTCTCGGCAAGCCGCTGGCCGGCCCGAACTGCACGATCTTCGACGTGCTGTCGGCCACCGACTACGTCGTCCCCGCGCTCGAGATCCTGGACTCACGCATCGAGATGGAGGGCAGGACCATCGTCGACACCATCTCGGACAACGCGGCGATGGGTGCCATGGTGATCGGCGGCAACCCGGTGAAGATCGGTGACGTCGACCTGCGCTGGGTCTCTGCCCTGCTGTACCGCAACGAGACCATCGAAGAGTCCGGGGTCGCCGCGGCAGTCCTCAACCACCCCGCGGCGGGCGTGTTCTGGCTCGCCAACAAGCTCGCTCAGCACGGCACGACGCTGGAGGCCGGCGAGATCATCCTCGCCGGCTCGTTCACCCGGCCGATGTGGGTCGAAAAAGGCGACACCGTGCACGCAGACTACGGCCCATTGGGATCGATCACATGCCGCTTCAGCTGAGCCCCACGTTCCGCGACGTCCTCGCCGACGCCGACCGCACCCAGATCGGCATGTGGGTCTGCTCTGGCAGCCCGCTGGTCGCCGAGATCTGCGCCGGCTCCGGCCTGGACTGGCTGCTCATCGACGGCGAACACAGCCCCAACGGGCTCGAGTCGATCCTCGCGCAGCTGCAGGCCGTCGCCGCCTACCCGATCACGCCGGTGGTCCGGGTCCCGTCCGGCGACACGGTCCTCATCAAGCAGTTCCTCGACCTGGGCGCGCAGAACCTCCTCGTGCCGATGGTCAACACGGCAGACGACGCCCGTGCGGTCGTCTCCGCGGTTCGTTACCCGCCGCTCGGTGTGCGCGGCGTCGGCAGCGCGCTGGCCCGGGCCGCCCGCTGGAACCGTGTCGACAACTACCTCGGCCGCGCCGACGAGTACGTGTCGCTGTTCGTGCAGATCGAAACGGCGGATGCCGTCACCAACGCCACAGCGATCGCCTCCGTCGACGGGGTGGACGGCGCCTTCGTCGGGCCGTCCGACCTGGCGGCGTCGATGGGGCATCTCGGCCAGCAGGAGCACCCGGACGTGGTCGAGGCCGTCGAACGGACCCTCCGGGTGATCTCGGGGCTGGGCAAACCGGTCGGCGTGAACGCGTTCGACCCGCGGGTGGCCGAACGGTATCGGGCCGCCGGCGCCTCCTTCGTGCTCGTCGGAGCCGACGTTGCTCTCCTCGCCCGCAGTTCGGAGGCCCTTGCGGCGTCGTTCATCCGTGCGCCCGCTGACGGGACGCCTCACCCCAGTTACTAGGCCCGATTTGAGAGGCGGCGCAAGAGGTTGCGCACTGCGGCGGATTGTATATTATTTGGGATACCACTTCGCAGTTCTCTCAGACAAGGACGTCTATGACCTCGCCGAGTTTCCCGCTCGCCCAGCCCGGCAAGGTCATCGCCGTGCACCTGAGCTACCGTTCGAGAGCAGAGCAGCGCGGGCGGTTTCCGTCGCATCCGTCCTACTTCTTCAAACCTTCCTCGTCGCTCTCCTCCTCGGGCGATGTGCTCGAGCGCCCGGCCGGAACCGAGCTGCTCGCCTTCGAGGGAGAGGTGGCGCTCGTCATCGGCACGCGTACCCGGCGGGTGTCTCCCGAGCAGGGATGGGCCGCCGTCGGCGGCGTCACGGCAGCGAACGACTTCGGCGTCTATGACCTGCGCACCGCCGACAACGGGTCCAACGTGCGGTCCAAGGGCGGAGACGGGTTCACCCCGATCGGCCCCGTCGTCCTCCCTGCCGACGGCATCGACCCTGACGCGCTCCGCATTCGCACCTGGCTGAACGGCGTCCTCGTCCAGGACGACACCACCGCCGGCCTCCTCTTTCCGTTCGGCCAGATCATCGCCGACCTGTCGCAGCTGATGACCCTGCACCCGGGTGATGTCATCCTCACCGGAACGCCGGCCGGGTCGTCCGTCACCGTGCCCGGCGACACGGTCGAGGTCGAAGTGGATGCCCCCGGTTCCCCGGGTTCCCCCTCAACCGGCCGCCTGGTGACGCACATCACCGAAGGAACGGTCCCGTTCGGGGACTTCGGCATGAAGCCGAGCGTCGACGACAACCAGCGCGCGGAGGCGTGGGGAAACGCGGATGCCGCCGGCCTCGCCGCACCGTTCGAACTCACCGACGAGCTGAAGGACCGGCTCAACTCGGTGGGCACGGCGACGCTGAGCTCGCAGCTGCGCAAACGCGGGCTCGACAATGTCTCCATCGACGGGCTTCGCTCGACCCGGCCCGGTGCCCGGCTCGTCGGGCGGGCACGCACGCTCCGCTTCATCCCGAACCGCGAGGACCTCTTCGCCGCTCACGGCGGCGGGTACAACGCCCAGAAGCGGGCGTTCGACGCCCTCGGCCCCGGCGATGTCCTCGTGATCGAAGCGCGCGGTGAACGCGGCACCGGCACCGTCGGCGACATCCTCGCGCTCCGCGCCCAGGTCCGCGGCGCCGCAGGAATCGTCACCGACGGCGGCGTCCGCGACCTTGCCGCGGTCGCGGCGCTCGACCTGCCGACCTACCACTCGGGGCCTCATCCGGCCGTGCTCGGCCGTCGTCACATCCCCTGGGACGTCGACGTCACCGTCGCGTGCGGCGGAACATCCGTGCAGCCGGGCGACGTGATCGTCGGCGACGCCGACGGCCTGATCGTCATCCCGCCGTCGCTCGTCGACGAGGTGGTCGCCGACGCCATCGAGCAGGAGCGCGAAGAGACGTTCGTCGCCGAACAGGTGGCGAACGGTGAAGGCGTGGACGGCCTGTACCCGATGAACGCGGCCTGGACCGCCCGGTATCAGGCGTGGCTGGCCGGCCGATCATGACCGCGCCGAACACGACAGGCACAGCCGGCACGCTGAGCAAGTCGGAGCAGGCGTATGTCTGGATCCGGGAGCGGATCGACAGCGGCGTCTTCGTGCCCGGGTACCGCCTCGTCCTCGGGTCGATCGCGAAGGAGCTGGCGATCAGTGTCGTGCCGGTCCGCGAAGCCATCCGCAGGCTGGAGGCGGAAGGGCTGATCACGTTCGAACGCAACGTCGGCGCCCAGGTCGCGATGCTCAACGACGGGGCGTACAGCGCGACGATGCAGACGCTCGGGATCGTGGAGGGGGCGGCGACCATGCTGTCCGCGCCCTTCATCACGGCATCCGACATCGCCGCCGCCAGGGCGGTGAACGCCCGGATGATCGAGTCGCTCGACCATTTCGAGCCGCGGCGGTTCACCGAACTCAACCGCGAATTCCACTCGGTGCTCTTCGCGCGCTGCCCGAACGACCAGCTTCTCGACCTCGTTCATCGCGGCTGGAACCAGATGAACGTTCTCCGCGACTCGACCTTCAGTTTCGTGCCGGGCCGCGCCGCGGCGTCCGTGGACGAGCACGAAGGCATCCTGCAACTCATCGAAGACGGTGCAGACAGTCTCGAGATCGAGATGGCGGCGCGGGCACACCGCATCCGCACACTCGACGCGTTCGCCGCCTGGCAGGCCGACCACAAACGCCTCTCCCCCGCCCAGCCATAACCAGCAATGGAGCACACCATGGCCCACTACATTCCCGACAACCTTCCGGACCGGATCCAGCACTACATCGACGGCGAATTCGTCGACAGCGTCTCGGGCAAGACCTTCGACGTGCTCGACCCGGTGTCGAACGAGAACTACGCAACGGCGGCCGCCGGCCAGACGGAAGACATCGACCGCGCCGTCGCCTCCGCGACCCGAGCCTTCCAGTCCGGGCCGTGGCCGCGGATGCTTCCCCGGGCGCGGGCGCGGATCCTGCACAGAATCGCGGATGCCGTCGAAGCGCAGGACGCGCGGCTGGCCGAACTCGAGACCTTCGACACCGGACTTCCGATCACCCAGGCCCTCGGCCAGGCGCAGCGCGCCGCCGAGAACTTCCGTTTCTTCGCCGACCTCATCGTCGCCCAGGCCGACGACACGTACAAGGTGCCCGGCCGGCAGGTGAACTACGTGAACCGCAAGCCGAAGGGCGTCGCCGGGCTGATCACGCCGTGGAACACCCCGTTCATGCTCGAGAGTTGGAAGCTTGCCCCTGCGCTCGCTTCCGGCTGCACCGTCGTGCTCAAGCCCGCTGAGTTCACGCCCCTGTCGGCGAGCCTGTGGGCGTCGATCTTCGAGGAGGCCGGACTCCCGACGGGCGTGTTCAACCTGGTGAACGGGCTCGGTGAGGAGGCCGGCGACGCGCTCGTGAAGCATCCGGGTGTCCCTCTCATCTCGTTCACCGGCGAGAGCAGCACCGGACAGACGATCTTCGGCAACTGCGCTGCGAACCTCAAGGGCATGTCGATGGAGCTCGGCGGCAAGTCCCCGGCCATCGTCTTCGCCGACGCCGACCTCGATGCCGCCATCGACTCCACACTGTTCGGGGTGTTCTCGCTCAACGGTGAACGCTGCACGGCCGGGAGCCGGATCCTCGTCGAACGGCCGATCTATGAGGAATTCCTCGAGCGGTACGCCGCGCGGGCGAAGAACATCGTCGTCGGCGACCCGCACGACCCGGGCACCGAGGTGGGCGCGCTCGTGCACCCCGAGCACTACGACAAGGTGATGAGCTACGTCGAGATTGGCAAGTCCGAGGGCCGGCTGCTCGCCGGCGGCGGACGCCCCGACCACCTGCCCGACGGCAACTACGTCTCCCCCACCGTCTTCGCCGATGTCGGGCCCGACGCGCGGATCTTCCAGGAGGAGATCTTCGGGCCGGTCGTCGCGATCACGCCGTTCGACACCGATGAGGAGGCCCTCGACCTGGCGAACGGTGTCCGGTACGGACTCGCCGCGTACATCTGGACCTCGGACCTCACCCGCGCGCACACCTTCGCCCAGGCTGTCGAGTCCGGGATGGTGTGGCTGAACTCGCACAACGTGCGCGACCTGCGCACTCCGTTCGGCGGGGTGAAGGCATCCGGTCTCGGACACGAGGGCGGCTACCGCTCGATCGACTTCTACACCGACCAGCAGGCCGTGCACATCACGATCGGCGACGTGCACACCGCCCGGTTCGGGGCGGCCGACGCATCCGCCCCCTGACCGTCGTGCGTCTCTTTCCCGTCTCTCTCATGCAAGGAAGCTGATATGGACCACAACCCGAGCCCCATCCCCGCCCCTCACGTCGAGGCGAAGGTCAACCCGAACCCCAACCCGATCCCGACGCCCCGCGCCACGCCGCCGGACGTTCTCCGCTGCGCGTACATGGACGTCGTCGTCACCGACCTGGCTGCTTCAAGGGAGTTCTACGTCGACATCCTCGGCCTGGTCGTGACCGAGGAGAACGAGAACGAGATCTACCTGCGTTCGTTCGAGGAGTTCATCCACCACAACCTCGTGCTCCGGAAGGGGCCCGTAGCCGCGGTCGCCGCGTTCTCGTACCGCGTGCGCGCCCCCGAGGACCTCGACCGGGCCGTCGAGTTCTACACCGAGCTCGGCTGCCGGGTCGAACGACGCCCCGGGGGTTTCACCAGGGGCGTCGGCGACTCGGTGCGGGTCGAGGACCCGCTCGGCTTTCCGTACGAGTTCTTCCACGACGTCCAGCATGTCGAGCGACTCGCCTGGCGGTACGACCTGTACGGCCCGGGTGCGATCGTGCGCCTCGACCACTTCAACCAGGTCACGCCTGACGTGCCGCGGGCCCGGGCATACATGGAGGACCTCGGCTTCCGGGTCACCGAAGACATTCAGGACGAAGACGGGGTGACGTATGCCGCGTGGATGCGCCGCAAGTCCACCGTGCACGACACCGCCATGACCGGGGGAAACGGGCCGCGGATGCACCACATCGCGTTCTCCACCCACGAGAAGCACAACATCCTCTACATCTGCGACAAGCTCGGCGCCCTGCGCAAGTCGGACCTCATCGAGCGGGGCCCCGGCCGCCACGGCGTCTCGAATGCGTTCTACCTCTACCTCCTCGACCCCGACGGTCACCGGGTGGAGATCTACACGCAGGACTACTACACCGGCGACCCGGACAACCCGGTCGTGACCTGGGACGTCCACGACAACCAGCGCCGGGACTGGTGGGGTAACCCCGTCGTTCCGAGCTGGTACACCGAGGCCTCCCCCGTGCTCGACCTCGACGGCAACGTGCAGCCCATCGTCATCCGCGAGGAACCGAGCGAGATGGCGGTCACTGTCGGAGCCGACGGGTTCTCCTACACGCGCGAAGGCGACGTGGCCAAGGGCTTCAAGCTCGGTGACACGCTGTAGCCTGCGCGCCCTCGTTCTCGCGGGCCGGGCCTTCGTACGCGTCGCGGGCCCGTGGCATCCGCTTGCGATCCCTGCAACGACCCTTTCGGCCCGATCACGGCATCCGCGAGGTGAATCCCCACACTGTGTCGCTCCCAACGCCCCCGAACATCAAAGTTGGGCAACTCGACCCGCGAACGACAGGTCGTGGCAACTCAATCCCGCGCACGACAGGTCGTGGCAACTCGATCCCGCCATCGCGCTCGAGTGGGCCGAAAGGGCGGCTCGATCCTCCTCGAACGGCCCTTCGGGCCCGGTCGATTCCGGCAACGACCCTTTGGGCCCGATCACGGCATCCCGAATCGGATCACCACACTCTGTCGCTCCCAACGCCCCCGAACACCAAAATTGGGCAACTCGACCCCGCGCACGACAGGTCGTGGCAACTCGATCCCGCCAACGCGCTCGAGTGGGCCGAAAGGGCGGCTCGATCCTCCTCGAACGACCCTCAGGCCCGGTCGATTCCGGCAACGACCCTTTCGGCCCGATCGATCGCGGCTACGACCCTTTGGGCCCGATCACGGCATCCCGAATCGGATCACCACACTCTGTCGCTCCCACCGCCCCCGAACAACAAAATTGGGCAACTCGACCCCGCGCACGACAGGTCGTGGCAACTCGATCCCGCCAACGCGCTCGAGTGGGCCGAAAGGGCTGCTCGATCCGCGTCGAAAGACCCTTCAGGCCCGATCGATTCCGGCAACGACCCTTTCGGCCCGATCGACGGCATCCGCGAGGTGAATCACCACACTCTGTCGCTCCCACCGCCCCCGAACAACAAAATTGGGCCACTCGACCCCGCGCACGACAGGTCGTGGCAACTCGATCCCGCCATCGCGCTCGAGTGGGCCGAAAGGGCGGCTCGATCCGCGTCGAACGACCCTTCAGGCCCGGTCGATTCCGGCAACGACCCTTTCGGCCCGATCGACGGCATCCGCGAGGTGAATCACCACACTCTGTCGCTCCCACCGCCCCCGAACAACAAAATT
>NZ_JBEPSK010000008.1:0-124461 GCF_040548835.1 Mycetocola sp. 2940
CGGCTCGCTTCACCAAGATCCTCAACGAGGGTGCCGGGACGTACGAGTTCTCGGTCTTCAGCGATGACGGTGTCCGGGTGCTCGTCGACGGCGTCTCGATCATCGACTCCTGGGTTCCCCAGGGCGGCACCGACGAGCATGTCGGCTCGGTGACGCTGACCGAGGGTGAGCACGTCGTCACCGTCGAGTACTTCCAGGCCTACGGCGGAGCGAAGCTCGTCGTCGACTACGAGCGGGCCGGTGCCGACACCGAGGCGCCGAACGCTCCGACCGAGCTGGTCACCGCCCCTGGTGCCAACTCCATCCGACTCGACTGGGCGACCAGCTCGTCCAGCGACACCGTCGGCTACCGCGTCTACCGCGGAACGGCTGCCGGAGTCAGCACGTCGGGAACCCCCCTGAGCGGCACGTCGCTCTTGACCTCCCCCTCCTACGTCGACTCGACCATCGTCGTGGGCACCACCTACTACTACGTGGTCACCGCGGTGGACGCCGCCGGCAACGCGTCGGTCGCCTCCAACGAGGCGATGGGCCTGGTCGCAGCGGAGCCCGACACCGAAGCCCCGGCAGCACCCAGCGCTCTCACGGCGACGGGCGGCAACAACACCGTCGCGCTGACCTGGAGCCCGTCGTCTTCGGCCGACACCACCGGCTACCTCGTCTACCGCGCCCTTGAGCCTTCTGTGCTCAACGAGGGTGCAATCGTCTCAGGTGCCGCCCCCATCACATCACCGACCTACACCGACACCACGGTGTCGAACGGCACCACGTACTTCTACGCGGTGGTGGCCGTCGACCTGGCCGGCAACGAATCGGCAGCCTCAAACGAGGTCGTCGCCGTACCGCAGGTACCGAACACCACCAACGTCAAGGTGGACTTCACCGCCACCAACGGCGTTCCCGCAGCGGGTTACGTCGCCGACTGGGGCCAGGCATACGGTGCCCGAACCAGCACCAACCAGGGCACCGGCCTCAGCTACGGCTGGATCGACGCCGACGGCAACACCCTGAACCTGGTCACCAACGGCCGCGACCGTGGCCGCGCCGGAGTGGAAGAACGTGTCGACTCGATCATCCACATGCAGTACGGGGATGTGAGCGGCGGCACCGGAACCAACGGTGTGAAGAACGAGGGCGAGTGGGAGCTCGCCGTCCCCCAGGGCCTCTACGAGGTCACCGTCGCTGTCGGCGACGAACCGGGCGCGGACGGTGTGTACGACTCCAACCACGTCATCAACGTCGAAGGATCCGTCGGCATCGAGAGCTTCGTGGCCACCGCGGCCGCCGAGTACCGGACCGTCACAACCACCGTCGGCGTCTGGGACGGCAAGCTGACCGTCGACGCGCGAGGCGGCACGAACACGAAGCTCGGGTACGTCGACGTGAAGGGCATCGAACGCAAACCCCACGTTGACACCGTGCTTCCTGAGAACCGCTCAACCGACCACGATGTGAATGCCGGCGTCTCGGCGACGATCCGCGTTCCGTACGCCGGCGTCGGAGTGGACCCGCTCTCGCTGCCCAACAACGTCAAGCTGTTCGAACTGCCGAGCGGTACGCAGGTTCCGACCACGGTAGGAACGTCTGGCGGTAACGACGTCATCTCGCTCGCCCCGAACGACCCGCTGAAGCCGAGCACGAGCTACCGGTTCGTGGTGACGAGCGGCGTGCTCGACAACTACGGCGCCCCGTTCGTGCCCTTCTCGTCGGTGTTCACCACCGGCACCGGTGAGATCGTCGAAGGCGAGGGCTTCACCCCGGCCACGAACATCGCGTTCGAAAAGGTCGAACTGCCCATCGGTGCTGGAATGTACTGGTCCTCGTTCACCTTCGGTCCCGACAACAAGCTCTACGCCACCAGCGTGGGCCAGGGCCTCTTCCGCTTCACGGTCAACGCCGACGGCACCCTCTCCAACAAAGAGGACCTCGGCTACCAGGGCATCGCCATGATCGGCCTGACCTTCGACAAGAGCGCAACCGCAGGCAACCTGAAGCTGTGGGTCACGACGACGACGGCCAACTTCAACGAGTCCGGCCAGTGGGTCAGCGGCATCAGCCTCCTGACCGGTCCCAACCTCGCAACCCGCAACCAGGTCTTCAGCGAACTGCCCCGGTCGCTCTCCGACCACCTCACCAACTCGATGACCTACGGCCCCGACGGACGCATCTACTTCCAGCAGGGCTCCAACCAGGCAGCCGGCGACCTCGACAACTCATGGGGTCAGCGTGGCGAGCAGCTCCTCACGGCGGCGACCCTCGTCTTCGATCCCGCGAACAGCCAGGTCGCGGCAGCGGCCGCCGGCGGCGGAGCCATCAGCGTCAAGACCGCGCAGGGCGGTACGTACAACCCATACGCTCCGACAGCGCCGCTGAAGATCTACGCCTCCGGTATCCGCAACGCCTACGACCTGGTGTGGCACTCCAACGGGCACCTGTACGTGCCCACGAACGGCACGGCCGGTGGGGCAAACACCCCCGGTGTGACGGTCAACGCCAACGGAACCTTCACCCGTGAGGCCGCAGCGGGAATCCCCGGATTCTCGACAGTGGATGGCACGGATGTGACGGAACAGTGTGTCCGGCGCGGCTACACGGGTGGCTCGGTCCAGCCGATCGCCAACCAGCCCACGCAGCGCGACCTTCTCTTCGACGTCGTCGCCGGCGGCTACTACGGCCACCCGAACCCGACCCGGTGTGAGTGGGTGCTGAACGAGGGCAACGACCCGGCGAACCCGCCGCTGTCGCCAGGGCAGGGCGGATCCCGGTACGCGCTCGGCCAGAAAGCCGACCCGAACTACCGCGGAATCGCGTACGACTTCGAATTCAACAAGTCGCCGAACGGTGCACTCGAGTACAAGAGCTCGACCTTCGACGGGCAGCTCAAGGGCCGCCTCGTCGTCACCCGGTTCTCGAACAACAACGACCTGATCTTCCTGCAGCCCGACCAGGCCACCGGCGAGATCCTGGGTGCACAGACCGAGGTCGGCATCACCGGTGTGGCGAACACGACCATGCAGGGCGTCGGTGGGTTCAACGACCCGCTCGAGGTCGTCGAGGACACCCGCAACGGAAACCTCTACGTCAACCAGTACGACCGGAGCGGGAGCAGCCAGAAAATGTTCCTCCTGCGGGTGCCGGCAAGCCAGCAGGCCTCCAAGATCAGCACCTCCGCTGACGAGATGATCTTCTCCGCCGTCAAGAGCACCACCTCGGCGACGAAGAACATCACCGTCACCAACGGAAGCACCGAAGCGGTCACCCTGTCCGCGACGGTCAGCGGAGCGAATGCAACCGAATTCGCGGTGGTCTCCGGCAACGGGACTTCCCTCGCACCGGGCGCGAGCACCACGGTCGGGCTGCAGTTCAAGCCGGGCACAACGGTGGGCCAGCGGTCCACTCAGCTCACACTCTCCGCGGGTTCCTCGACCGTCACGGTCGGCGTCTACGGCCTCACCATGAACGGCATCGAAGGCGGCAACGAGCCCACCCTGCAGAACGTGCTGGGGACGCTCGGTCACAACCTGAACGTCGGGTGGACCAACCTCGAGGGAGGCGTGCAGCCGACCGCCAAGGGCGATGAGGTGCTCGAGCCTCTCTTCGTGAAGAGCGGAACCGGTTCGGTCTCGATCACACCGCTCGCTCACTACGCACCGCGGGAGAACATCCCCTTCGGGTGGTACACCGGTGACGGTGCTGAGGCTGACCGGCGCCAGGTCGGTGCCATCTCCTCGGCCGGCTACCAGTCCCTCCTTCCCCCGGTCACGTCCGGAAGCGCAACCACCTTCGATCCGGGCAGCGCAACCTTCGGGCTGTACTACTACTCCGGGGTGTTCGCGCGATTCGGCTTCACCGAGGACCGGCTGAACACGGGCATCGCCCACCGCGCACGCGTCTACCCGGCGAAGAACCGGTCGGGTGTGCTGGTGCCGAACTCGTACATCGTGGCCTTCGAGGATGCCAGCAACGGCGACTACCAGGACTACCTGTTCCTCGTGAAGGGCCTCAAGCCGGTCACGGACACCGGGTCGGTCGACGGAGCCGTGCGGGTGGACTTCACGACGGCGGCGGGTGACCTCGCGGCGGGATATCTCCGCGACCACGGGCAGGCGTACGCGCTTCGCACCGGGGCCGGCCAGGGCAGCGGACTCACCTACGGCTGGAAGGACCAGGTCACCGAAACCGACCTGGACATCTCGGTCGGCGGGACCACGCCAGGTAACGGACGGGACCGCGCCACCAGCCAGCCGGACATGAGGCTCGACAGCTTCATGCACATGCAGTCAGCAGACGTCGCCGGCACCTTCAACGGAACGCCCGCCCGGGCGTTCTGGGAGCTCGCGCTCCCGAACGGCGAGTACACGGTGACGGTGGCCGTCGGTGATCCTGCACCGCAGGCATCCGACCAGGAGATCCACCAGATCAACCTGGAGAACGCGTCACTGATCAACCTGTTCACGCCGACCGGCGCTGCCGGCGCCGCGACTCGTCACACCACGGCCACCAAGACGGTGAGCGTGACCGACGGAGCTCTGACCGTTGATGCGATCGGCGGGCGGAACACCAAGATCAGCTACATCGACGTCGTGCCGGTGGAGGACACCGGCGGCGACGACCCGACGGACGGCGCCCAGGTGAAGGTCGCCTTCCAGCCTGCCGCTGCGACCACCCCCGCGGGGTGGACGGCGGAGACCGGCTCGGCGTACTCGGATGCTCGAGGCTTCGGTTGGCTCAACGCCGCCAACGGGCAGCCCGTCGACCGCACGGTCGCGACCCGCACCCGGACGGCGCCCATGTCTGGCATCGCCTACCCCTCCGACCCGCTGTTGAAGAGCTTCGCGTTCCTCGACAACGAGTCACAGCCCACCTACACGGACGGGATCTGGGAGTACAAGGTGCCGAACGGCACCTACCAGGTCGCCGTCTCGGTCGGTGACGCGAACTACATCGACTCGACTCATGGGGTGAGCGTCGAAGGCCAGCCGGCCATCGCGAACTTCCTGCCGACCGAGACCACCCCGTTCCAGACGGGCGTCCGCGACGTGACGGTGACGGACGGCAAGGTGTCGATCGCGAACACCGGCACCAACACGAAGATCAACTGGGTGTCGATCAAGGGCGAAGGGCTGGATGCACCTGCCCAGCCCCAGACCAAGATCAACTTCCAGCCGTCGACCACGACGGTGCCGAGCGGCTGGCTCGCGGACACGGGCGCGGCCTACGCGGCAACGCCCGGCTACGGCTGGCTCGTCAACGGCCAGCCCGCCGACCGGTCGGCCAACACGCGCCACCGCACCGCGGCAACGGCGGGGATCACCTACCCCACCGGTGACGTGACGCGGCAGACGCTGATTCTCACGCAGGCCACCTCCACGGCAGGCACGTCTGACGGGGTCTGGGAGCACGCCGTCGCCAACGGAACGTACACGGTGTCCGTCTCCGTCGGTGACCCAGGGTTCCTCGACTCGGTGCATGGGGTCTCCGCAGAAGGGTCCGCACTCGTCACCAACTTCACCCCGACGGGCGGCACCCCGTTCGCCACCGGGTCGGCGACCGTCATCGTCGCCGACGGCAAGCTCACGCTCACCCCGACCGGCACGAACACGAAGTTCAACTGGGTCACCATCCAGGGAGCGGCGCTGGCCGCACCCACGGTGGGAATCAAGGCGAACGGCGCGGATGTCGGTGCCACGTGGACCGGCGGAACCGCCAACGTGACCGTCGAGGCGACCGCCGGCAACGGCGAAGCGCTCGAGTCGCTCGTCTACACCGTCAACGGCGGTGCGGCGACGCCGTACACCGCTCCGATCGTGCTGGATGCCGTGGGCAACTACGTGCTGAAGGTGACGGCCACCGACAGCGAAGGTCGCCAGACGGTGCGCGAGGTGCAGTTCGAGGTCCTCAACATCGGCGGAACTCTGACCCTGCGCAACCAGCAGGCGACGCGGGTGGGAGGCGCCACCACGGATGTCATCCCCGGCTTCCGTGAGGACACGCTGATCATGCACCGGATCAACTCCGGGACGACGACGCACACCACGACCGAGTCGGCCACCGTGAACATCACCAACACCGGCACCAAGGACCTGCGCATCTCTGCCATCACCCTCGGCGGAGCCAACCCGACGCAGTTCGAGCTGACGAACCCGCCGGCGCTTCCGCTCCTGGTGGCTCCGGGCGCGAGCGTGCCGATCACCACGAAGTTCATCTCGACCTCTGGTACCCGGGGCGTGCGCACCGCAACGGTGAACATCTCCTCGAGCGACCCGGCCAAGGGCGTCACCGCGGTGCAGCTGCGAGGCGGCTACATGACGGCGCCTGAGGGCAACAGTGAGCTGACCCTTCCGCAGGTCATCGGCCTGTTCGGCTGGACCACCGACGTGGGCCCGCTCACGGACGGGGGACTGGGCAATGGTTCCGAGAACCCGGGTGCCCCGCTCAACGGGGAAGAGGTCAGGTCCAACCTGTGGAAGAGGCTGGACGCAGGCAAGCCGGTCCAGGTGCGCCAGCTGGCGGCCTTCCACGGCTGCTGCGGTCAGACCGAGACGGTGAACGTGAACGGTGCCACATCGACTCACAACGCCGCGTACGGCCAGGGCGTACTCCCTCTGAACAACGCGTTGACCGGCCCCACCCAGCTGAGCACGAACCCCACGGGAAACTTCGGGATCGTCGTTGCCGGCCAGAGCACGAACAACAACAACTACCGCGCCGTGAAGACCTGGCCGGTACGCGATGCGGACGGCAAGATCGTGTCTGGTTCGTGGATCGTGGGTCACGACTACATCAGCTCGCCGAGCCAGTGTGGTATCTCGCCGACGAACTGTGACTTCCAGGACAACGTGTACCTCATCTCCAACGTGCTGCCGGTTGCCTCGTCCGACACTGTCGCGCCGACGCAGCCGGGCACACTGACCGGAGTGGTGCAGGGCTCCGGGGTCGACCTGACCTGGGGCGCCAGCGCCTCGACCGACGTGGCCGGGTACCGGATCGAGCGCGGCACGACCGCGTCCGGTCCCTGGACGACCATCAGCGGTGCGGCACCGGTCACCACCACGAGCTTCCGCGACGCGGCCCTGCCGTTCGCCAACACGGTGTACTACCGGGTGCTCGCGCTGGATGCTTCGGGTAACGTCTCGACTCCGTCCACCAGCCCGGCGATCAACATCTCGGCGGTGGGCAGCCAGGCGATCCGGATCAACGCCGGTGGCGGGGCGGTGACGACGAACGGCACCAGCTGGCTCGCCGACACCTACTTCGTCGGTGGCAAGACCTACACCAACCCCGCTGTCACCCAGATCGCGGGAACCACCGATGACGCCATCTACCTGAATGAGCGCAGCGCAACGACCGACCTCGGCACCTTCGGATACGACATCCCCGTACCCGACGGCACCTACACGGTGAAGCTGCACTTCACGGAGCTCTACTGGGGCGCTCCGGGTGGCGGAACCGGGGGCACCGGCAAGCGCGTGTTCAACGCCAACTTCGAAGGCGGAACCGCCGAGATCACCGGTCTCGACATCACCGCCCGCGCAGGGGCAGCCGCGACGGCCTACGTCACCACGAACACCGTCACCGTGACGGGAGGTGTCCTCGACATCGACTTCACGGCCACGGTGAACCAGCCGACGGTGTCCGCCATCGAGGTGATCCGCTGAGGATCACCGGGGTCGGGCGAAACCGGCCCATGACCAGGTAACAGCAGGAGCCCCGACCTTCGACAGAAGGTCGGGGCTCCTGCAATTCGCGTCCGTCAGACACGACCCACGGCTCCGGGCGTGCCTCCGCCGTCCGCAAGGATGCCGGATCCATTCGCTGGGCTAGCATGAGCGTGCAGCGAACGACTGGCGATGGGGGTGGCGAGACCGTGATACCTGCATGGACGCCAACGGGCCATACCCCGACGCCGGGATCGCTCGCCGGGCTGGTGGTGGCGGACTTCTCCCGTGTGCTCGCTGGTCCATACGCAACGCAACTGATGGCGGATCTGGGCGCCACAGTGATCAAGGTGGAGAGTCCTCTGGGGGACGAGACGCGCGGGTGGGCTCCTCCGGAGCGCGACGGAGTGTCCACTTACTACCTCGGCGTCAACCGCAACAAGTGGGGTGTGGTGCTCGACTTCAACGACGAGGCCGATCGGGTGCTCGCGCTGGAGTTGGCTGCACGCGCCGACGTCGTGATCGAGAACTTCCGTCCAGGGGCCCTGGTCAAGTTCGGACTCGACTACGACTCCGTCTCTGCAGCGAACCCGGGCGTCGTCTACGCCTCCATCAGCGGATTCGGATCGGCGGAAGGCGCAGCCCTGCCGGGATACGACCTCGTGGTCCAGGCGGCATCCGGCCTGATGAGTCTCACCGGACCGGAAGACGGCCCGGCCTACCGAAGCGGGGTCTCAACGTTCGACATCATGACCGGGATGCAGGCCACCATCGGCATCCTGGCGGCGCTGAACCACCGCACGAACACCGGGGAGGGGCAGCATGTCGAGGTGAACCTCCTCTCCACCGCGCTCTCAGCGATGGCGAATCACACCTCGACGTTCGTCGCCGCCGGGCAGGTGCCGTTCCGGATGGGCAATGCACATCCGAGTCTCTTCCCGTACGAGCCACTGCCGGCGAGCGACGGCGAGATCGTCATCGTTGCTGCGACTGACGCCCAGTTCGTCAAGCTTGTCAGGGCGATCGGTCGCCCCGGGCTGGCCGACGATCCACGGTTTGCGAGAACCGAGGACCGCAACCGCAACCGGGACGAACTCCGACCCGTCCTCGTCGAGGCCCTTGCGGAACACACCAGGTCCGAGTGGTTCGACCTGCTGACCGAGGCGGGCGTCGCCTGCGGGCCGATCAACACCATCGACGGTGGCGTGGCTCTCGCCGAACGGCTGGGTCTTGACCCCGTGATCACCGTCGGCGAGGGGGAGAAGGCGGTCCCGATGATCCGGAACCCCATCACGTTCTCGCGCACCCCGCCGCGCTACGATTCCCCGCCCCCCACTCTGGGAGAACACGACGCGCGCATCCGTGAGTGGTTGTCCGGTCCGCCTCCGTGCCCGCGAGGAACCAACGGAAAGGCCTCCCATGCCTGAATATCCCACAGGAATCGGCACGAGCGACATCGATTCGATTTCCCTGCTCGGCCACGACCTGGCGGGCGACCTGCTCGGCAAGGTCAGCTTCGGCGAACTCGCCTACTGGCTGGCCACGAAGCGGCGTCCGACCCCCGGGCAACTGCGTGTCTTCGAGGCCGTCCTGGTCTCGCTCGCCGATCACGGCTTCACCCCCACGGCGATCGCGGCACGGCTGACGCTGTACAGCGCGCCCGACTCGCTCCAGGGAGCGATAGCGGCCGGCCTCCTCGGCGGCGGGTCCCGCTTCCTGGGAGTGACCGAAGACACGGGGGTATACCTGCACAACGTCGTCGAGACCCTCGGAGAGACGAGCGAATGGACGGATGCTCGCTGGGATGACCTCGCGCGGGCGACCCTGACGGCATCCGCGGGCACCGCAATTCCCGGCCTTGGCCACCCGGTGCACAAGAACGGCGACCCTCGCACACCGGTGATCATCGACATCGCCAGGGAGGCGGGGGTGAAAGGGCCGCATCTTGAACTGTTCGAAGCGATCGGTCGCGTCCATCCGGAGATCCTCGGCAGAACACTTCCCCTCAACGGCGCAGGTGTCGCCGGTGCGGCGCTTGCAGACGCCGGCCTGCCGGTTGAACTGTTGCGCGGCTTCGCCCTGCTCGCCCGCACCGCGGGGATCATCGGTCACCTGGCGGAGGAACTCCAGAACCCGATCGGGCCGGATGTGTACCGGGAGGTCGACGGGAACGCCGTCTACAGGAAATCGGTTGAGTCCTCGGATTAACCGGTCGGCCGGATGCACCTCGGTGAGGAAACCAGTTAAAGAAATCTTCGGGCATTCGCGTGTATAGATGCTATAACTAGTTAACGTATAAGTTGTATAACTAGTTTCATGTGCGGGGATCCGCGACGGTGTTCAGTCGCGGCGACCCCTCCGCGGTTCGCCTCGAAAATCAAAGGAGATTTCAATGACGTTTGTCGCCAGTTCTCACCACGTGACCCTGTCGGTCGGGCACGCCCAGGAGGATGTGGACTTCCACACCAGGATCCTGGGTCTGCGGTTCATCAAGAAGACCGTGCTGTACGACGGTGCAAAGCCGATCTACCACCTGTACTACTCCAACGCGGGGGGCGATCCGTCTGCCGTGATCACGACGTTCCCGTGGGCACAGGCCGGGCTCTACGGCTCCCGGGGAACGAACCAGGCCCGCGAAGTGATGCTCTCCGTGCCCGACGGATCGCTCGATTACTGGGCGAAACGACTCGCCGATCACGGCGTCGACAGCACCTTTGAGGATGTTTTCGGCGGACGACGGCTTCACCTTCGCCACCCGTCAGGCATCGAGTACGTGCTGGTGGAGACAGTGGGCGATCCGCGCGTCGGGTTCACGGGCAACGGGGTCTCGATCGAGAACGCGATTCATGGGATCTACGGCGTCGGAATCCACGTTTTCGACCAGGACCGGATGGTGCAGTTCGGCAAGGAGGTCTTCTTCGCAACCGGCGCGATCGATGAAGAAGGAGACCGGGCTCGGTTCCGGGTGGGCGAGAACGGATTCGGGAACTGGGTCGAACTGACCGGTAACCGCACCGATGACCAGGGAACGTGGCGTTTCGGTGCCGGCTCGTACCACCACTTCGCGTGGAACCTCGACAACCTCGAGAACCAGAACGAAGTGAAGTTCGACATTGAGGGCGCCGGCTACACCGATATCTCTGAACTGAAGGACCGCACGTATTTCAAGTCTCACTACGTGCGCACCCCGGGTGGCGCGCTGTTCGAGCTTGCGGTGACGCACAACGAAGGCGGCTGGGACTGCGACGAGTCCCCCGAGGAACTCGGGCGGGCGTTCATGCTTCCGCCGCAGTTCGAGCACGAACGAGAGTCGATCATGAGCCAGCTCGAGCCGTTGCGCGACGAGAACTGACCAACTGAGGGGGTCGCATCCGACTGTCGGGTGCGACCCTGTCGTTTCGAAGGAGGATCTTGTGAGTGCACTGGAAACCTGGGGCGACGCTGTCGGCGCCTCTCCGCTCGCCGTGGTCGCCATTCATGGCCGCGGCCAGAACGTCGAGTTCATGCGGGGACTCGCGGAACGCATCAATGTTTCCGGGGTGGGGTTTTTCGCCCCGACCGCTCCGGGCAATACGTGGTACCCGCACCCCTTCCTTGATCGATCGCCGGAGAACGTCTCCAGCCTGGCGGATGCTCTTCGCACCGTGGCCGCGGCCGTGGCCGCCGCCGAGGCGGCCGGCTTCGCCCGGGTCGTTGTGCTCGGTTTTTCGCAGGGAGCGTGCGTGCTGTCGCACTTGATCCTGACGAAGGATCTGCCTCTCGCCGGGGCCGTCCTCTTCACCGGCGGCTATGTCGGCCCGGACGACATCGCCCCGGCCGACGTCTCTGCCCGCCCGGGGCTCCCGGTCCTGCTGCGCTCCCTCGACGAAGATCCGTGGGTGCCGCCTCACCGCGTCGCCGACACGGCGAAACTGCTCGTTCGATCCGGTGCGCACGTGGACGCTCTGATCGAGACGGGTGACGAACACATCGTCACTGAGAGGGCGATCGCCGATGCTCGAGCATTCCTGACGACGGTGCGCGACAGCGTGTCGTCCCTGTCCCCACAGCGTTGAAAGAAGAGACCTGATGAGATTCGACCACCAGACCCTGCCGCAACGTGTGCGATTCGGCACCGGCGAGGCCGCCACAGCAGTGGCCGCCGAAGTCGAGGAGCGCGGAGCGCGGTCCGTGATGGTGATCGCCGCGCCTTCCGAGAGTGAACTTGCCCGCACCATCGCGAGCTCCATCACGGTGACGCTCTGGTGGGACGACGTCGCGCCGCACGTGCCGATCGAACGGGCGGAACGTGCGCGGGCCGCCGCCCGCGATTCCCGCATCGATCTGATCGTCTCGGTGGGAGGGGGTTCGACGACGGGGCTCGCGAAGGCAATCGCCCTGACCGAGCGCATCCCCATCGTGGCCGTCCCGACCACGTACGCCGGCTCCGAAGCGACCAACGTGTGGGGGCTGACCACCGAGTCTCGGAAGACCACCGGAGTGGACGACGCCGTTCTGCCTGCCGTTGTGGTGTACGACTCCCGTCTCACCCTGAGCCTGCCGGTGGCCCTCTCGGTGGCATCCGGACTCAACGCTGTCGCTCACTGCGTGGACTCGATGTGGGCACCCAACTCCGACCCGCTGAACCGCGCCCTGGCTGAGGAGGGGATCAGGGCTGTGGCAGAGGCCCTGCCTCGCATCGCACAGGAGCCAGGCGACGTTGCCGCGAGGGAACGCATGCAATACGGCGCCTACGTGTCCGCCGTTGCTTTCGCTTCAGCCGGCTCAGGGCTGCATCACAAGATCTGTCACGTGCTCGGCGGAGCCTACGATCTCCCGCACGCCGAAACCCACTCGGCGGTGTTGCCGCAGGTGCTGGCGTACAACGTCGGTGCCAGCGCGGAAGCCGAGGAGAGAATCGCACGCGCTCTCGGTGCCTCGAGCGCCGTCGAGGGAATCGAAAAGCTCTACCGAGCGCTTCCCACGGTGAGGGCACTCCGTGAGGTGGGCTATCAGGTCGAGGCCATTCCCGAGAGCGTCGCCCTGATTCTGCCGCTCGTGCCCCCGAGCAATCCCCGGGACGTCGACGAGGAAGCGCTCGCAGCACTTCTCCGCCGTGCCTATGACGGCCAGCCGGTCGCCTGACGTCCTCCCTTCTCGAGCAGGAAGCCACGATGGAGTACACGCAATTGGGTCGGTCTGGCCTCAAGGTCAGCCGCATCGCCCTCGGGTGCATGAGTTTCGGTGATACCTCGAAAGGGTTCACCGAATGGTCGCTGGGTGACGACGGCGCGGAGCCGATCTTCCGGCAGGCCGTCGAACACGGCATCAGCCTGTGGGATACCGCGAATGTCTATGGGTTCGGGACCTCCGAGGAGATCGTCGGCCGAGCGATTCGGAAATACTCCCGCCGCGAAGGCGTCGTTCTCGCGACGAAACTCTATTTCACCATGCACGACGGCCCCGGCGGTGGGGGGCTCTCGCGCAAGGCCATCATGGAGCAGATCGACGCGTCGCTGACGAGGCTCGGCACGGATTACATCGATCTCTACCAGATCCATCGCTTCGACCCGACGACACCGGTGGAGGAGACCATGGAAGCGCTGCACGACGTGGTCAAGGCGGGCAAGGCTCGCTATCTCGGGGCGTCGTCGATGGCGGCGTGGCAGTTCTCGAAGATGCAGTACACCGCCGATCTCCACGGCTGGACACGTTTCGTTTCGATGCAGAACCAGTACAGCCTCATGCAGCGGGAGGAGGAACGCGAGATGTTCCCTCTGCTTGACGATCAGGGTGTCGGGAGCATCCCCTGGAGCCCGTTGGCGAAGGGGCGGCTCGCCCGCCCGTGGGGAGAGCAAACCGCGCGCTCTGAAACCGACCCGTTCGGCCGCCGGTTCTTCGTCGAGAACGACGAGCCCCTCGTCGGGGTCGTCGCGCGAATCGCTGAAGGACGCGGGATCCCGATGGCACAGGTTGCCCTGGCCTGGGTGCTCCGTAACCCGGCAGTCTCCGCGCCGATTGTGGGCGCAACGAAACAGAGCCACCTTCCCGATGCCGTCGCCGCTCTCAACGTGCATCTCACCGACGATGAGGTTCGCGAACTCGAATCGGCCTATACGCCGCGCGCGCCGACAGGATTCTGAGGGCGACGCTCAGGGTCGACTCCGACCGGGATCCGTGCACGTCGACCCCACCTGGTGGTTCCGATCCACGTGATCACCCGCTTGCCGCGACAGGACGCGAGGAGTAATTTGCGCCGAAGATGGGGCGGAGCCGCTGGCTCACCCGACGCCATCCGGGCCGTCCCTTGACGACAAGGAGACACATGAAACGCATAGCAATCGGGTGCGTCGTCGCACTTGGCCTCGTCCTTGGCGGCGCCAGCGCAGCCCAGGCCGGTGAGACCACGGGCAACGGAAAGCCGGTACCTGCTCCTGAGCGAGCAAGCTCTGTCTGCGCCTTCTCCGGTCAGGACCTCCCCGACGCTGAGGAGAACCAGCCGCCCGAGTTCAACGACGACTTCGTCACCGACCAGCGCTCGCAAAGCTACGGCCGGTGGGTGGCTGCCGGGTTCAAGGGCGACCCGAACGTGCCGAGCCCGGGAGTAGCCTGCCGCGGCAACGTGGAGTTCGAAGAATAGGCTGCTGATCCGTGAGCTCCAGCCACGGTGAGCGCCGCACCCGTATTGGGGTGCGGCGCTCACTGTTGTGTTCCCCCCTCACCTCTTGACAGGGTTCCTCCAAAGGTTATTATAAAGCTTGAAATAAGTTCTTCCCAGCCCGACTGAGAGTTCGCGATGACCCATCCCGCACTGGACCTCGCCCCGTTCCCGACGGTGTTCGGGACTACCGGCTCTCACTGTCCTGCGTCCGGGTGCAGCCGACTCGCACACGGCACCGCACCCGCGCCGAGGCGACAGCCGTCCCGGCATGACATCCGACAGAAAGGGCGGGAGACCTGCAGTCACAGGTCCCCGCCGAAATCCCGCTTTACTCGCATCAAGAAAAGGGAACCTCAATGAAGAGAATACTCGCCAGATCGCTGGCACCCGTCGCTCTCGCTGGCCTGGCTCTCAGCCTCGCCGGCTGCACGTCTGAACCCGCCAGCGGCGACGCCAAGGCCGAGGCCGACGGACCCCTCACCGTCTGGGTGATGGGCGATTCCGGTACGAACTTCGAGTCACTCGTCGAACCGTTCGTGAAAGACAGCGGCCAGAAAGTCGACGTCGTCGCCATCCCGTGGGACAGTATCGATGAGAAGCTCACGACGTCGGTAGCGTCCGGTTCCGGGCCCGATGTGCTGCAGATCGGACTGTCGAAACTGCGCACCTTCGCCGATGCCGGCGCGCTCCTCCCGCTCGACGACCTTCTGTCCGACCGCGACGGGCTCGACCCGGGTAACTTCCCATCCGGTGTCGGGGGCGACGCGACATCCGTCAACGGTGAGGTCGTCAGCATCCCGTGGGTGAGCGACACCCGTGTGCTGTTCACTCGGACCGATATCCTTGCGGAGAACGGGATCGACAGTCCTCCCGAGACCTGGGACGAGTTGCGCTCGGATGCCAAAACGCTCGCGAGTCGCGGGGACGGCCAGTACGGGTACTACATCCCCCAGTGGGATGCTCCGCTGCCCGTCGAGATGACCTGGAGCCTCGGTGGAGACGTGATCGACGCCGACGGCAACGTGGCATTCGACACCCCCGAGTTCCACAAGGCTGTTGACGTGTACACCGGGCTGTACGCCGACGGCAGCGTGCCGACGAACGGCGACTTCGACCAGACGCAGGGGTTCATCTCCGGTGTTGCGCCGATGGTCGTGAGCGGCCCGTACCTGGGCAAGGCCATCGCCGATGGTGCTCCGGAACTGGAAGGCAAATGGCAGGCCAGCCTGCTCCCGGCCGGCACGTCGTCGACGTCGCTCTTCGCCGGCTCGAACCTGGGCGTCTGGGCAAACACGGACCAGCAGGAGGCGTCGCTCGACCTTCTCGAGTTCTTGTCGGAACCCGAAACGCAGCTGGAGTGGTACTCGCTCACGGGTGAGCTCCCGACGGTCAGCAGCGCGCTCGACGACGAGGAACTCAACAGCGACCCCAACGTCGCCGTGTACACCGAGCAACTCGCGACCGCAAAGGTGCTGCCTCTCGTCTCGAATTGGGACGGCGCCGTCGGAACCGAATTGCTCAACGCGTTGAACGCGATCGTGCTCACCGGTGCCGACCGCGACGAGGCCCTGGCGGGCTTCTTCGCGAAGACCGAGGGCCTCACGACCGAGTAGCTGCCAGGAGGGCTGCAGCCTCCGCTGCTGCGGCCCTCCGTCTCTCGTCCCGAACAGCTCCGGAAAGGAGTGATCGTTGCGCACTCGACTTGCTCCATACCTCTTCGTTGCCCCTGCGATGCTCCTCCTTGTCACCTTCGGCGTGTTTCCGATCTTCGTTGCGCTCGCCGTGAGCCTGACGAACATGAACATCTCGGCCTTCGCGAACATCAGCAACGTCGACTTCGTCGGCCTCGACAACTATGTGAAGCTCTTCGACGACGCCGACTTCTGGCAGGCCCTCGGCAACACGGGGCTGTTTGCCGTCCTCGGCGTCCCGTCGATCGTGCTGCTGTCACTGGCGGTGGCGCTGCTCCTCAACCACAGTGACCACTGGATCTTCCGTGCGCTGCGCTCGTTCTACTTCATCCCCGCCATCACCGCCATCGTCGCCATCTCGCTGATCTGGGGATACCTCTACAACACCCAGTTCGGCTTCCTCAACTACGTGCTGTCCTTCGCCGGCATCGACCAGGTGCAGTGGCTGTCCGACCCGCTGCTCGCGAAATTCTCCGTCGCCCTCGTCGCGGTCTGGCGCGGCACGGGTCTCAACATCATCATCTTCCTCGCGGCGCTCCAGGGCGTCCCCCGGGAGTACCTCGAGGCGGCATCCCTCGACGGGGCGAGCGAATGGCGCAAGACGTTCTCCATCGTCCTCCCGCTGCTGCGCTTCGCGATTTTCTTCGTCACCGTCACGACGATCATCTCGTGGGGCCAGTTCTTCGACGAGCCGTTCGTGCTGACCGACGGAGGGCCGCTCGGAGCGACGACGAGCGTCTCGATCTTTCTCTATAAGGAGGGGTTCCGGTTGAACCAGTTCGGCTACGCGAGCGCGGGCTCGATCGTCCTGTTCGCCATCATCGCGGTCATCACCCTGGTCCAGCTCCGCGCGAGAAAGGCAGACGATGAGTACTGACGTCGCCGAACCGCGACTGAGACCCGCCGCACTCTCGGACGGGCCGGCGCGCGCTGATCGATCCACTGCCCGCAAGACCCGCTCCCTCACGATCCTCATCGGGGTGGCGCTCGCCGTGGGCGCCCTCGTCACCACCTTCCCGTTCCTCTGGATGCTCACGTCATCCGTCAAACCGCAGCGGGAATCGACCGATTACCCACCGACGATCCTGCCGAAAGAACCGACCTTCGAGTTCTACGGCGTGCTCTTCACCGAACTCGACTTCGGCCGGTACCTCGTCAACACCCTCGCCGTCGTCTTGATCGGGATGGTCGGGCTCGTCGTGATGGCGATGGCCGGGTACGCGTTCGCGAAGTTCGACTTCCGCGGCAAACGCTGGATGTTCTTCCTCGTGCTCGCGACGATGATGGTCCCGGTCCAGGTGACGATGATCCCGACGTACCTCATCCTCAACCAGATGAAACTGACGAACACCCTCCTCGGGATCGCGCTGCCCACCCTTGTCAGCGGTTTCAGCATCTTCCTGTTCCGCCAGTTCATGTCGACGATCCCGACCGAGATGCGCGAGGCGGCGCGGCTCGACGGGGCGAGCGAATGGCGCACCTTCTGGCAGGTGGTCCTGCCCATGTCCAAGCCGATCCTCGCCGTCCAGATCGTCCTGACCTTCATCGCGGGCTGGAACAGCTTTCTCTGGCCGCTCATCATCGCCAGCGACCAGAAGCTCTACACGCTGTCGGTGGGCCTGTCGCTGCTCAACCAGCAGCTGGCCGTGAACCCGTCGCTGCAGATGGCAGCGGCGTCGGTCATGGTGGTGCCGATCCTTCTCGTGTTCGTCGTTTTCCAGCGTTTCGTCATCCAGGGTTTCGCCCTGTCCGGTCTGAAGTAACCCGTGGAGTCCGTTGCCATGTCACATCTCCCCACGTTCCGTCCCCGACCGGCGTCGTTCGACGGCTTCGTCCACGCCAGCGACGCGCGCCTCGTCGACGGCTCGGGCCGTGAGATTCTTCTGCGCGGTGTCGGTCTCGGCAACTGGATGCTGCCGGAGGGGTACATGTGGAAGTTCAGCACGGGGGCCGAATCACCGCGGGAGATCGAGGCGCTGAGCACCCGGCTGCTCGGTGAGGAGGGTGCGCGCCGGTTCTGGCAGTCGTTCTACGACGGCTTCGTCACCGAAGCCGACATCCGGCGGATCGCGGAAAGCGGGTTCGATCACGTGCGTCTGCCCATCAACGCCCGGTTGATCCAGGCGCCGGATGGCACACCGCTGGAATCCGGGTACGCCATGATCGACCGCCTGATCGCATGGTGCCGCACCCACAAGTTGTGGGTGCTCCTTGACCTCCACGGAGCGCCGGGCGGGCAGACCGGAACCAACATCGACGACTCCCCCCGGAACATGCCGGAACTCTTCATGGACGAGAACTACCGCGCGCTCACCCTGCGGCTCTGGCGCGACCTGGCCGGCCGCTATGCCGCCGAAACCGTCGTGCTCGGCTACGACCTCCTCAACGAACCGCTCCCCAACGAGTGGCAGGACATCTACGCGACCGAGCTGGTCGAGCTCTATCAGGAACTGACCCGGGTGATCCGCGAGGTCGATGACCGGCACCTCATCGTCTACGAAGGTTCGCACTGGGCCACCAACTGGAGCATCTTCACGGAGGTCTGGGACGAGAACTCCCTCCTCCAGTTCCACAAGTACTGGTCCTCCCCGGACACGGCGAGCATCGCCGTGTTCCTCGACACCCGCGACCGGCTC
This sequence comes from Mycetocola sp. 2940, assembly GCF_040548835.1. Classification (NCBI taxonomy): domain Bacteria; kingdom Bacillati; phylum Actinomycetota; class Actinomycetes; order Micrococcales; family Microbacteriaceae; genus Mycetocola; species Mycetocola sp. 2940. The sequence goes on from NZ_JBEPSK010000008.1 coordinate 18,626, forward strand.
GGGCTGCCGATCTACATGGGCGAAGGCGGCGAGAACACACTCGAGTGGATCTACACCGCGTTCCGGCTCTACGAGTCGCACAACATCGGGTGGAATTTCTGGCCGTGGAAGAAGATCGACACCCTCACGTCGCCGGCATCCATTCCCCCTCCGACCGGGTGGGAGCAGGTTGTCGCGGCCGCCTCAAACCCGGAGCTCGAGGTCCCCGACGCTGAACGGATATTCGGCGAGTTCCTCCGTAACGCCGCAATCGGGAACTGTGTGTGGCGGCCAGGCCTGGTCGCTGCCCTGCTGGGTGAACGGCCCCCCATCATCCCCGCGTGGGGATTCGGCACGCGCGGGGCCGGAGAGTCATACTCGTCCATCGGGTCGAGCGTCATCCCGGGCATCCGCTCAGCCGATGAGGTCGCCCTGTCCTGGGCGAATCCGGGAGCAGGCAACCCCGAGAATCCCTTCCAGCAGACCGACGGGCGGCCCTATTCACACGACGAAGAACTCGTCGTCACCCTCCAGGCGGGGGACTGGCTGGAGTTCGAAGCAGTCGACATCGACCCGGCCTCCGTTCGCGTGGTGGGCGCTGAAGAGGCCACCCGGGTCGAGTCCAGCGCGCGCGGAATCCGGGTCGTGGCGACCGGCGAGGCAGCGCTCTCGCGACTGGTGATGGGAGGCACCTCACGTTGATAGGTTCAGGAAGCATGACCAAACGTTCCGCCGAAGCAGCCGCGACAGCGCCGGCCACGGTGAGCGACGTCCGTCAGCGGAACCGGTCACAAGCGCTGCGCAGCATCATTCTTGCCGGGTCGACGACGAGGGCGGAGCTCGCGCGGGAATCCGGGCTGTCCGTGGCATCCGTGACGAACCTCGTCTCCGAACTCATCGCCGAGGGCCTCGTCATGGAGGGCGGCACCGTCGCGTCGAGCGGCGGCCGCCCCACCACCCTCATCGAACCGAATCCATCCGGCGCGTACCTGCTGGGAGCGGACGTCGGTGAGCGCGGCGTCGCCGTCGAACTCTTCAACCTGTCGATGGCCCGGGTCGACCGTGAGTTCCGTGGCGGGCGCGAGGGTGAGCCGATCGACGCCATCGCCCGCGACCTCGACGAAGCCGTCGAGGCGCTCCTCGAACGAAACCCAGGGGCGCTGGATCGCATGGTCGGGATCGGACTCGGCCTTCCCGGAATCGTCGAAACCGACGAGGAGGGGCGGCAGGTCCTCTACGCACAGAGCCTGGGCTGGCCGGCCATCCCGATCTCCCAACTGGTGTCGCATGACATTCCCGTCTTCGCTGAGAACGGCGCGAAGACGCAGGCCATGGCCGAACTCTGGGACGGCTCAGCCCGAGGAGCGAGCGAAGCGCTCGTCGTGCTGATGGGCCGCGGCGTCGGCCTCGGAATCATCACGAACGGCCAGCTCGCGCACGGGCTGTCGAGCAGCGCCGGCGAGTGGGGCCACGTGAAGATCGAACGCGGCGGCCGGCTGTGCCGCTGCGGCGGGCGTGGTTGCGTCGAAGCGTACGTCGGGGCGGATGCCATCCTCTCCGACTGGCGGGATGCCGGCGGCGAGTTCGAGGGAAGCGGGTGGAACGCGCTCGGCGAGTTGCTGGATGCCAACTCGAGCGGCGACCCCGCGGCGACGCGCGTCGTGGACGAGCTCGTCGCCACGCTCGGCTCAGCCCTCGGCGGCCTCGTCAACCTCACGAACCCGGAACGCGTCGTGATCGGCGGCTGGGTAGGGCTCCGGCTGATGGAAACGCTCGCGCCTCGAATCGACGCCGCGATCCGACGGGAGGCGCTGGAACGGCCGGGCAGCCAGTTCACGCTGTCCGCCAGCCGGTTCGGCGGGGACACCGTTGCCCTCGGAGCGGCGATGCTGCCTCTGAACGCCATCGTCAACGAACCGCGGAAAGCCCACGTCGGGTCTTAGCTCTACGATAAGTGGGAGCGATCACGCACTGCGCTGCGCGCAGTCTGACATTGGTTGACGTCACGTTCCGCCCGTCCACGAGCACCGCGATCTGAGCAATGGGCAGTTCTGTGTTCGACCACCACCAAGCGCCTAGAAACAGAACGGGGACCCAGGTCGATGAGTAACTCAGCAAGAGATGTGGAATCGGCCGGAGACGGTGACGCCGTGCGCAATGCGATCCTGGCGGGTCGTACGACGCTGGGAATCGAACTGGGCTCGACCCGGATCAAGGCGTGCCTGATCGGCGACGAGTCGATGGACGTGCTCGCCGTCGGCAGCCACGACTGGGAGAACGAGTTCGTGGGCCGCTCGTGGACGTATTCGATCGACGACGTGTGGTCGGGAGTGCAGAACGCGTACGCCGGCCTCATTGCCGACGCGTCGCGGCGCTACGGTGTCCAGCCTGAGACCTTCGGAGCGATCGGCGTGTCAGCGATGATGCACGGTTACCTCGCGTTCGACGCCGACGACGAACTCCTCGTGCCCTTCCGCACCTGGCGCAACACCACCACCGAGCGCTCGGCAGCCGAACTCTCGGAACTGTTCGGGGTCAACATCCCGCTGCGCTGGTCGGTCGCGCATCTGTACCAGGCGGTCCTCGACAACGAGCCGCACGTGCCGGAGGTGCGTTTCTTCACGACGCTCGCCGGCTACGTCCACTGGCGGCTCACCGGCCGCAAGGTGATCGGAATCGGGGATGCCTCGGGAATGTTCCCCATCGACTCGGCCACGAACGACTACGACTCCGAGTTGCTGGGGCGGTTCGACGGACTCGTCGCCGACCAGGCCCCCGACCTCAAACTCGCCGACCTGCTGCCCGAGGTGCTCGTGGCCGGTCAGCCGGCCGGCCAGCTGACCGCGGCAGGTGCCGCGCTCCTCGACCCGTCAGGCGGTCTCCGACCCGGCACCGTGTTGTGCCCGCCCGAGGGTGACGCCGGCACCGGCATGGTCGCCACCTGTTCCGTTGCCCCCCGCACCGGCAACGTCAGCGCCGGCACAAGCATCTTCGCCATGGTCGTCCTCGAACGCCCGCTCGAGCGGGTCCACCACGAGCTCGACCTCGTCACGACCCCGGCGGGCGACCCCGTGGCCATGGTTCACTGCAACAACGGCGCGAGCGAACTCGCGGCGTGGGTGGGGATGTTCAGCCGCTTCTCGGCCGCAGCGGGAACGCCGCTCGACTCCGACGCCGTCTTCCGGGCCCTGTTCGGTGAGGCGCTCGCGGGCGACGCCGACGCCGGCGGGCTTCTCGCCTACAACCACCTCGCAGGGGAACCGATCGCCGGCCTGGCCGAGGGTCGTCCGCTGTTCGTGCGGACCCCGGACAGCCGGCTCACCCTCGCCAACTTCATGCGCGCGCAGCTCTACGGGGTGTTCGCCACCCTCAGCATCGGGATGCGGGTGCTCGCCGACGAAGGTGCCGCTCTTGACCGCATGTTCGCGCACGGAGGGATGTTCCGAACCGCAGGCGTTGCCCAGCGATTCCTCGCCGGTGCGCTGGACGCACCGGTCGCGGTCGGTGAGACGGCCTCGGAAGGTGGCGCCTGGGGCATCGCCGTTCTGGCTTCGTACCTTTCACGGGCGTCGGACTCCGACCTCGACACGTACCTGCGCGAACGCGTCTTCGGTGATGCCGAGTTCCAGACGGTGGAGCCCCACGCTGAAGACGTGGACGGTTTCGCTGCATACCTGGAGCGCTACCGCGCGGGCCTGGCCGTCGAGCGCGCCGCGGTCGACGTGCTCTGATCCGGCGCTGCACGCGAACGACCCAGCGCCTGCGGCGTGTCCGCGGGCACTGGGTCGTTGCAGTCCGGAACAAGCGTCAGCAGTATGCGAGCGAGCCGTCGGGCCGTACCGGCAGCGTGCGCTCCCAGTGGATGTAGTCGTCGTCAACCAGCGCCGCTTCGTCGATCTCGACGCCCCAGCCTGGGCGATCCGGCCGGAGTTCCAGGTGGCCGTCGACGGGGAGGTAGGGGTCAACACACCAGCTGGTCTCTTCGATCTTGTATTCGAGGATCGAGAAGTTGCTGCAGGCCGCCGCGAAATGCAGATTGTGCGCCACGGCAAGCGGGCCCATCGGATTGTGCGGAGCCACGGTCGTGAAGTGCGCCTCGGCCAGGGTGGCGATCCGCCGCATTTGGGAGAGACCGCCGACAACGCAGATGTCAGGCTGGACGATGTCCGCGCCATCCGCGGCAAGGAGACTCAGGAACTCGTTCGGCGAGTAGAGGCTTTCACCGGTCGCCAGCGGGACGGTGAGCTCGCCGCGCAGCCGCGCCCAGGCGGCGAAGTACTCCGGCCGGATGGGCTCCTCGAAGAAGAGCGGCTGGTAGGGCGCAAGCGCGTTACCGAGCTGGACGGCCTTGTACGGCTCGAAGATCTTGGCATGGGCGTCGAAGGCGAAGTCCCACTGATCGGAACAGGCCTCGCGCACCGCACCGAAGTAGTCGGCAGACTCGTTGACGACCAGGCCCCATCGCCGGTTGTGGAGGTCGCCGCGGAACGGGCTGAGCTTGAACGCCGTGAATCCGTACCGGTCGTTCAGCTCCTGCGTGATGTCGGTGCACTCGAGCGGGTCGGGAGCCGAGTAGACGCCGCAGTAAACCGACACCCGGTCGCGCACCGAGCCACCCAGGAGTGCGTAGACCGGCACGCCGAGTGCTTTCGCTGCGATGTCCCAGAGGGCGTGGTCGATCGCCGAGATCGCCGCAAGCCCGATCGCGCCCTGCGGGAAGCGCGCTTTGCGAAGAAGCTTCTGGTTGATGAACTCGACACGTCGGGGGTCGTCGCCCACGATCTGATCGAAGAGGTAGTCGAGCAACGGCGGCAGCGCGAGGTCCGGCCCGTGGTTGTAGGCCTCGCCCCAGCCGCTGATGCCCTCGTCCGTGTCGATCCGCACGAGCAGGCGCGGCCGGTTTCCTACCCGTTGCATGAACGATTTCAGGCCGGTGATCTTCACAGTCGCACCGCCTCGGGCAACGGGGGCGCCGTCCCCTCCAGCAGGAGGTCGTCCACAGCTCCCCAGGCGTTCAGGATCTCCGAGATCTCCGCGCGCGTGGCGGCATCCGGTATAAAGCTGGGCGGCCGGATGGAAGCATCACAGAGGCCGAGCTGAGCAAGTGCCTCCTTCACGACACTGACGTTGTTGGCCGACCGGTTCTCGGCGCGCAATTCTTCGAAACGCGCGATGCGCCCGAGGAGAGCAAGGGCGAGGTCGAAGTCGTTCCCGCGCAGCGCGTCGCGCAGCGCGATCGACAGCCGTGGGTTCACGTTCACCAAGCCTGACGTGAAGCCTGTCGCGCCGTGCACCCAGTACGACAACGCGTATGGCTCGGCGAGGCCAGCGATCCAGACGAACCGGTCGGCACCCGCTTCTTCGCGGATCCGGCCGAAGACGGTGGGATCGGTCACCGCGTACTTGATGCCGATCACATTGGGACACGTGTCGCCGAGCTCGCGCAACATCGCCGCACTCACCCAGTCGTTCCGGATGTAGAGCACGAAAGCCACGTCGGGCGCGGCGTCGGCGATCTGCCTGTGGTACTCCAGCCAACCGGACTGTGAAATGTGGGGGTGGACCGGCTGATGGATCATCGCCATCCGGATGCCGACCGACTCGCCGATCCGCACATCCTCCACCGCCGTGGCCACGTCGTGGCCGATACCGAGCAGCAGCCGGGAGTCGAGGCCGCCGGCGTCGGCCGAGGCCAGGATCAGCTCGCGGCGTTCGGCCGCCGTCAGCGCGTAGAACTCGCTGGTGTTGCCGTTCGGGGTGATGGTGGTCACGCCATTGTCGACCAGGCGTCGCAGGAGCACCGCGAACGCGGAGAAATCGATTTCGCCATCCCGGTACGGGGTGACCGGGATGGCGACGACATCCGCCAGGGCTGCGCGCTGCTCGGGAAAGTTCATGCTGGGTCCTTGATCTGGCCGATGGCGCGGGTCTCGAAACGACGGATGTGGTTGAGCACGAGCTCTGCTGCGAGCCCTGAGTCCCCGGCGCGTGCCGCGGCCAGGATGTCGGCGTGCTCGGTCGCTTCATGGTCCCAGGACGGCTTCTGGGTCCATGTGTTCACGGTGATGAGTGCCGTCTGCTCGCGGAGGCCGTTCAGCATGTCGACGAGGATGTCGTTTCCGCAGTTCGAGTAGAGCAACTGGTGGAAGTCCCGATTAGCCAGGCTGCGCTCCGCTTCGTCGGTCGCCGCGGATGCCCGGTCGAGAGCGCTCTGGGCGAGTTCGACGTCGAAACCGCGTTCGACCGTTCGGGCCACCGCGACCGGCTCGAGCAACGTGCGCACATCGAACACGTTGTTGGCCATAGTCTCGTCGACCACGCGAACGGTCGCTCCCTTGTACTCGCTCATCGTGACGAGGCCAGCACCGACCAGTGTCTTCAGTGCTTCCCGCACGGGCGTTTTAGAAATGCCGAATCGGCGCGCCAGGTCGGTCTCAACCAGCGGCTGCCCGGCCGCCAATTCCCCGGTGAGGATGGCGCGCCTGAGGGCCTCGGCGACAAGGCCCGTCCGCGAGGGCGCCTGTATCAACTGCGACGTTGCATCGAGATTCACACTGAACTCCTTTTTTCTCTAAGCACACCATATCAGTAATATGGTGTGTAGTATATGATCGACCGCAGCAGAAATCTTCTGCCCACACAACCAACGGAGGTACGCAATGAAGCGTGACAGTGAACTGGCATTCCGCCAGCTGCGCCGCTCAACGAAACTCGGCGCAGTCGTAGGCGTTGCTCTTGCCAGCGCGCTCGTCATGACCGGATGCGGTGGCGCGACAAGCGAACCGGCCGCGTCGGAAGATGTCGTCCTCGAGTTGTGGGACACAGACACCCGCCCGGAGCGCACCGAAAACCTGAAGACCCTGATCGGTATGTTCGAGAAGAAGAACCCCGGCATCACCGTCAATTACCTCGGGCTGCCCACCGACTCCTATATGCAGAAGATCGGTACTGCCATCGCGACCGACTCCACACCGGACCTGGTCACGCCGAAGGCGTCAGACATCGCGGCGCTCGTTGCGCAGGATGCGCTCGAACCCATCGACAAACAGTTCAAGGCCGGCGGATGGGACGACCAGATTTCACCGGCCATGACCGAGTCTTCGAAGGCCGCGGCACCCGACGGCAACCTCTACCTCACGCCGGCGACGAGCCTTGCCGACGTCATCTACTACCGCGCTGACTGGTTCGAAGAGGCAGGCCTTGACGCACCGGCGTCATGGGACGACTTTTACGAAGCCGCAGATACGCTGACCGACAAGTCGACCGGCCGGTTCGGCTACACGATCCGCGGCGGTGCCGGCTTCTTCCCGCAGTTCGTCGAGATGGTGTACCCGAAGGCCGGTGTCGACACCTTCTTCCGCAAGGACGGCACCTCCACGCTCGATGACCCCAAGGTCATCAAAGCCGCCGAAGAGTACGCAGCGCTCTACAAGAAGAACACGGCCGAGAGCGATCTCACCGCAGACTTCAAGACGATGGTCGCGCAATTCGGCGCCGGTGGCACGGCGATGCTGAGCCACAGCATCGGTTCCTATCCGTCGCATGTCGCAGCGCTCGGCGCGGATGCCGTCGAAGGCGTCGCTCCGTTCCCCTCCGACGACGGATCCACCATCCTTTCCGGATGGATGACTACCGGGTTCGCGATGTTCAAAGACAGCGAGCACAAGGAAGCAGCCTGGAAGTTCCTCGAATTCACCATGAGCGCCGAAGGAAACAGCTTCTGGGCTGAGAAGTCCGGCTACCTGCCCGGAAACCTCGAGGTCGCCGAAGAGGCGTGGGTGACAGAGAACCAGCCGATGCAGTCTGCACTGGCCGCCGCGGCTGAACCCGATGCCGTGCTGCTCCAGCAGCCGTACTACCTCCCCGAGTTCAACTCGATCACGACGACGGATCTCCTGCCGGAATGGCAGCGCGTTCTGCAAGGCGACCTCACTGTGAAGGACTTCCTCACCGCTGCCGCGGCGAGCCTGACCGAAGCGCAGCAGGAGTACCTCGGGAAGTAACCCTTCCCACCATCTCGGGGCGCCGGGAGTTGACCCGGCGCCCCTTCTTCCACCGCTGTCCAGGAGGCATCATCCCCATGGCACTCCCCGCCCTGACCGTGCGATCCGCGCCACCTGCCCGGCGGCTGGCCCGGTACTATCCCTACTTCCTCATCGCCCCGGCGGCGATCCTCACCGTTGTCTTCCTGGTATATCCGGTGGGCAGCGTCTTCTACTACAGCCTGCAGCACTCGAACGTCACCCAGCCTTGGAAGGACGGCTTCGCCGGCTTCGACAACTTCATCGCGATGGCGTCAGATGCCCTGTTCTGGCGGAGCCTCAGCTTCACCGCCCAGTGGGTGGTGGTCGAGGTCGGCCTGCAGTTCGTCTTTGGCCTGGCGCTCGCTCTGCTGATCAACAAGACCTTCGTTGGCCGGGGCATCGCCCGCGCTTTGGTCTTCTCGCCGTGGGCTGTCTCAGGCATCCTCACGACCACGATCTGGATCCTGATCTACAACCCGTCAACCGGCGTCAGCAAATACCTCGCAGACATGGGTATCGGTGAATACGGAACCTCGTTCCTCGCCGGCGACACAACGTTCTGGGCGGTGGTGCTGGCCGAACTGTGGAAAGGCATCCCGTTCTTCGCCATTCTCATCCTCGCCGACCTGCAGTCCGTCTCGCTCGAACTGTACGAATCGGCTGAGATGGACGGCGCGGGCAAGATCCGCCAGTTCACCTCCATCACCTGGCCGCACATCCGCCAGGCCGTCATCATCGCGACGCTCCTTCGTGCGGTGTGGGAGTTCAACAATGTCGACCTGCTCTACACCCTCACGGGCGGCGGACCGGCAAGCGCAACGACGACGCTTCCGCTGTACGTCGCCCAGACCGCCATCCATGATCGGGACTTCGGCTACGGATCGGCTCTCACCGTCGTGGCGTTCGTCATCCTCACCTTCTTCTCATTGCTCTACCTCCGAATCACGAAGACGAAAGGTGACGACAAGTGACCAGTCTGCTGACCCCGCCCGCTGCCCCCGAGCGAACCGAAAGCCGTGTGCCGGCCCCGGTGCGCGTCCTGAGCGCGGAGAGGAAACGGGCACATCGCATCGATCGGGTGCTGACCTACGTGCCCATGGCACTCTTCCTCGTATTCACGATCGTCCCGTTCTACTGGATGCTGTTGTTCGCATTCCGGCCGACCGGCTCCACGTCGCTGGTGCCCTGGCCGATCACGTTCGACCACTTCGTGACGGTCTGGAACGGATCCGGCTTCGGGATCTACTTCCAGAACAGCCTCTTCGCCGCCGTGATGAGCCTCCTCGTCTCCACAGTGATCGCCCTTCTCGGCGGGTATGCCCTGGCGCGATTCCCGTTCAAGGGCAAGGCGCTGTTCCTCGTCGCCATGCTCTGCACCCAGTTCGTCCCTGGCGCCATGATGCTCATCCCGCTCTTCGAGATCTTCAACACCTTCGGCCTCACCAACAGTCTGTGGAGCCTGATCATTGCCGACACGGTCTTCCAGCTCCCTCTGTCGCTGATCCTTATGGCGGGCTTCATCCGGAACGTTCCGATGGAGCTCGAGGAAGCCGCCTGGGTCGACGGTTGCACCCGCATCCAGGCATTCCGGCTCGTCGTCCTGCCACTGCTGAAACCCGGCATCGTGGCCGTCGGCTCGTTTGCGTTCATCAGCGCATGGAACAACTTCCTGTTCGCCATCATGTTCCTCAGCAGTCAGGATCGCTTCACCGTTCCGGTGGGTTTGAGCTATCTGCTCGGCGAATTCGGCACCGACTTCGGTGCTCTCGCTGCCGGTGGTGTCATCGCGATCGTCCCTGTCGTGGTGCTCTTCGCCTATGTGCAGAAGTTCCTCGTGCAGGGCTTGAGCGCCGGGGCGGTGAAGGGCTGATGGGCGCCCAGGATTCGGCCACTGAGAACGTCGGGGCGGTTTGCGCTGCCGCGGGTGCAGCGGCGGTCGTGTACGCGCGGACAAGCCGCGCCGAACGGGCGCAGTTGCTCCACGCCATCGCCGACGAACTTTCGGCGGATCGGGAAGAAATCGAACGCCTCGCGAGAGCAGAGACCGCGCTGTCGCCGGCGCGTCTCGCGGGGGAGATGAACCGAACCATCAACCAGGCGCGGCTGTTCGCCGGGGTCCTTGACGACGGGGGTTATCTCGGCGCCAGCATCGACCGCGCGACCGCGGCCACGCCTGACCTTCGCCGGACCCGGGTACCGATCGGTGCTGTCGCCGTGTTCGGAGCGAGCAACTTTCCGCTCGCCTTCAGCGTTCCCGGGGGTGACACCGTGTCGGCCCTGGCCGCCGGTTGCCCCGTCGTCGTCAAAGCGCACCCCGGCCACCCACTGACAAGTGCGCGCACGTTCGAGGCGATGAGCCGGGCGGTCGCGCGCCTGGCGCTGCCTTCGGCCACACTCAGCCTCGTTTCAGGATTCGAGGCCGGACGGGAGTTGGTCCTGGACCCGAACATCCGGGCGGTGGGCTTCACCGGCTCGACGGGTGCCGGACGAGCGCTTTTCGACCTCGCGTCGTCCCGTCCGCAGCCCATCCCCTTCTTCGGTGAACTCGGCAGTCTCAATCCTGTTGTTGTGACGCGGGCTGCGGCTCGCGCGAGGGGTCGGCGCATAGCCGAGCAACTGGCCACGTCGATCTCGGGGAGCGCCGGGCAGCTGTGCACGAAGCCGAACCTTCTCTTTGTGCCGGATGCCGACGGCGACGACCTGGTCGAACACCTCACCGCCGCTCTCCGGGCGGTGCCTGCCCAAGTGTTGTTGAACGACACCGTCCAGGAGCGGTTCTCTGAGAGCGCGGCACGATGGGCGAACGAGCCGGGCGCCGCGGTACTGGCAGACGGCGGTCCAGGTCAGCACGGGGCCCGGCTGATCAGCATCGACGTCGGGCAGCTCTCTGACGCTTTTCTTGAGGAATCCTTCGGCCCGGCGGCCGTGGTTGTGCGATACCAGGACGGCGATGCGTTGCCGGCGGTCCTCGACGCGCTGGGTGGCCAGCTCACGATGTCGCTGATGCTTGAAGGCGAGGACGTGACCGCCGTTGCCGCACTCACTGAGGCGATGACACGGATGGCCGGGCGGCTCGTCTTCAACGATGTCCCGACCGGCGTCGCTGTCGTCTGGTCGATGACACACGGTGGCCCATACCCGGCGACCACCAACGCCGCCCACACCTCGGTCGGCAGCGCGGCAATCGATCGATGGCTGCGCCCGGTGTCTTTTCAGGATGCTCCGCCAGAACTTCTTCCCGAGGAGCTTCGCGACGACGCGATCGGGATCCCCCGTCGCGTCGACGGGATGCTGATGGCGCTGGCTTCGGTCAGCGCTTGACGAGTGGCTTTCGACGAGGCGGCGGTTCGAGTCAGCGCACCCTCACGATCCGGTCGACTCGACTGTGGGAGTGAGGCCGCGTTCGATCCGATCCATGGTGCCGGCGAAGGCATCCGTGATGTCGATGCCCAGGCGTTCGGCGATGACGATAACCCACCAGAGCGACTCCGAGAGCTTGTGCTCGAGCTGCGCGTTCACGTCGCCGTCGATCTCCCAGGTGCCTTCGTGGGCGAGGATGAGGCGCCCCACCGTTCCGACGTCGTTGCCGAACCCCAGCATCAGTTCCTGGAGGGTCCAGACCTGTCCGTTGAGGCGCTGCTCGAGCGTCTCATAGAGCGCCCGGATCTCCATCGCTCGCTGGCGTGCTGATTCGAGGCTGACGGGCTGTGGGTCGTTCATGAGAGTGTCCTCTGCGCTGAGTAAGTGGGGCGAATGCCGCCCCGGTCTACGGTACGAGGTGCCCCGCTGCGCGGAACAACTCGTACCATTCGGGCCGGGTCAGCGGGAGATCGGAGCCGAGTGCTGCCCCGGCGACACGGTCGGGACTCGTCGTGCCCAGCACGACCTGCATCTGTGCGGGGTGACGGGTGATCCATGCAGTGGCAACGGCGATCGGCGGAACGTCGTACTGCGCGGCGAGGCGGTCGATCACCGCGTTGAGTTTCGGATACTCGGGAGACCCGAGGAACACGCCGGTGAAGAAGCCGGCCTGGAACGGCGACCAGGCCTGCAGCGTGATGTCGTGCAGTCGGCAGTAGTCGACGATCCCGCCGCCGTCGAGGGTGACCGACTGCTGCTCGTCGAGCATGTTCGCCGCCACGCCCTGGGTGACGATCGGGGCGTGGGTGATCGAGAACTGCACCTGGTTGGCGACGATCGGCTGCCGCACGAAACGCTTCAGCAGGTCGATCTGCCGCGGCGTGTGGTTGGAGACGCCGAAGGATCGCACCTTTCCGGCAGCTTCGAGTTCGTCGAACGCCCGGGCGACTTCCTCCGGCTCGACGAGCGCGTCGGGCCGGTGCAGCAGCAGGATGTCGATGTGGTCGGTCTGCAGGGCGTCGAGTGACCCGTTCACCGACTCGATGAGGTGCTCGTAGGAGAAGTCGAAGTAGGGGCCGTTCCCGACGATCCCCGCCTTCGTCTGGATCGTGATGGCGTCCCGCTCGGCGGGGGTCAGGTGCATCGCCTCCGCGAAGCGGCGCTCGCACCCGTGCAGGTCGTCCCCGTAGATGTCGGCGTGGTCGACGAAGTCGATTCCGGCGTCACGGGCAGTTCTCACGAGATCGCGGATTTCGTCATCCGTCTTGTCGGGAATGCGCATCAACCCGAGAACGACGTTCGGGGCCTCGATCTGGGTGTTGGGCATGGTGAACTTCTTCACGGGATTCCTTCCGGGGACGTCGCCGATTCGGTGCATGCCCACCCAAGCACTTCCGGCGAAGCGACGTCCACAGCGGGTCAGGCGGGTCTGGTGGACGCGGTGTCGTAGAACTCCCGTGCGATGTCGACGAGGCTTCGGGCGTCACGGGCCTCGTCGTCACGCCACCAGGCGAGCGTCACGGGAATGAGCGGGGCATCGCGCACCAGACGATAGGCAACGCCGCGTCGAGGATGCCGCGCCACAGTCGCCTCCGCCGTGGTGCCGACCGCCCCGCCGGTCGCGATCTCGTCGAGCCATTCCTCCATGTCGCGGATGTGCCGGATCGTCACGGCCCCGTCCGCCCAGAGCGAGGCCGTGGTGGTGCTCGTCTCCGGGTCGGTGACCACGACGCGCCCCTCGAGGTCAGAGAGTCGAAGTGACCTCCTCCGGGCGAGCGCGTCGTCGGCGGGGACCGCCGCGAACCGGCGCTCACGGCCCAGCTCCACCGCGAGAAACCGTGCGTCGACGGGAACGCGGAGGACGGCGATGTCGACGATGCCCTCTGCCAGTCCCGCCGTCCGCGTGTTCACGTGGACGAGTTCCAGCCGCGTGGCAGGGTGCTCGGCGGCCCACCGTTTGCGGATGCCGTCGGTGTGCGCCCCGAATGCTGCCCAGGCGTATCCGACCCGCAAGGTTCTGCCGTCTGAACCGACAACGGTGCGTACCGCGTCCACCTCGGCGAGCACCCGGCGCGCCTGAACGACGACCCGGTTTCCGGCGGGCGTCGGCACGACGCCGCGGGGTCCGCGGCGAAGCAGCCGGGTGCCGAGTTCCGCCTCGAGGGCAGCGATTCCGCGAGAGGCGGCCGCCTGCGACAGTCCCCGTTCGATGGCGGCATCCGTGATCGTGCCCTGGCCGACGCAGGCGACCAGGAGCCGGAGCGCTGAGAGTTCGAGAGCCATGCGTAGAGCGTATGGCAGGCGACCATCGCGCATTCGGAATTCCGCAAGATGCCCGCCACACTGGCGAGGTGACAGCGCACGCGACTCGGGCGCCAGCCGCCCCGCCGACAGGTAACAGAGGTGTGACCGACGGCGCGTCAGCGCCGAGCGGCCGTACCCTGTCGGGGGTAGGCATGATGCTGACGAGCGCCGTGAGCAACCAGTTCGGCGCTGCCGCCGGCTCCACCGCGTTCGACGCGATCGGACCGGTCGGGGTCGTCGCCATCCGCCAGATCGTCGGCGCCGCGGTGCTGATGCCGACCGTTCGGCCCCCGTTGCATCGGTTCACGAGAGCACAATGGTGGCCGATCCTGCTCCTCGGCGTCGTCTTCGTGACGATGAACCTCGGCCTCTACACGGCGGTTGACCGCCTCGGGCTCGGCCTCGCCGTCACCCTGGAGTTCCTCGGACCGCTGGGCGTGGCGCTTCTCTCCTCCCGTCGTCTGCTCGACCTTGTCTGTGCCGTCGCGGCGTTCGGCGGCGTCTGGATCCTGGTTCTGCCCGGGCCGTCGAGCGACCTGGTCGGAATCGGGGCCGGTCTCGTGGGGGCTGTGAGCTGGGCGGCGTACATCCTGCTCAACCGGACGATCGGCAGGCGAACGCCCGGGCTGCAGGGGGCTGCGGCGGCGACGCTGGTCGCGGCGGTGATGACGCTGCCCGTTGTTGTCATCTTCGCGGTGCAGGGCCGCTTCACCGCTGCGTCGCTCCTCGCCGCGATCGCCGCCGGCGTTCTCTGTTCGGCCGTTCCCTATGCGCTCGACCTGCTCGCCATCCGGCGGGTGCCGACCCCCGTCTTCAGTGTCTTCATGAGCGTCCATCCGGTGGTCGCTGCCCTCGCCGGCCTCATCGTCCTTCACCAGGTGCCGATGATGAACGAATGGGTCGGCATCGCGATCATCGTCGCCGTGAACGCTACCGTCACCGGAATGAGGCGCGGTCGACGCTCCATCGCTGAGCGAGGGGCGTGACCCGCCCGATCATCACGACGGGATTCTCTGCCACTGCAGGACGGACGACGTCGAGACGACGGTGAACCTGGTCCACTCACTGGTGCCCCCCATGATCGTGATGCGTGACAGGTTCGAGACGCTCGACGTGATGCCGTAGTAGCTCCTCCAGCTCGACAACGTCAGGGGCTTGTCGCTGCGGTAGCTGTGCGTATCGCCGTTGATGAGGAAGACCGGCTTGGCGAAGGACAGGCTCTGGGATGCGATGGTCTGGACGATTTTCTGGAACCCGCTTTTGTACGCCGATCCCTGGCTGGGAATGAACATGTCGGCCTGTGTGATCAGGACGACGGCCCGGCTTCCCGCGGCACGGGCGCGCGTGAAGGCGTCGGTGATCAGGCGGGCGGCGGCGTCGATGCGCGACGTGACTTCGGCCGTCTGCGCCGCGGAGGGAGAGGACGCGCCGTACCAGGGGACGAGGTCGTTGGACGATCCCACCGCGTGAAAAGCGGCGAAGGTGAGAGAGCCGGCGGCGAAGGTGACGTTCTCGGGGTACCCGGACTGCGCGGTGACGGGGATCCGCGTCGCCCCGAGCGAGGTCCCCGGAGCAGGGAAGAACACGCTCCTCAGTGTTGCGAGCTTGCTGAGGGGTGCGCCGGCGCCGGTCGTCGCCCGCCAGCAGTCGGCCCACTCGTTGTCGCCGGGCGTGTAGACGAGAGGGTCGGCGAAGAGGTCGAATCGCGACCGCACGTTCGCGTAGTACGAGGAGGAGCAGTTGAGCGGGCTGCTGATGTCGCCGAGGTGGCTGACGAGCCGCACGCCCGTGTCGGCGTTGATTTTCGAGATGTAGGAAGGGAACGCCGAGATCTGCGCGCTGCCGTACGGCACATCACCGATCACGGCGAAGGCGTACGGGGTGGCGGCGGTGGACGCCGTCGTGCCGAAGAGCGTGAGAATTCCGGTCAGAAGGACGGTGGCGAAGACGGAGAGCCTGGGGGAGCGGGTCATGGCAGCCTCGATGGAGTACGTCAGGTCTGGCCTTGAAGGGCAGCGAGGCGTTATGCCGGAATTATGCATCCGAATCCCAAGCCATGCCAGCCCCAGCATCGACACCACATTGGCGGTCGGATTGCGGCTTCGCTCCTCAGCGAGTCCAGCCGACTGCGCCTGCTCGCGTCACGCGGTCTGCGCGGCTCGTGCCCGCCGACCGAGGGTCAGGGCCTGGAAGATCTGGACGACACCGGCGATGACGAGAACGATGGCGGCGATCTTCAGCAGGATGACGACGGCTGTCGTTGGAATGAAGAAGATGATCACACCACCGATGATGCTGACGATGGCGTAGACGATGGCCGCCGCCCTCGATGCCCTGCTCGACGAGTCGGCGAGCGTCGCCACTCCTTCCACAATCCAGGCGATACCGATGATGTAGGCGAGGATGTCGACGCCGAAATCCGGATTGATCATGAGATACACGCCGGCGAGGACAACGAGAAGACCGAGGATGACGCTGAGCGTGCGGTAACCACCCGACGCGCCAGGGACGGTGAAGCTGCGAACGACCCGCGCGATCCCGGCAATGAGGAAGAAGAGCCCGAACAGCCAGGCGACCACGAGGAGCGTCGCATTCGCCCACACGAAGATGGCGATGCCGATTCCAACGGCGACCGCCCCGGCGATTCCGAGGGCCAGGCGGATGCCGTTCAGTTGCGATTTGCTGAACTCGGCCGGTTCGACGGTGAATGAGAACGACATGGTGCCTCCTGTTCCTCTGACGGGTATGGCGGTTTCTGCGCACGGCCCCGTGCCGACCATGATCGTCGAGTTCTGCAGTCGGTGCCAGCCCCTGTTTTCGTCTATCGATGCAGGCGACACAACGCGTCGCGGTACTGAACGGCGTGTGGCGGAGCGGGGGATGTCGCCGCACGGTCACGCGCGTATGCTCGTCGCCCACAGGGAGGCGACATGAGAGCACTGGTGGTTTTCGAATCGATCTGGGGAAACACGGAGGAGGTCGCGCGCGCGGTCGCGGCGGGGCTCGGGGGCGATCGCATAGACGTGGTCGATACGGCATCGGCGCCCGCCGTCATCGAACCAGACGTCGACCTGGTCGTGGTCGGCGGGCCGACGCATGCGTTCTCCATGTCGACAGCTGCAACGCGCGAGTCCGCACGAAAGCAGGGCGCCGAACGCGTCCCCGAGCGCGGCATCCGGGAGTGGATCGAGGCGCAACCGTCACCCGGCCACGCGATACCGGTTGCCACGTTCGACACGCGGGTCGTCACGCCCCGGCTGCCCGGGTCTGCCGCGAAGAAGGCGATGAAGCGCCTCGTGCGACTGGGCTTCCGTGCGGTCGCGAAACCGGAAACGTTCGGCGTGCACGGCTATTCCGGCCCGATCGCGGACGGCGAACTGGAACGCGCGCGGCGCTGGGGCGAGGACCTCGCCCGACAGCTTCCGGCGGGCTGAGTTCGGCACTCTGAGCCCCGACGGTTTCTGTGCAGCGGGACACACAACGACATCCCGCGACATACATCGTTACAAACGAACCGCCCGGTGACGCGCGCTCCTAGCATGAGGGCCATGGCAGACAACCCCACGAAGAAACTCATCCTGAACCTCTTCGAGATGAACTGCGTGAGTCATATCACCCACGGGCTCTGGCGACTGCCCGGGAACAACCGGCACCGCTACACGGACATCACGTACTGGACCGAGCTCGCTCGAATCACGGAGGATGGCGGGTTCGACGCCATCTTCATCGCTGACGTCGTCGGTGCCTACGACGTCTTCCGCGGAGGTCCGGACGACGCACTGCGCCTGGGGCTCCAGATCCCCAACAACGATCCGATGCTCGTCGTTCCAGCCATGGCCGCTGTCGCCGACAACGTCGGGTTCGGTGTCACCTTCTCCACCAGTTACGAACCGCCGTTCGCATTCGCGCGCCGGATGAGCACCCTCGACCACCTCACCTCGGGTCGGATCGGCTGGAACATCGTCACGTCGTATCTGCCAAACGCCGCTCGCAACTTCGGTCTCACGGGAGAAATTCCGCATGACACCCGTTTCGCCATCGCCGAGGAGTACCTCGATGTGCTCTACAAGCTGTGGGAAGGGTCGTGGGACGACGACGCCGTGATTCGTGATGTTGAGCGAGGGATCTATACCGATCCGGCCAAGGTGCGCTACATCGACCATGTCGGTGAGCATTTCCAGGTCGCCGGTCCTCACCTCTCGGAACCGTCGCGGCAGCGCACCCCGGTCCTCTTCCAGGCGACGGCATCGCCGGCTGGAATCCGGCAGGCCGGCAAGCACGCCGAAGCCGTTTTCACCGGGGTGAGGGGCGAATCAGGGATAACCCCTCTGGTCGGCCGTTTTCGCGAGGCCGCGCGTGCGAACGGACGACCAGGCGACGCACTCAAAGTGATTGTCCAGGCCGCGGTCATCGTCGGCAGGACCGACGCAGAGGTGGCCGACAAACTCGACGTCTACCGCCGGTCCGCGAGCACGGTCGGTCGATACGTTCACGCCAGCCTGCCCTTCGACCCGACGGCGCACCCCGGCGACATCACCGTGGCAGAGGCTCTGCGTCGGGAGGGTGTCGCCGAGGGTGCGGTGCCTCCCGCCGCCCTGGGCCAGAGCATCGAAGCCTTCACGGCATCGGCCGCCACCGACCTCGAGCGCGATTTCTTTGCCGCGGGAACCCCCGGCGCTGTCGCCGACGAGATCGAGCGCTGGCTCGACGAACTCGGCATCGACGGCATCAACCTCCGGCAATACCACAGCTTCGACACGGTCCGCGATTTTGTCGACCTGGTCGTGCCTGAACTCCGCAGGCGCGGCCGGGTGCGTGAGTCGTATGCTCCAGGCGAGACCCTCCGGGACCGCCTCACCGGTGCGGGGGACCGCCTGCCTCCCACTCACCCCGCTGCGGCATATCGCGGCGGTCATGGCCTCCTCGCGGGGTCCGCTGCTCTCCTGGAAGGAGCCCGTCGATGAATTCCATCGCATCTCAGACCCTTGCCGTTCCGGTCGGGCTCAAAGCCGCACGCCAACGGCTCGGCCCGGTCTTCGCGACCATCGCGAGTCGGGCCGCAGAACGTGATCTCGATCGGTCCCTTCCGTTGGAGGAGGTGCGCCTGCTCGCAGAAGCCGGCTTCGGCGCCCTGCGTCTGCCCGTCGACGCGGGGGGTGCCGGACTCACCGTCACCGAGTTCACCGCCCTCCTCATCGAACTGGGCACCGCGGATTCCAACCAGCCGCAGTTGTGGCGCAACCACATCGCCTTCGTCGAAGACCGGGTGTGGCATCGGGATGCTCCTGGCGCGAGCGAATGGCTGCACCGGATCGCCTCCGGTGACGTCGTCGGAGGGGCATGGTCAGAGCGTGCCACCGTCCCCGGCGCCGGGAACTCGACACGGTTCGATGCGAGCACCTTCCCGCCAACGGTGACCGGGACAAAGTATTACAGCACCGGCAGCATCTACGGCGACTGGATCTCGGTGGCGGCGAAGGCCTCCGACGACACCGACGTGTTCGTTCTCGTCGACGCTCGCGGAGACGGAGTCGAGCTCTTCGACGACTGGGGCGGCATCGGCCAGCGGCTGACGGGAAGCGGGACGACGATCTTCGACCGGGCTGTTGTAGCCGGGGACGCGGTATTCCGCTCGGACGAGCGGGCACCGCATCAGGAGATCATTTACCAGATCGTCCTGCTCGCCTCCCTGGCCGGTGTCGCGCTCTCCGCCCGCGACGAGGCGGCAGCCGCTGTCCGGGCCCGGCTGCGCAACTACCCCCAGGGGCTCGCTGCCGCGCCACGCGACGACGCCGTCGTCCAGCAGGCGATCGGGGGCGTTGCGGCGGCGGCAGCGGCCGCGAGGGCGATCGTCCTGAACGCCGCATCCGAGCTCGATGCCGGACTCGACGAACTCGAACGCGCAGTCGTTGGTTCCTCGATCCCGGTACCGGCCGCCTCGTTCGAGAACTCGGATTCTGCCGGAACCGCCGACCAGTTGCGTGCCGCGGCGGTCGCGACCTGGGAGGCGCAACTCGTGGCCGCGGATGCTGCGCTTCGAGCGTCCACGGAGCTCTACGACGCGCTGGGCTCGTCAGCCGTGGAACGCAGCACGGGACTTGACCGGCACTGGCGCAACGCGCGCACGCTCGTCTCGCACAATCCGCGCGGCTACAAGGCGCGGCTCGTCGGGGACTGGTACGTCAACCAGGCGGATCCGTCGCCGTGGGCACGAAAGCACGAGATCCAACCTCCCTCCAGCTGATCGACGAACGCCAGGGACCACGAACTCCTTCACGGAGCCCGTGGTATCCGTCGCGCCCGATTATGAGTCTCACCTCGTGTTTTCTGTGACCGTTTGTGTCGACACATGCCGCAACACAGTTCGACAGAGGACCGCCCGGAAATACAGCATGAGAACCGTTGACCCCCGCAGCACGGTTCGGCGCACGACGCCGGTTCGGCACATCGACTACTCAGGAGCACCCGTGAAGAAGAAAATCTGGCTCGCCGCAGCCCTCACCGCCGTCACCGTTCTGACCGCCGGCTGCGCAGCGCAGACACCGGCGGCGTCCTCCGATGGCGGCACCCTGACCTACCTCGACGCGGAGATCGCGACGAGCGCGCAGGTGCAGGAGTCCGGCACCTGGCAGACCCGGGCCCTCCAGCAGAACATCACCGACCGCCTGCTGTACCGCAACGCAGACTCCGGGGAACTCGAACCCTGGATCGCCGAGAGCTGGACTGCCAGTCCCGACGGGCTGACCTACACCTTCGTTCTCCGTGACGGAGTGACCTACAGCGACGGAACCCCGGTGAACGCATCGAGTGTCAAGAAGAACCTCGAATGGCAGTCGAGCGGCGATGACGCGAAGGGCACAACGCCCAACGCGCAGTTCCCCTCCGGCCTCACCGCGGTGGCGGACGACGACGAGCGGACCGTCGTCGTCACGCTTCCCGCGCCCTACGCGCCGTTCCTCAACGTCCTCACCGGATGGGGAGCCGGCCTCGTCGCCGACGCGACCATCGACGCGAGCAAGGAGGAGCAGTCGAAGTTCGTGAACCTCATCGGAAGCGGCCCGTTCGTCGTCGCCTCCGAGACGTACGGCAAGGAGATCGTGCTCTCCCGGCGGGACGGCTACGCCTGGGCGCCGCCCAGCTCGCCGAACCAGGGTGAGGCCCACCTCGCACAGGTGACCGTCATCCCGGTTCTCGAAGACAGCGTGCGTCTGGGAACGCTCAAATCGGGCGAGGGAGATCTCATTCGCTACGTGCAGCCCAGTGAAGAGCAGGCCCTCGCCGACTCCGGCTACCAGGTTGTGGCGGGCACGGGCGTCGGCCTCTCCAACCAGTGGTTCCTGAGGCCCGCTGCGCCGTTCCTGGGCGACATCAACGTCCGCAAAGCGCTTCAGCACGTCATCGACCGCGATGCCATCGTGAAGAACCAGTACACCGGGAGCTGGTCGCCGGCGACATCGGTCCTGGCCCCGGGCACCTTCGGTTACGTCGACGAGTCAGCAAAGTTCGACTATGACCTCGATGAGGCCAACGCCCTCCTCGACGCCGCCGGGTTCACCGCACGCGACTCTGACGGTTACCGCACGAAGGACGGGGAGCGGCTCGTCGTGAAGACCTACATCGACGTGTACGACAACACGGCGAAGAGCCTGTTCCAGGCGATCCAGAACCAGTTCGTCGAGGCAGGAATCGAACTGTCGCTCAACGAACTCGACTACTCGACCTACTGGGCCACCGCGTTCGCCGATCCCGAGGTCGCCGCGCTGCGGGTCGGCTGGCCGCACCCGGACCCCTCGAAGGGGCTGAGCGAGTACTACAGTGCCGACGGATCCGACCTGCTGGGCATCGCCGGTTCGGATGCCACACTGCAGTCGCTCCTGGACGCACAGAACGCCGCGACGGACGACACCCAGCGCACGGCGCTTCTTGCCCAGATCCAGGATCACCTCGTCGACCAGGCGTATGTCATCCCGATCCTGAATGACAGCCAGGTCTTCGTCGCCGCCGAGCGTGTCCAGGGCTTCGAACTGAGCGACGGAGCTCTTCCCGAGTTCTACAACGTCTCGGTCACCGACTAACAACTCCCAGAAGTGGTGCGGTGCCTCAGGCGCCGCACCACCTCACGATTGGAATCGCCGTGGCAGCTCGCAATTATGTCGCTCGACGCATCGCCCAGGCCGTCCTCGTCGTGGCGCTCGTCTACACCATCGTGTTCTTCACGCTCTTCGTCCTCCCAGGGGACCCGATCGAGAACAAGTTGACGAGTCCGCTGAACCCACTGCCTCCGGCATCAGCCGAGGCGCTGCTCGCCTACTATCAGCTCGACAAGTCGCCGTTCGAGCAGTTCACGATCACCGTTGGAAGGCTCTTCTCGGGGGACCTTGGCTACTCTCTTGTCAGCGGCAGGCCGGTCAGCGAGCTCATCGCGCAGGGCGTCTCGGACACCATCGTCCTTGCTGCCATGGCATTTGTCTTCACCCTCGCGCTTTCGCTCACGATCGCACTGACGACGGTTTTCGCGCCGTGGTCCGGCCTTCGGAACGCGGCCGCTTCACTCCCGATCATTTCCATCTCGACACCGAGCTTTCTGATCGGATTCCTCCTGCTGAGCGTCTTCTCATTCCAGCTGGGATGGGTCTCGTCCATCCGCGACCAGGGTCTTGTGTCATACATCCTGCCCGCGGCCACCCTCGCCATCGCCGTGAACGGAGTGCTCTCCGAAGTGCTCATCCAGGGCCTCCGCAAGGCACGGGCAGAGCCATTCGTCACCGTGCTGAGGGCGAAGGGCACCAGTGAGGGCGCCATCGCGATCCGTCACATCCTCAAGAATGGGGCGATCCCGGCGATCACGGTGCTGGCGCTCGTCGTCGGGGAGCTGCTCGCCGGCGCCGTTGTCGTGGAAACCGTGTTCTCACGACGCGGCCTCGGGTTCGTCACGTACGAGAGCGTGCGGGACCAGGACACACCGGTGATCCTCATCGTCGTGATTCTCGTCTCAACGGTCTACGTCGTCATCAACCTGATCACAGACCTGCTCTACCCCAGCCTTGATCCACGGATCCTTCGGCACGGATCGAAGGCCGCCGGTGCACCCGTCCCGGCCAGACGACAGAAGGTGACAGCATGAGCGCTCCCATCCTGACGGCATCCCGAGATCGGCGCCGAAGCGCAGAAGCCGGCTCCTTTCGGGCGGCCGTCGCCCGGCTTGAGCCGATGGACTACCTCGCGCTGGCCGTCGTGGCGTTCGTGCTTCTCGCCCTGCTGGCACCGCGGGTGCTTTCTCCTTACGATCCGCTTGCAGGGGACGATGCCAGCATTCTCACCGCCCCATCCCTCGCGCACTGGTTCGGCACGGACTATCTCGGCAGGGATCTGCTGTCACGGATCATCCACGGCACCGGCAGAACGCTCCTCGGCTCAGCCGTCGCCGTGGTGATCGGCCTGGGCGTCGGGACCATCCTGGGGCTTATCGCTGCGTATTTCGGCGGTCTCGCCGACGTAATCATCAGCCGGCTCGTCGACGTGCTGCTGTCGATTCCCGGGCTGCTGCTCTCGATGGTCGTCGTCGTCGCACTGGGCTTCGGCGCCCTCAACGCGGCCGTCGCCGTCGGCATCGCGTCGATCGCCGCGTTCACCAGGATCATGCGCTCGGAGGTCCTCACGGTGAAGGGTCTCCCCTTCGTCGAAGCGAGCCACCACCTCGGAGGGAAGCGTCTGTACGTGCTGGCCAGGCATATCTTCCCGAACTCGTACTCGTCTGTGCTCGCCCTCACCGGGCTCCAGTTCGGTATTTCGATCATCTGGATCTCCTCGCTGAGCTTCCTCGGTTATGGTGCCCCGCCACCCCAACCGGAGTGGGGTCTCCTTGTGTCCGAGGGTCGCGAGTACGTCGTCTCGTCGCCCTGGCTCGTCGTCATCCCCGGACTGGTCATCGCCGTGACCGTGCTCTCGATCAGCCGGCTCAGCCGGGTCCTCAAGGAAGGCAACACGCCATGACCCTGTTCGCTCCAGACTTCCCGGCCCCGCTCGTCGTTGACAGGCTCTCCATCGGCTACCGCCGACGCCGGCGCGGACCTCTTGAGGACGTCGTGCACGACGTCTCGTTCACGGTGCCGCACGGGTCGACCGTTTCGCTCGTCGGGCAGTCGGGCTCAGGGAAAAGCACGATCGCCCGCGCCGTCGCGGGTCTGTTACCGCACAACGGCGCTTCCACCGCCGGGTCTGTATCCGTCGTCGGACGGGATGTCACCCGGTACAGCGCCTCGCAGTGGCGACCGCTTCGCGGAAGCTCGGTCGGGTTCGTTCCCCAGGACCCGCTCAGCTCGCTCGACCCGTTGCAGAGGATCGGCGTGCAGATCGCCGGCGCCCTCGCCCCATCGGTTCCGCGCTCCGAGGTTCCGGCACGGGTTGTCCGTCTGCTTGAACACGTCGGTATCCGGGACGCGAAAGCGCGGTCCCGGGCTTTCCCGCACGAACTCTCAGGCGGACAGCTGCAACGTGTCCTCATCGCTATCGCCATCGCGGCGGACCCGGCACTGCTCATTGCCGATGAGCCGACCTCGGCACTGGACGTCACCGTCCAGAAGCGGATCCTCGACCTGATCGACGGGCTTCGCGAGGAGCTCGGGCTCGGCGTCCTGTTCATCACCCACGATCTGGCGCTGGCGCAGGAGCGCAGCGATGAAATCGTGGTGCTCAAGGACGGGGTCGTGCGAGAACAAGGGCCAGCAGGCGTCGTTCTCGTGTCGCCTCGTGACCCGTACACGATCACCCTTCTCTCTGACGCCCCCGCAGCGTCCCCCGACAGGTACCGGGATCGCGTGCGTCAACCGGAGGCATCCGCCCGCTCGATCATCTCGGTCTCGAACGTCACGAAGACGTTCGAGGGCCGCGGTCCGGCTGACACGGCGACCCGGGCCCTCGACGACGTTTCGTTGACCGTCGCAGAGGGATCCGTCCACGCCCTTGTCGGTGAGTCGGGGTCAGGCAAGACCACCCTGGCGCGGATCGTCGCCGGGCTGACCGGCTTCGACGAAGGCTCCACCGTTGTCGACGGAAGGGAACTGCCCGCCCACGCAACGTACGCCAACCCCTTCGCGCGCACGCTCCAGCTCGTGTACCAGAACCCTCTCTCGGCGGTCGACCCGCGCTACAGCGTGCGGCGCATCATCGAAGAGCCGTTACGGATCCACGGAATCGGCGACTCGCAGGCCCGGCGGGCCCGCGTGGCTCACGTCCTTGACCAGGTGGCTCTGCCGTCCACCGTGCTCGGTCGGACGGCCAGGGAGATCTCCGGGGGTCAGCGCCAGCGGGTGGCCCTGGCTCGCACCCTCGTGCTCGCACCCGATGTGCTCGTCCTCGACGAGCCGACCTCTGCCCTCGATGTCACTGTGCAGGCGCAGATCGTGGACCTGCTCCTCGACCTCAGGGAACAGCACAACCTCAGCTACCTGTTCATTTCGCATGACCTGGGCCTCGTGCGGCAGATCGCAGACACGATCACGGTGCTCAGGCTCGGGGCGGTGGTCGAAAGCGGCAGCACTCAGGAGATCTTCTCGAAACCCCAGGACGCGTACACCCGTGAACTTCTCGACGCAGTGCCCAGGCTGGAGCGAAGGATCGAGGCCGTCGCCTGACCTTCCCTGGCAGCTTGTCCGTACTTCAGCCACGCGCAAAGAACTCGAGGGTGTGGGCAACGACGGCATCGGGTTGTTCCTCGGGGATGTAGTAGCCGGCACCGGGCACGTGCTGCAACGTGAAGTCGTCGGCATAGTCCTCGTAGCCGCCGACAATCTCAGGGTGTTCCCGGGACGGGTCGTTCCCGCCGTAGAGCACGGAGCCATAGAGCGAGAGGGTCGGTGTCCGCAGGCGCGTACCGCGGTATGCGCCTGACCGCTTTGCCTCGGCCAGGATGAAGTCGCGATACAGGGCGGATCCGGCTCGTGCCCGCGCCGGATCGCGGAGGCGGGAGACGAAAATGTCGAGGTCCTCCTCCGACCACACCGAGCGATCCTGGGTGTCGCTTGTCATCTGCCAGCGCGGGAGCCGTCCGGAGCGGAGCAGCCTCGCCCCCAGGACGGGCGTTGCGATCGCGAGCATCGGCCACAGCTTCCACAGCGACAACAACATTCGCGGGTGGAATTCCGGGTACGGATGAGGAGCGGCGATGGGGATGAAACGCTCGACCCGGTGAGGCTGGCTCAGGCAGAGCCGGTAACCGAGGAGCGCGCCCCAGTCGTACCCGACGACGTGTACCGTCTCAAGCCGGAGGGCGTCGAGGAGCGCGACGACGTCGGCCACCAGCTGGTCGTTCGTGTACCCGTCGGCGGGGGCATCCGTCCATCCGGCCCCTCGCAGGTCGGGGCAGATGACGCGGTAGTGCTCCGCCAGCGCGGGAATCATCTTGCGCCACGCCCACCAGTGCTGGGGGAAGCCGTGCAGCAGAAGCAGCGGTTCGCCGCTGCCTGCCTCCGCCACGTGCATTCGAAGCCCGGGCAGGTCCAGGAAGTAGTGCTTCACTCCTGCCAGGTGGGGCAGTGTTTCCTCGTTCTCCCGGCTGGAGTCGATCTCGGGATCGGCTGCCCTGTCGGGTCTTCTCTTACCCATGAGAGGATCGTACTACGAACATAGTGGCATTTCTACTACGCTTATAGTGGAATGATGATACCGATCCGGGAGCGGGTGCTCGACGCCGCAATCACCCTCCTCGCAACGGGCGGGCTCCGCGCACTCACGCATGTCCGTGTCGACCAACGAGCAGGTTTGCCGAAGGGGTCGACGTCCAACCACTTCCGCACCCGTTCTGCGCTGCTCATGGGCGTCACCGGGTGGATCGTTCAGCGCGAACTGCCGACTGTAAGTGTTGCATTCTCGCCGCGGTCCGCCACCGAGTTCGTCGATGCGATGTGCGCGCTGCTCGATGTGGCAACCCGCGACAATCGTGACCTCACCTCAGCACGGCTCGTCCTGTTCATGGAAGCGAGTCACAACGCCGAGCTACGTGAGGCGTTGTCCCAGGGGCGCGCGTCCATGGGCGCGGTTGCCATATCCGCCCTGACCGAGATGGGTGCCCGAGATCCGATCGCCGGCGCGGAAGCGATCGCCGCCTGTTTCGAAGGGCTCATCCTTCACCGCATCGCCCGCCACGCGTACACCGATCCGCGGCCGATCTTCGAAACCGTGGTCAGGGGTGCGCTGCAAGAGGGTCGCACACCTTGATCCGAGGACCTTCGTGTTCTATAAAAGAACTGGACGTTCCGCTTTGGATTAGATCGGGCGCTCCCAACGTCAGCGTTGCACGAGGAGTCCGATGACCAGCCACGCCCCCACGAACGCCTCTCCAGCAGCGCCCGCCTCGCAGACGCTCAGTCGGGGCATCCGCATCCTGGAGATCCTTGCCCAGACGCGGGGCGATCTCTCCATCGACGACGTCGCGCACCAACTTGATGTGCACCGCTCGATCGCCTACCGTCTCCTGCGCACGCTCGAGGATCATGGGCTCGTGGTTCGCCACCTGAGCGGTCGGGTGGCTCTCGGCCCCGCGACGGCCGCCTTGGCGGCCGGTGTGGCTCCCGATCTCCAGGCGGTGGCTCGTCCCGAGCTCACGGCCGCCGCCGACGAGCTGGGCATGACCTGCTTTCTGTCGGTGTTCCACAGGAGCGAGTGCATCACTCTGGTCAGCGTTGAGCCCCGCGATGCGATCGCCACGATGGCCCAGCGTCCCGGGACCCGGCACCCGGTCACTGTGGGTGCCCCCGGCAAGGTGATCCTGTCGCTGATCTCGCCCGCAGAGTGGCCCGGCGCCGTGTCAGACGGCCTCCGGGCCGAGCTCCGGGAGGTCGATGCCCGCGGTTTCGCGACGAGTCATGATGAAGTGATCTCGAGTGTGCAGTCCGTTGCGGTTCCCCTCGCTGTCCGGGATCGCTCGCCAGCCGCTGTCGCCGTGGTTTACGTCGCTCCGGTTCGGAACGCCGAGGCGATCGCCGCCCGGCTGACGCGCGCCGCCGCCGCCATTCGCAACGCGCTCGGCGGCTGATGCTGCGGGTGTGCCCGGAAATCCGTCGCGCCGGTACCCTGAGAACATCATGAGCGACGACGATGAAGTAGATCTCCTGGTGGACGCGTGGGCAGGTCGCCTGCCCGAGATTGACTTCACCCCGCTGGATGTCATGTCTCGCCTTCGTCGCGTCGCCCTCCGCCTCAACACACTCCGTGCATCCGCCTTTCGGAGCGCCGACCTGAGCAGTTGGGAATTCGATGTCCTCGCGGCCCTCCGGCGAGCCGAGCCGCCGCACGAGTTGAGCCCGATGGAGCTCTCGCGGGCGACGATGATCGGTACTGCGGCAATGTCCAACCGGCTGGAAAATCTCGCGGCCCGCGGACTGATCGAACGGAAAGCCAACCCGCGAGACGGGCGAAGCAACCTGGCGCGCCTGACGGCCGACGGGGCATCCCGCGTCGACGCGGCCATGATCGCGCTCGTCGGGCTCGAAGCAGAGGAACTCAAGCGCTTGACCGGCCAGCAGCAGGCCCAGCTGGCGAGCCTGTTGAGGCTCATGGGCGGCTCGTCCACGTAGTCGCTGCGCGAGCCGGCGGAGACCCCTGATCTCCTCGCGTATCGTGAAGTAAGGTAACGATGTAGTAGGGTACCGGTATGGACCCGACGTCGAATCCGCTGGATCGCCTCCTCGAGATCAGCGAACTGTTCCGCGCTGACATGGCGCGGGCCTTCGAGGGCACAGGCCTCACTGCCGCACGCACCCACCTGCTGTGGGTGCTGGCCGGCCTTGGCCCGTCGCCACAGCAGGCCCTCGCCGGCGCCATGGGCGTCAGCGCCCGGAACATCACCGGCCTCGTGGACGCCCTCGAAGCAGCCGGGTACGTCAAGCGGTCTCCGCATCCGACCGACCGGCGGGCGACGATCGTCTCACTGACGGATGCCGGCGAAGTCACGATGAGCGACATGGCACGCGATCACGCGAACCTCTCCACGAACCTTCTGGATGCCGTGGACCCTGCTGATCGCGCGGCTCTCTCCCGGGGACTCGATGCGATCGCGACGCGGTTGCGCGCCCTGATCCAGGAAGAAGCGGACGCGGCGGCGGTGATTCGATGAGCGCTGACACCACGACGACCAGCCGTCGCTCGCCGTGGGAGCAGACCAGGTACATCGCACGCCGGGCCCTCACCATGGAGATCGGCATCTGGCAGAGCCTCTATCGCTTTCTCTTCCGTCGTCCGAGAGTTCCCCGGGGAGCTGTCGGCTTCACCTATCACAAGCAGGTCTGGACGATCCTGATGATCTTCATCGGGCTCTCAGCGTTCGAGATCCCGATCCTCGACCTCATCGTCCACCGGTGGCCGGTCGTGCGCATCGCGTTCCTCGCCCTCGGCATCTGGGGGCTCACCTGGATGATCGGGCTCGCGCTGGGCTTCGTCACCCGCCCGCACGCGGTCGGGCCCGGCGGCATCCGGGTCCGCAACGGTGCGGAAACGGACGTTCCCCTGGCCTGGGACGACGTCGAGTCGGTGAGTCTCGACAAGCAGGCGGACGAAGCCAAGGCGCCAAAGGTCACCGTCGATGACCAAGGCAGACGCACGCTCTGGATGCGCATGCAGAACGAGACCAACATCGAAGTCGCCCTGGAGCGCGCGACATCGATCCGGTTGCCGTCGGGAACCGAGACCGTGAACGTCGTGCGCTTCTGGGTTGACGAGCCCCGGGACTTCCTTGCGGAGGTCCGCAAGTACATCTGATCGTCGCGAGTCAGGACACCCCGGTCGCCTTCGCGGACTGCACGGCCGCCCGGATGCCGGCCAGCCACGGCTCACCGTGCCCGGGCAAGACGATCATCGCGCCGGTTTCGGCGAGCGGCACAAGCGACTCCATCGCCTGCGCGGAGTTCCCCGTCGCGGCGCCGGCGATGATCTGTGCCCCTCGTGCTCCCTTGTATGGGTCAAGGGTGACGAGCGCATCCCCGGTCAGCAGGGCGTCCCGGTCGGGGAAATGCAGCGCACAGTGCCCGCGCGTGTGACCCGGCGTGAAGATGACGTTCGGACTGCCCGGAACGTCGAGAACACCCGACGACGGCAGGTCCCTCACGTCGCTCACCCCCTTCACCCTCAACGCGCCGGCCGCCGTCATCGCCGCGAGGACACGCGTCGATTTCGGGTAGGTGAGCGGGTACAGGAACGGGGACCGCTCGCGCTGGTAGCGGTAGGGATGCGCGGCCAGTTCGCGGTCGGCGGCGTGGACGTACACCGGAATCCGTCGCTCCTGCACGGCTTTGGCGGCGAAGCCCACGTGGTCGAAGTGGGCGTGGGTGAGTACGAGCGCTGAGACGTCCGTCAGCGACCGACCGATCTCGGACAGCGCCGACAGCAGGTGCGGCCACGTCGACGGTAAGGCGGCGTCGACGATCGTGACCGCTCCTTCATCCTCCACGAGATAACAGTTGACGTAGGCGTGCTCGAGACGGTGGATGCCGGGCGCGACGTCGCGCGTCAGCGCCGCACCACCGGCGGATCTTCTCCTGGTACCGCGTCCTGACGTGCGGGTCGATGTCTTCATCGCGTGCTTCCCTTCTCGACGGAGCGTTCACAGTACGCACTGGGCACATGCAGGAACAAGGGGCTTGCGGCCGTCGCGCGCCCGATGCAGGCCCTGTGCCAGACTGCTGGCATGGATACCCCTCGCCGGCTGAGCCGTGCCCGGCTGGCCGGCGGGTGCGTCGTGATCTTTCTGGGAGTGGTTGTGCTCGTCCTCGCGGCGCTGGTCCTTCTCAGTGCACTGGAGCCCGAACCGGGGGATGACCACCGGACCATGGCCGGGACCGTGGTGTTCGTCGGCATCGTGGGATCGCTCGTCGTCGCGGCGGGTGTTGTGGTGCTCCGACGCCGGCCGCCTGAGCCGGCCGCGAACGCCCGGGTCCGTCTGTGGGTCCACGGCCGATTCGGCTACCAGGACGTCGTTCTCCTCTCGTTCCCCATCGCAGGCACCGCACTGATTCTGGGGTCGATGCTCGCCCCGACCGTTGTTTCAAGCCTTCCCCAGCAGGCAGGCACGTTCGCGGTAACTGCCTGTGGCTACGTCGACGAGGAGGACCGCGACAGCTACACGTGCGCCGGCGTGTTCGAACCGGCCGCAGGAGACCCCTGGACGCTTCCCCCGCACCTCTGGCTCGGAGAGGGGGAATTACCCGACCCCGGCGACCGCAAACCTGCGACGTTGCTCTCCAATGGCGGCGTGGTGGTCGGGGAACCGGAAATCTCCGGGGCGATCCTGGCACTCGGCCTGATTCTCGGCGGGGTCGGCCTGCCGATTCTGGTGATGTACCTCCGAAGCTTTTCGCGGTTTCTCTCGCTCCGGCGACGGTACCCCGGCGTCGACGTGGTCGAACGTGGGGGCTGGCGGAGCGCGGGCGGCGGGTCTGAGACGAGCCGGGCACACCTACGCGGGCAGGCGAAGACGAAGGCGGGTGTCCTTGGACTCTTCCTCAGCGTGCTGACCGTCGGAATCCTGGTGGCCGGAGGGTTCACGCTGTGGGACCGGTTCGCTCCCGGCCGAGTGGCGGCATCCGTCACCGTCGACCGGTGCACGGACTCGGGCGACCTCAGCGGACCCGGATTCCGTCCGCTGGTGACCTGCACGGCGACGGCCAGTGATGGGTCACTGGTGGAGTTCACCCCCGAATCCCGGATCCACCTGCCGGCGGGCGAGGTGGTGAGCGGTGAGATCAGGGACGGTGCGTTCATCGATCGCAGCGTGGGAATTCTCGCCGACCCTCTGATGCCGGCGCTGGCCGTAATGGCGGGTATGTGGGTTCTGATGGCGCTCGTCCTGTGGGCGAACGTTCACGAGGTCAGGCGGTTGCAGCGTGGGGAGCCCTCGACAAGAACTGAGGACAGGCGGAATGTATTACGGACATGAGCTGCAATTCGGCACATTCATCACGCCGGGCAACAATCCCCCGGAAACCGCCGTCGAGCTCGGTGTCCTCAGCGAGGACCTCGGCTTCGACCTCGTCACCTACCAGGACCACCCGTACCAGCCCCGGTTCCTCGACACCTGGACCCTGTTGACCTGGGTCGCGGCACGCACGCACCGGATTCAGGTGTCGGCGAATGTGCTCAACCTGCCGCTCAGGCCTGCGGCGGTCACGGCCCGCGCCGCCACGAGCCTTGACCTTCTCACGCACGGTCGATTCAACCTCGGACTCGGCGCCGGGGGATTCCTCGGCGCGGTGGCGGCGATGGGCGGCCCGCGGCTGACCCCCGGCCAGGCAGTCGACGCGCTCAGCGAGGGGATCGACGTGATTCACGGAATCTGGGATGCCTCCGAGCGCTCCCCGCTCCGCATCCCGGGAACCCATTACGCGGTGGACGGGGCGAAACGAGGTCCCGCTCCCGCACACCCCATTCCGATCTGGCTGGGGGCGTACCGGCCGCGGATGCTGCGCCTCACGGGCGCAAAGGCCGACGGCTGGCTCCCCTCCCTTGGCACGATGGAGCCTGCTCAGTTCGCCGCATCGAACGCGGTCATCGATGAGGCGGCGCTCGCCGCGGGACGGACCCCGAAAGACATCCGTCGCCTGGCGAACATCAGTGGCCGTTTCGAGCCGACGGGCAGCGGATTTCTTCGTGGACCGAGCAGGCAGTGGGTCGACGACCTGCTGCCGTATGTCGTCGAGCACGGCGTCGGCACTCTCATCCTCGCCTCAGACGATCCGTCGACCATGCAGCGATTCGCGGCGGAGGTGGCGCCGGCGCTCCGCACCGCGCTCGCCCGGTAGGGTCAGGGGCAGTTCCCGGAAGTCGGTGCAGATCCACCCTTGTTGAGCCGCACCGGCCGAGCGGAGAATGTCCGCATGGCAAGCCACGCCGCAGATGCCCCGGCTGACGCATCCGACCCGACCCCGTCATTTCGCGCTCAGATTCTGGCGACCGAGCATTGGGGTCTCCTCGCCGCGCGCGGCACGGCGCAGAGCGAGGTCCTCTCCCGCATCGGCATCTTCCTCACCCTCGTGTCGGCGGGCCTCGTCAGCCTCGCCCTCGTCGGCCAGGCCACGGACTTCTCCGATGCCTTCATCGCCTTCGCGATCGGCGTGCTCGCGTTCATCGACCTCGTCGGCCTGCTCACCCAGGTCCGGGTGGTGAACATCGGCATGGAAGACCTCATGTACGTGGTGGCCATGAACCGGCTTCGCGGTGCGTACCTCGAACTGGACCCCGGCATCCGGCGCGTTCTGATGGCCTCGCCCCACGACGACTTCCCCGGCGTTCAGCAGACCTATTACTTCTTCTCGCCGAAACGCGGTCTCAGCCAGGTGTTCGGAAGCACCATGATGTTCATCATGATCATCAACGCGGCGCTGCTTGGGCTGCTCAGTGCGGCGATCGTCGTGATCTTCAGCGGGTCGGCCGCGCTCGCCGTGTCTCTGGGACTTCTCGTGGGGATCGCCTATTTCGTGGTGAGCTTCCTGGCAGGGAACCGGCGCTTCCGAGCAGCGCTCGCGGCCCACCGGCCGGAATTCCCCTCGCAATCCTGACGATGCGCGCGAAGCGTTGACATAGACTCGTCCGCATCCCGGCGGAAGGAGCGTGCAATGGCACGAATCGTCGTCATCGGGGCGACCGGCCACGTCGGCAGTTACCTCGTGCCTCGCCTCGTCTCTGCCGGGCACGACGTCGTGGCGGTGAGTCGCGGCATCCGGTCCCCGTATCGAGAGGATGCCGCGTGGCGGCGGGTCACGCAGGTGCAGCTGGAGCGGGCAGCGGGCGACGCCGACGGGACCTTCGCCGACGCTGTCGCGAAGCTCGACCCCGACGTCGTGATCGACATGATGTGCTTCACCCCGGAGTCGGCCGCGCAGCTCGTGGAAGCGCTCCGTGGCCGAGTCCAGCTGCTGGCCAGCTGCGGCACGATCTGGGTGCACGGTCCGGCCGCCGCGGTTCCCACCCGCGAGTCCGACGAGCGCAACCCGATCGGCGAATACGGCATCGGCAAGGCGGCGATGGAAGCGCTGCTTCTCGCTGAGTCGAACCGCGGCGGACTGCCGTGTACCGTGCTGCATCCCGGGCACATCACCGGACCGGGCTGGCCGATGGTCAACGCTGCAGGCAACTTCGACCTCCGCGTGTGGGAGGCGCTCGCCGCAGGGAGGGAGGTCGCTCTCCCCAACCTCGGGCTCGAGACGGTGCATCACGTTCACGCGGATGATGTCGCGCAGTGTTTCCAGAAAGCCATCGAGCGCCCGGCCATGTCAGCAGGAAAGAGCTACCACGTCGTCTCCGAGCGGGCGATGACGCTCCGCGGGATCGCCGAAACGGCCTCACGCTGGTTCGGCCAGGAGGCGCGCCTCTCCTACCTCCCGTTCGAGGAGTTCCTGGCGCGTTTGGCGCCGGAGCACGCAGCGGCGTCTCGTGACCACGTCTCCCGGAGCCCGTCGATGAGCATCGCGGCCGCGGCATCCGACATCGGCTACGCGCCCCGGCACACCTCTGCCGAGGCGATCGCCGAGGGGCTCCAGTGGCTTCTCGGCGAGGGCATGATCGACACCGGCGGCCGGTCGCTCCAGGCCTGAACGGCGGTCAGGCCTGGAACCGTGCCCGCTGGCAGCGGGTGCCGGCAGATCCGTCGGGAAGAGCCGGCACCCGCTGGACTATCAGAGGGAGCCCGGTACCAGCACCCGGCTGATCGTGTGGATGACCCCGTTGCTCGCCTCGATATTGACAGCCTGCCGAACCAGGCGCGGATTCCGCAGGTCGGTGTTCTCATCGCGCAGATTGATCCCGCGCGGCTCGACGACCCCTCCATTCGCCATGGTCAGCGACTTGGAGATCAGGACCTGCACCACACCCAGTGATCGATCCGGCACGACATGGTAGAGCAGCACATTGCTGATCTGGTCGAGCGTGAGGGCAGTGGTGATCGTTGTGAGAGCCTCGGTTTCGCTTTCGGGAGCCACTCCGGTGAGATCGGTCACGAGCCGCAGGAAGGCACGGTCGTTGGGTGCGAAAACGGTGAACTCTCGCGAGGTGTCGCCGAGGACGGGTGCCAACCCGGTCGCGAGGACAGCCTGGACGAGCAGGTCGTAGTCGTACGGATTGCTGTCCGGCGTTCCGCCCCCTGACGCGGCGACGGCCACGTCGACGATCGTGCCGGCCGGCGAATCGCCGTGGGCTGTCGCCGGAGCTGTCGGGCCCACCAGGACCAGAGCCGCTGCTGCAGCCGTGATCGCGACGATGGTGTTCTTCTTTTTCATGTTCGGCACTCCTTTGTCATGGCATTCTCATGCCCCGAATGGGTGCCTCCCGCGAGGGACTCTACGACACGGTTCTCGGGCGGCACCATCCCCTGGCCCCTCTTGTCAGCAAACTTTCAGTACGAGCGAGGCCAGTACCTGAAGACGCGTTTATTTTTCGCCGCGCTGCATCCGATCGAGGTGTTTTTACGGAAGTACCAGTGAGAGCGCGGATGTGTCTGCCGGATCCTGGTTGGGTGCCTCCGTCCTGGGCCCCGTCGGCGCATCCCGCCCTCTCGCAACCGGTCGCGCCATCGGTGCGGCGGAAAAAGAGCGATACGCGGGTGGAGGTCGAGACTATGCTTGACGGCGCCGCCACCCGGGCGCCGTCGCCGCCTCGGCGGTCGACGGTCACGTCGGAGAAGCGGTCCCGGATCGAGAGGTCGCACAGTGACGTGACGGATCACGACGATGCCGCCATCGAAGCGCTGTTCAGCGCAGGCGACGAACGTGGGCTGGCGGCTGCCTACGCCCGCTGGTCCGGCGTCGTCCATTCGCTCGCCCGTCGGGCTCTCGGCGTCGACGCCGACGCTGAAGACGTCACGCAGCAGGTTTTCATCTCGGCCTGGCGGGGACGAGAAACGTTCGATCCCGCGAAGGGACCACTCGGTGCGTGGCTGGTGGGCATCACCCGCAGGCGAATCGCCGACGCATTCGAGGCACGCACACGCGCGCGCCGCATCGAGGAGAACCTGGCGGAGAACCTCGAACAGGAGGGGAGTCCTGATATCGCCGAAATCGCAGAACGATTGATGATCGTCGACGAACTGGAGCGCCTCGAGCCCGTGCCGCGTCGGGTCATGGCCCTTGCCTTCTACGGCGACCTGACGCACTCAGAAATCGCGGACACCACGGGCATCCCCCTGGGCACGGTGAAGAGTCACATCCGCCGGAGTCTCGGCCGTCTTCGCACCCGACTGGAGGCGAACCATGGCGCACCTTGACGACGACCAGCTGACTCTCTTTGCCTTCGGCGAAGCCGACCCGAATGCCGAACAGCGCGAGCACCTCCGAACCTGTTCGCGGTGCGAGGCCGAGCTCGTCGCCCTGTCCCGACTCGTGAGCGTGGGCCGCAGCCTCGGAAATGAGGAACTGGTGCAGCCCCCGGATGCCGTGTGGAGGGGCATTCATTCGGAACTCGGACTCTCCGAGGAGGTTCGGGAGGTGCCACGCAAACAGCAATCAGCCCCCGAGGCGGCGGTTCGCAGGGACGTCGGCTCTCCAGCCCGCCGCGGGGCGTTCCGCCGCCGCATTCCCAGGCGAGGCGCAGTGGTGGGGATTGTCGCTGCGGCATCGCTCGTTGTCGGAGTGATCGCGGGTGTCGTCGGGGCGTCGCTGTTCGTGCGGCCGGCGGCCTCGCGCGTCGTCGCGGAGGCAGAGCTCGAGCCGTTCCCGAACTGGCAGGCCTCCGGCACGGCGCGCGTCGAAGAAGGAAGCTCAGGGGCTCAACAGATGGTTATCGACCTCTCGGCGCCGGACCAGGGGCTCCGAGAGGTGTGGCTGATCGACCCCGGCACGTCAGGCCTGATCAGTCTCGGCCTGCTCAGCGGTGCGAGCGGCACGTTCTCGCTCCCGGACGACGTCGACCTCGAGCGCTACTCCGTCGTCGACGTCTCGCAGGAACCGGACGATGGAAACCCGGCTCACTCTGGCGACTCCATCGTGCGCGGCGAGCTCCGCAGCACCTGAGCCTGTCGCTCGGTGCGCATAACTCCGCCAACCGGTGTCGCGCTCGGCCCGCATTCCGCGCACAGTCCGCGTCAATCGATTTCTGAGGGAGCGGCCAGGCGGAGTGGTGCACACGATCGTCCAGCGATCCGGTCAGGCCAGCGCTTCACCGGTCGGGTCGTCTGCTGACGGGTCGGCCAGCTGCGTGCCGCCCATCGGGGCGCCGTCCCACTCCTCGACGGTCCATCCGTCGGCCATGCTGCCGGTGGCGATGACGATTCCGGTGTTCGCCAGTTCGTGGGCGGCGGCATACCGGACGTTGACGTCGCTCGTGCGGGATGCGATCCAGGTGCGGATGGCTGCGCCGTGGCTGACGACGGCGACGGTGCC
Organism: Mycetocola sp. 2940; assembly: GCF_040548835.1. Lineage (NCBI taxonomy): Bacteria > Bacillati > Actinomycetota > Actinomycetes > Micrococcales > Microbacteriaceae > Mycetocola > Mycetocola sp. 2940. The sequence goes on from NZ_JBEPSK010000008.1 coordinate 55,650, forward strand.
GTCGTGTTCCCGCCCGATCGTCTCGATGGCGGCGTCGAAGCGGGCGAAGAAGTCGCGGCCGTTCGGGCCGCCCGGCATCGCGACGTCGAGGTCGCCCGCCGCCCACGAGAACACCACCTCCATGTAGCGCATCTGGTCGGCGTAACTGCTCAGGCCCTCGAGGGCGCCAGCCTCGATCTCGTGCAGCCCGTCGGTGATCCGCCGTTCCAGGCCACGCTCGGTGGCGAGCGGCAGGGCAGTGAGCTGTGTCCGCAGCAGTGTGGAGACGAAAATCGCGTCGATCGCCTCACCGCGGAGGGCCTCGGGGACCGCCTCGGCCTGTCGCTGCCCGAGGTCGGTCAACCCTGGCCCGGGGTGGGCGGTGTCGAGCCGGCCGAGCACGTTGGCCGGGGTCTGTCCGTGACGAATGAGAAGGAGTCGCATAGGCCTCCAGCCTACGCACCTTCGCCGGTCGGGCAGAGGAGCGCTGGGGCATCGGCCCGTTCCGATCGGGTGAAAATTCTGCTTGGCGTGTCGCAGGGATCGGTCTATGCTTCATTAACATTCGAACATACCTACGAAGAAGGCATCATGAAGACAGCGACGGATCGAACGGCGACGATCTGGACCGAGGGCGTCCTGCCCGTACGGATGTTCTGGCGGGATCGCCGGTGGCGGGTGTCCGACACCCCGACGGCGCTTTTCGGTGAACCGGAGTACTCGCATCCGCTGATGACGCACTCTCCATCGGTCCGGATCGGCTGGAGGTTCCAGGCGACCGACGACGGCGGCGAATCGGTCGTGGTGGACGCGGTGAAGCTCGGATCGGAATGGGTGATCGTTCGCACCTATCAGTGATTCGGCCGGACTCGGATTCGGCTGGACTCCGTTGACGCGATCCGCCCGGGAGAGTAGGAAGTGAGGAGTCGGCCCGCCCTGCGGTGGCTCCGGTAACCGGTTGTCGCTGAAGGCTGATTGTTCGTTCTGGCCTGCGTTGCCCGGGCTCCCGCGGTGGAGTCTCGCAGGGTTTCTGTTCAGCGACTCTGGAGATGACCGTGAACGCCAATTTCAGCGATGAGAACGACGACAGCCCGGATGAAACGAACGTCGACGCACTCGACGCAATCCCGGGGTTTCCCTTCCCGATCAGCCCCGCGAGCGGGCTGTACACCTACTCCGCCCTGCTGTCGGGCCCGCTACCGCCTGCGCCGGTTCGGGAATGGCCGCGAAACCCGCAGCATCCTGTTCCTCCTGACCCGCCGTTCGGCCACGCCGATGCTGAGTGGAGCGGTGCGGAATGGGCCGACGACGGCAACGTTGTGGGCGGGGCCGCGGTGCTTCCGCTGTTCCGGTCGGAAGACCTGCGGCTGGACGTGGACGGCAACTTTGCCCAGATGACGGCGAGCGGTACCGCCTACTCGCGGTTGACCGCACGGAACCACTGGATCGCGTCGCTGACCGCGACGAGCACCGGGTGGTCGGGCGACATCTGGTACAAAGACAATGCGCCGTCCTTCCCGTATACCCGGGTGACGATCCGTGTCGTGCGCCCGTCGTTCTGGCGCCGCCCGACGGCAGCGATCGTCAGGTTCAGCGGCGCCGGAGCGCCGTTCACGCGCGTCTACGCCTGGACGTCGGCCCGCTTCCGCTCCGTGGAGTTCGAGTACGACACCACTCCCGACGCGAACCAGGTGATTTCCGTCGACACCCACGACCATCCCAACCGCCCGGCAGGGATCCGGGACGAAGTGCTGACGATCGACACGGTCTACCGTCGGGCCGGTTTCGACGTCAGGAACTCTGGCGGCAGCGGCAGCGTGCCGGTGTCGGGAGCCGGCGCGAACGGCACCTGGAGCGATGCAGAGATGCACGACGCGATGCAGACCTACTGGTCGCGGTTCTCGAACGCTCCGAAATGGTCGATGTGGGTGTTCTCGGCGGCACTGCACGACATGGGCGAGTCGCTCGGCGGGATCATGTTCGACGACATCGGACCGAATCACCGCCAGGGCACGGCGATCTTCACCGAGGCATTCATCAGCGTCGCACCTTCCGCTGACCCGGCACCAGCCGCCTGGGTGCGGCGGATGCGGTTCTGGACCACGGCACACGAGATGGGCCACGCGTTCAACCTGGCTCACTCCTGGCAGAAATCGCTCGGGACCGCCTGGATCCCGCTCGTGGACGAGCCTGAGGCTCGATCGTTCATGAACTACCCCTACGCGGTCAGCGGAGGAGAAGCCGCCTTCTTCGCCACCTTCGACTACCGGTTCAGCAACGCGGAACTGCTGTTCCTGCGGCACGCCCCGGCCCGGTTCGTGCAGATGGGGAACGCGAACTGGTTCGACAATCACGGCTTTGAATCCCCGGATGCCGCACTGCAGGCCGCGGAGTACCGGCTCGAAGTGCGCGCGAACCGGGAACGCGCTGAATTCGAGTTCCTCGAGCCCGTCGTTCTGGAGGTGAAGCTCACCAATGAAGGGCGCGACCCGAAGATCGTCGATTCGACGACCCTCGACTCGGCCGGGCTCGTCGTGATCATCAAACCGGACGGGAAACCCGCCCGTCAGTGGATTCCCTACGCCACCGCCTGCGTCGAACCGAGGGCGGAGGTCCTGGAACCGGGATTGTCTTCGTACGAGTCGCTGCCCCTGTTCGCCGGGCTGAACGGCTGGGACGTCGCAGAGCCGGGCGTTTACGACGTCCACGTCGCCGCGGCGGTGGACGGGGCGATCGTCTTCAGCACCCCGCTCCGTCTTCGGATCGCTGCTCCGCAGAACGCAGAGGAGGAACGTCTGGCTGGAGAGTTCTTCACCGAGGACGTCGGGCGGGCGCTGACGTTTTCCGGCACCGTCGCTCTTGTTGACGCGAATGAGACCCTCCGGAAAACGGTGGACCGGCTCCCGTCGAGCGCCGCCGCCGTCCACGCGGCGGTCGCGCTTGCCCAGCCGCTGGCGCGGGACTTCAAGTCCCTGACGATTCCCGAGACCGATGTCCCGATGACATCCGTCGCTGACGCCGACGGGTCGGTGGCCCTCCGCCGCGCGAAACCGGACCAGGCGCTCAGCGTGATGTCTACCGCGACCAGCGCATCATCGGTCGATGCCGCAGCCGAGACCCTCGGGCACATCGGGTTCCGCCGCGAAGTCGAACAGTTCGCCGTCGCCCTCTCGGATGCGGGAGACTCGGCGGGCGCGGCCTCACTGCAGACCGACCTCGCGAAGGTCCTCTCGGACCGCGGGGTTCTGCCGCGGGTCGTGGACGAAGTCGCAGAAAAAGCGGGTACGTTCGCCGGGCCGAAGTCGAAGCGCTCGGCATCGACGAAGTCCGCCGGCGCGACGTCGGCAAGAGGTGGCCGAACCAAGCCGGCCGGAAAGTGATCTCGTGAGCATCCTGCACGTCGAATTTCAGGAAGGGTGGACCGGTGAGCCCGTCGCCCTGGTGGTGAACGGGGAGGTCCGCTTTCACGGATCTCCCCGAACCCGAACGCAGATCGGGTTCGCCGAGTCGGTCACGGTCGAGGCCGATGAGGCAGCGGTGCTCGAACTCGAGGGCCCGGAGGGCACGCGGACCGAGCTCCCGGTTCACGAGCCGGGCGAGGCATGGCTGGGGCTGTCCCGGGAGGACGACGGATCGATTCGCGTGATCGAGCAATCGACGCCGTTCGGGTACGTGTAGCCCCACACAGGGCGAGACGTTCCACGGTGCGGATGCCGGCGCTGGCGTCGGGCGCGTGCGATCGTTCCTAGGATGAATACGTGATCACCCACCCGTTGCAGGACCCAGCCCGGAGAAACCGGTGATGGCCTCAGCCGAAACGGTGCCGCAGGAGTCCGGGCGCAAGCGCGACGAGATGAAGGCGGCGGCCCGGAAGGCGAACCGTGACCCCAAGGTGCGTGGCTTCGGCCGTGCCGGCCTGATCGCGAACGGCATCATCCACGTGCTCATCGGAGGTATCGCGATCGGGGTGGCCTGGGGCAGCAAGGGTGAAGCGGACCAGTCGGGCGCGCTGCGCGCGGTCGCAGACACCCCCGGGGGAGTGTTCCTGCTCTGGGCGGCCACACTCGCGCTGTTCGGTCTCGCCCTCCTGCAGTGGACGGAGGCCTCCCAGGTCGAGTCGGCCAAGCGCCGCCTTGTGCTCATGCGCCGGATGACCAATGTCGCCAAGGCGCTCGGCTACGCGGCCATCGGAGTCGTCGTGGGGTTCTACGCCCTCGGCGGGCGCTCGGATGCATCGGAGACCTGGCAGGGCTTCAGCAAAGCGTTGCTCGGAACCCCCGGTGGGGTGTTCGCCCTCGCCGCCGTCGGCGTTCTCGTCGGGACCGTCGGGGGAACCCTCGTGTTCCGGGGCGTCACCCGCAACTTCCGGGAAGAGCTCGAACCGCTGGAGGGGGGCTTGTCCTGGTTCGTCGGGGCGCTCGGTGTCGCCGGCCACGTCGCCAAGGGACTGGCCATGGTCGTGACCGGTGCCCTGTTCCTCGCCTCGGCCGCGTTCACCGACCCCGGACCGGCCCGCGGACTCGACGGAGCCCTCAAATGGGTGGAGAGCCTGCCGTTCGGCGGCGCCCTGCTACTCACGATGGCTGGCGGGTTCATCGCCTACGGCTGTTACCTCTTCGCCCGCGCCCGGTTCCTGCGCAAGGGCCCGATGGTGGTGACCTCCGTTAACGAGCGGTGACGAGGCATCCGCTCGCAGGCATGGACGTGGCCCGGTCTCCGCAAAGGCAGCGGAGCCGGGCCACGGGTGAAGTCGCGTTACTTGAACGCGTCCTTCACGTTTTCGCCGGCCTGCTTGAGGTTGGCCTTGGCCTGGTCATCCTGACCTTCGGCCTGAAGTCGTTCATTGTCGGTCGCTTTGCCGATGCCTTCTTTGGCCTTACCAGCAGCTTCTTGAGCGGCGTTCCCGATCTTGTCATCGAGTCCCATATGGTCCCTCGCTTTCTGTGTTTGCGACCCGCGGAAGTCCGCGGCCGAACAAGTCAAGGCTAGGCAGGCCCCCTAAACGGCTCAAGGCCCTTGACAATCACCGTGGCCTCGAGAAGGTGACTTAGAGACCACCCTGGCGGAACCGCTCGTCCGCGAGCTGGGTCGACCCCGTCCCGTCCGGGTCGAGCGGCGGAATCGTCTCGTCCTCGCCTGAGCCCTCCACCGGGTCCTGCGACGTGCCGCCGCCGGTTGCTGTGCTGCCCGGGCCGAGCAGCGCCTCATCAGGGGCATCCGCATTCTGGTCGATCGGGTCACTCATGCCATCTCCTTCGGTCGGACGCTCAGTCTGCCCGCGCGCGTCGCGCCGGTCAAGTCGTGTCGGCTGAGGCAAACCGCAAGGCCGTGACCGGCTCAGCGCGTCGCCGGTCACGCTGTCAGGGCTCGGCGTCGCCTCCTGCTCAGCGGTGACTCCCTGAGCACATTCAGGGCAACGGTGACGACGCCGCGCATCACCCGGCGGCCCATCGCCTGCCCGCCGGCGAAGGGGCGCGCCGACACCGCGACGTGCAGTGCCGGCTCGAACAGCACCGTCATGCCGGGCTGGAACTGAAAGCTCAGGTCGAGGTCGTCGTGCACATCGAGCCGGTCGAGGTGGGCGGTTTCCCGAACGACGAGCCAGGCCTCAGACCGGATCGCATAGTTGGATCCGAATAGCGGAGGATGACCGAGCAGCATCCCCATCGCGCTGAAGTAGGCAGGCAGGTAACACGAGCGGCCGAACCAGCGTTGCACCCTGTTGCCGCCGTAGAAGTCCGCCGTCCCAGTCACGGCGGATGCTTCCGGATGCGCGCCGAACGAGGCCTCCACCTGGTGCAGCCAGTCCTCCGCGGGTATGGAGTCCGCGTCAAGCCGGGCGAGGATTGCACCCGGCGCGGCATCGAAACCGGCGCTCGTGGCTGCCGCGATACCGCGCACGGGCTCGGTGACCACGCGGGCGCCGGCCGCGTGGGCGACCTGCGCGGAGGCATCCGTGCTTGCGTTGTCGACGACGATGATGTCGTCGGCGGGGCGGGTCTGCCGTGCGAGGGCGTCGAGGCAGACGGCAAGCTCCGCAGCGTCGTTGTAGACGGGGATGATGACGGAGAGGCGGGCCACGAGATCAGGATAGAAGGTCCTCCTGCGTGGCTGGAGGGGTTGCGCAGCGAGGGAAGTTCGGGGTGCGCGGGCAAGCCCCTAGCTCCATTTCGCGGCCGAGGAATATGGTGAACAACATGGCTGATCAGACTGGCGTCACGATGACGCTCCCCACCGACCGCCGCGAGCGCGCGGAAGGTATGGGCGAGCAGGTGCGGAACCTGAACCTGGAAGAGATCCGGGAGGACCTGGCGTCGACGGTGGGGGAGATCCGGCGGCGGGTGTCGATGGGCATGGTGATCGCCGTCGTGGCCTGCTTCGTCGGAATCCTCATCGCCTCGATCGTCGCCGTCGCAACGGGCGACCACGGCGCGGACGGCCACCATGGCTCGCGATAGCGTCGACACCGACCGCGACGAGGAAGCGAGGAACGCCGAGGACACCGCCGTCGCCGGTGCGCCCTCGGATGTCGAGCTGGCAGAGGAGGCGCCGTCGGAAGCCGAAGTCCGCACACCTCCCCACCTGCGCGGCAAGGATTACCTGACGGTGTACCGCCGGGCGCTGCGGGAGTTCGGTAAGGACCAGTCGACCGACATCGCCGCGGGGCTGACCTATTTCGCGGTTCTGGCGCTGTTCCCCGCGCTCCTGGCGATCGTCTCACTCCTCTCGCTCGTCAACCAGGACTCGAACGTGACCGAGCAGTTGCTCGCCCTGTTCTCGTCGATCGCCCCTGCGGACACTGTCGAAGCGCTCGAAGGTCCCATCGAGGACCTCACCGCCACCCCCGCCGCCGGTCTCGGGTTCGTCATCGGTCTCGTCGGCGCCATCTGGTCGGCATCCGGCTTCGTCGGCGCTTTCTCGCGCGGCATGAACCGGATCTACGGGGTGAAGGAGGGCCGCCCGTACCTGAAGTTCCAGCCGGTGATCCTGCTCGTGACCGTCATCGCCCTGATCACCCTCACCACGATGGCGCTCATCATCGTCCTGAGCGGAGACGTCGCCGAAGCCGTCGGCAGGCTCGTCGGGATCGAGGAGACGACCATTCTCGTCTGGAACATCGCCAAGTGGCCGCTGGCTGCCGCCCTCGCGGTGCTGATCCTCGCCATGCTCTACTACTTCACCCCGAACGTGAAGCAGCACAAGTTTCGCTGGCTGACGGTCGGGTCGGTGACCGCGCTTGTCGTCTGGGCGGCAGCGACCTTCGGCTTCTTCTTCTACGTCTCCAACTTCGGCAACTACGACGAGACGTACGGCACCCTCGGTGGCGTGATCGTTTTCCTGTTGTGGTTGTACATCAGCAACATGGCGCTCCTGTACGGCGCCGAGGTCGACTCCGAGATCGAGCGGGTGCGTGAACTGAGGGCCGGTATCAAAGCGGAGTACTCGGTTCAGTTGCCGCTTCGGGGCTCCGCACGGATCGACGCGGCGATCGAAGCCGAGGCGAAGGCCGTGCTGGAGGCGAAGCAGTTGCGCCAGGAGCACTGAAGCCGGCGGGCCGTGTGTCGCCGCCGCCCTCGTCGCTCGGTCACAAAGGGTTGTTCCGACCTGCGTGGCCAAAACGGCTGGAGTTCTCGCGGCGAGACGCGGCCTTTCTTGGCGGCGCAACGATGCCGTGGTCGCTGCCGCGGCATCCATCAGGCGGCGGCGGCCTCCCGGGCAAGTAGCGATTTCTTCACGTCGACGCCCCAGGCGAAGCCGCCGAGGGTGCCGTCGGTGCGGAGCACCCGGTGGCACGGCACGAACAGGGCCGGCGCGTTGGTGGCACAGACGCTCGCCGCCGCCCGCACCGCCCGCGGATTGCCGATCGCCGCAGCGAACTCGGTGTAACTCTGCGGGTGGCCGGGGCGGATGCGACGCAGCTCGGCCCATCCGCGCATCCGGAACTCCCCGCCATGCTGGGCGACCGGGACGGCGTCGATCGCCGCCAGGTCGCCGTCATAGTACGCGCAGACGGCGTCGGCCGCTGCGGAGTGACCGGGCTCGAGGGCCGCAGGGCGCAGGTCCGGCGCGATCCGGGCGAGCAGGGTGTCGACGGATGCCGTCCAGCCCGACGCGAGGACGGCCCCGTCGGCGCGGGTCACGATGCTGAACGGACCGTCGGGGGTGGCCACTGTCTCGTGGGTGGCCATTGTGCGGGTGGTCATGGGATCTCCTGGGGGATCGGGGCCTGCTGGGCCGGCGGAAGAGTCGTGGGGGGCAACCCGGCGGCGCGCCAGAGGTGCAGGCACAGGTAAGACCGCCAGGGCGAGAGCCCCGCGGCGTAGACGGTGAGCGGCCGGGGATCGGCCGGCAGGCCGAGGGCGCGCGCTCCGGATCGGACGGCGACATCGCCGGGCAGGAAGACGTCCGGGTTGCCGAGGACGCGCATCCCGACATACCCGGCGGTCCAGTCGCCGATGCCTGCGATCGCGGTCAGCCGGGCATGTTGTCCGGCCGGGTCGTCGCCGAGGCCGAGGCTGAGTTCCCCGGCGGCGAGGGCCTCGGCCACGCGCATCACAGTGTCGATCTTCGCTCGCGGCCCGACGAGCACATCGCGGCCGGTGGCGGCGATCTGGGCGGCGGTGGGGAACAGGCGGGTGAGCTCGCGCCTGGCGCCCGACGGCTCGAGGTCGGTGCTGCAGGCCGCAGCGAGCCGGTTGAGCTGGGTGCGCGCAGCAGCGACCGTGATCTGCTGACCGACGATGGCACGGAACAGCATCTCCTCGGCATCCACGGCGCCGGGAAGACGGATGCCGGGAACCGCCGCAACGCGCGGAGCCAGCGCCGGGTCGGCGCTGAGGGCGGTGTCGACGGCGACGGGGTCGGCGTCGAGGTCGAACAACCGTCGCACCCGCGAGGTCAGCACGGGAAGGTCGCCGAGGTGCGTCAGCTCGGCATCCAGGCGCAGCGCGCTGCCGTCGAAACGCACTTCGAACCGGGCCGGGCCACCCGGCAGCTGCAGGGTGCGGGCGTAGGAGTCCGCCGCCGCGATCTCCACGCCGGACACCGCGCGCGGGGCGAGCCAGCCGAACACCCCGGCGGCGTCGAACGGCGCCCGGAACGGAAGGGAGAGCGAGAGGGAGCCCGGTGCGGAGGATCGCCGCGACCCTCTCGACCGGATCTGCCCGGGCGTGAGCTCGAACACTTCGGCGATGGTGTCGTTGAACTGGCGGATGCTCGCGAACCCGGCCGCGAAAGCAATGTCGGCGACGGGCAGGTCGGTCGAGGTGAGAAGCGTCCTGGCCGTCTGCGCCCGGTGAGCCCGCGACAGAGCGAGCGGACCGGCCCCGAGCTCGTCATGCAGCACGCGGGTCAGGTGCCGCGATGAGTAGCCGAGCCGGCCGGCCAGCCCGGGTACACCCTCGCGTTCGACGACGCCGTCGCCGATCAGCCGCATCGCCCGTGAGGCGAGGTCGTTGCGCAGGTTCCAGGCCGGGGTGCCCGGTACGGCTTCGGGCAGGCAGCGTTTGCACGCGCGGTAGCCGGCTTCGTGCGCGGCAGCGCTGGTCGCGTAGAAGGTGACGTTCTCCGGCTTCGGCGTCCGGGCCGGGCACGAGGGGCGGCAGTAGATGCCCGTCGAGCGCACCGCAGTGATGAACTGCCCGTCGAAGCGGGAGTCCTTCGCCTGGATGACGCGGTACCGCTCGGTGAAGTCCATGCGTTCAGCCTGACACAGCGGATCACAGTCGGCTAGCGGAAATCGGACATAGCGGTCCAGGGGTGAGGTGGCTGGGGATCGCCGTCGCGTCCCGCAGATTTCCGGGTCAGGGCTGCCGCCTTTCACGTGGCTGGCGCCACGTGCCCTCGGCACATCATGCGGTCGCCCGCCTCGTGTCGTAAGCGTCAGCAGGAGATAAGGAAAAAGGCGCGACGTAAGGATGAAAAGTGCCCGATCGTCCTTGCCCGGCGCTTTCTTCCTTGCCCCGGGTCGAACGCGGGAGTGCTCAGACCTGGACGGGAGCGGCGTGCGGATCCGGGCCGGGGCACAACATCAGCACGGCATAAGGAAATAGGCGCGAGGTAAGGATGAAAAGTGCCCGATCGTCCTTGCCCGGCGCTTTCTTCCTTATCCGGGGGTCGATGCGGGAGGGCTCAGTCCGCGACCGGAACGGGGTGCGCTTCGTGGGTCGGACGCAGCTTCGACGTCAGGTGGGCGAGCTGACGGAGCTCGTCATCGCTCAGCGCAGCGCCCATCAGTTCCGTGATGGCATCCATGTGCAGCCGCGCGACGTCCCGGTACTGGGCGAAGCCGGCATCCGTGATCGCTACGATCGTGCCGCGTCTGTCGGTGGGATCCGGATGCTTCGACACGAGACCGCGGGCGACGAGCCGGTCGATGAGGCGGCTGACACTGGGCTGGCTCAGCAACACGAGCTGGTTGATGTCGCGCAACCGGGCACGGTTGCCCGGCTGGAGCGACAGGTTGAACAGCACGTCGTACTCATTGAGCGACATCGTGCGGGTGGGGAATTCGGCGGCGAGCACCCGGATGACGCCGACCTGCGCACGAAACAGCGACTCCCACGCTGTTACCGCCAGTTCACGATCCGTCATCGGGGCCTCCTTGAGCATTCAGCCTAGGGGTTCCTGTTCCTGATACCCGTCTCCTGACCGGGGCGCGTCACGCCGCGGTAGATCAGGACCAGGCCGGTGATGTTGATGCCGATGCCGACCAGCGCGACGAGTAATCCCAGCAAGATGTTCACCGGGCTGGCGGTGACTAACCCCGTGGCGGTCAGAACGACACCGCCGGCGACGGCCAGCAGCCCGACGGCGAAGCAGACGACGCCGAGCAGCGTGGCGCGGGAGAACATGTGGGGAGGATGCGGCGGGGGCGCGGCGTCCGAATTCTCGGAGCTCATCCTCACAGGCTAGCGGCCCGGCGTCGAGTTGCCGGTTAACGGATTGAAGGCCGGTCGTAGAGGCTTACGACCGGCCTTCCCCTTGCACCAAGAGTGTCCTGCAATCACATTCCGCGGTAGCTGCCACAGCAAACAACTAACGCTCTATGAATATATAACGGAAAGGTAACGGCGTCTAGTTATCCAAACGTTATTTTCGGAATTGTTTTTCAGAGCGAGCACCGCGAAGGCAACGCCCCTCCGGTGTTCAGGTCCCGCACCTAGGGTGGGGATGGTGTCGACTTCACTGCAGGACCCCGCCCCCGTACACTTCGAAGCCCCTGGAGACGGATTCGTCCGGGTGAGGGGAGCCCGTGAAAACAACCTCAAGAACGTCGACGTCGACGTTCCGCGTGGCAGCATCGTCGCTTTTACCGGGGTGTCCGGGTCGGGCAAGTCGTCGCTGGCATTCGGCACCATCTTCGCCGAAGCGCAGCGCCGCTTCCTCGAATCCGTCGCGCCGTACGCCCGCCGGCTCATCGCCCAGGGCCACACGCCGCACGTCGACGCGATCACCGGGCTGCCTCCCGCTGTCGCGCTGCAGCAGCGTCGCGGCGCACCGAGCTCCCGGTCGACGGTGGGAACACTGACCACGCTGTCGAACTCGATGCGGATGCTGTTCTCGCGCGCCGGCACCTACCCGGCCGGCGCCACCCGACTGGAGTCCGATTCGTTCTCGTCGAACACGGCCATCGGCGCGTGCCCGGGCTGTTCCGGCCTCGGCATCGCCCACACGGTGACCGAGTCGTCGGCCGTGCACGACGCGTCGCTGAGCATCCGCGATGGAGCGATCACCGCGTGGCCCGGCGCATGGCAGGGAAAGAACCTGCGCGATATCGTCGCGGAACTCGGCCACGACATCGATCTTCCGTGGCGCGACCTTCCTCGCGCCACCCGGTCCTGGCTCGTTTCCACCGACGAACAGCCGGTCGTTGAGGTGACGCCGCAGCGCGACCGGGTCGCGAAACCGTACAAGGGGAGGTTCTGGAGCGCAAAGAGCTACATCCTCCATACCCTCGCCGACTCGAAGAGCGAGACGGCTCGAACGCGCGCGCTGCGGTTCGTCGACACCGGCCCGTGCGAGCTGTGCGGCGGCAGCGGCCACACCCGGGCGGCGCTCGCCGTCACCTTCGCCGGCCACACGATCGCCGCTCTCAATGGGATGCCGCTCAGCGACCTCGCCGACATCCTCCGGCCGACTGCCCGGCTGGCCACCGCGACCGCCGCCGTGTCGTCTGCGGCATCCGGCGAGGTCACCGAAGTCGCCGTCACGCTCGCGGCTGATCTCCTCGCCCGCATCGAGGTGCTTCGCGGCCTGGGGCTCGGCTACCTCAGCCTCGCCCGCAAGACCCCGACGCTGTCTCCGGGCGAGATGCAGCGGCTGCGCATCGCCACCCAGTTGCGCTCCGGGCTGTTCGGCGTGGTCTACGTGCTCGACGAGCCGTCCGCGGGCCTGCACCCCGCCGATGCGGAGCCGCTCCTCGTCGTGCTCGAACAGCTCAAGGCGTCGGGCAACACGGTCTTCGTCGTCGAACACAACATGGACGTCGTCCGCCATGCGGACTGGCTCGTCGACGTCGGGCCGGGCGCCGGTTCGAGTGGTGGACGGGTGCTCTACAGCGGGCCGGTGGCGGGACTCGCCGAGGTCGAAGCCTCCGTCACCCGGCCGTTTCTTGCCCGCGACGGGCGCCGCGCCGCGCGCCCGGTTCCCCGGCCGGTCGGGGACCTGCTCGAGCTCACCGGCGTGAGCCTCCACAACCTCCGCGACCTCGACGTGGCCGTCCCCCTCGGCGTGCTGACCGTCGTGACCGGGGTGTCAGGGTCCGGCAAGTCGACGCTGGTCAGCCGGGTCCTGGCCGACACCGTGCGGGCGGGGTTGCACGACCGCGGTTCCGCTGCGGGGAGCGTGCCGGCGGCGACCGGCGAGAGTGAGGCAACCGGTGCCGACGATGCTTCCGGGCTCCCGGCCGCCACCGTCGCGGGGATGACCGGGCTTGCTTCGGTCGACCGCCTGGTGCGGGTCGACCAGCGGCCGATCGGCCGCACGCCCCGCTCGAACCTCGCCACCTACACCGGACTGTTCGACGCCGTTCGCGCCACGTTCGCGGCGACTCCGGATGCTGCCGGTCGCGGCTACGACGCCGGCCGGTTCTCGTTCAACGTGGCCGGCGGTCGCTGCGACACGTGCCTCGGCGAAGGATTCGTCACCGTCGAACTCCTGTTTCTGCCGGGCAGCTATGCGCCGTGCCCGGCCTGCGACGGGGCGCGCTACAACGCGGAGACGCTCGAGATCCGGTACCGCGACCGGAACATCGCCGAGGTGCTCCGGATGACCGTCGACGACGCCGCGGCGTTCCTCGCCGACGTTCCCGCGGCCGCACGCAGCCTCACGACACTGCGCGACGTGGGACTCGGTTACCTGCGGCTCGGCCAGCCCGCCACCGAGCTGTCCGGCGGAGAGGCGCAGCGGATCAAGCTGGCCACGGAACTGCAGCGCGCGCGCCGGGGGCACACCCTCTACCTGCTCGACGAACCGACCACCGGGCTGCACCCGGCCGACGTGCGACTGCTGATGGCCCAGCTCAACCGGCTCGTCGATTCAGGCAACACCGTTGTGCTCGTTGAGCACGATATGGGCGTGGCGGCCGCAGCCGACTGGGTCATCGACATGGGCCCATCGGGTGGGAACGCCGGTGGGCGCATCCTGGCGGCCGGTGTCCCCGCGACGGTGGCGGAGCATCCGGAAAGCCGGACGGCACCGTACCTCGCGGCCCGCCTCGTGGACTTCGCGACCTGAGCCCATGGCGGCCCATCCGACCCGGTGAACGCGCCAAGGGCCGGCCGTCTCTCGACGACCGGCCCTTGGCGTCCGCGTACCCGACGGACTGGTGGCTCCTGCTTTCAGACCGCTCAGTGTGCGTGAGGCGTGGTGTCCTTGAGGTACTGGTACGGGTTCGTGAGAATCTCGACCTCAGGAATCTCCGGGTTCATTCCGGAGTGCCAGGTTTCTTCGCCCATTTCTGAGCGAAGGTACTCGACGGTGTTCTCCAGCTTGGTGCGCACCGAGGGCAGGTCGCCCGCGACGAGCTTGCCGTTGAACTTGACGGCTTCTCCTCCGACGAGCACGGTGTGAACATCGCCCCGGCCGCTCTGGTAGACGACATGTCCGTAGGGATTGATGATCGGGGTCATGGTGGGGGAGTCGTCATTCTTGATGAGGACGATGTCCGCCAACTTGCCGGCCTCGAGGCTGCCGACCTCGTCCCATTTTCCGAGAGCCTTGGCGCCTCCGCGGGTTGCCCAGTCGACGACATCCTCGACGCGGAGCGACGCATGAGTAACCGTGTCGCCCTTCTGGTGCGCGAGCATGTGTTCGAACGAACGGTCTGCTCCGATCGTCGAGCGCATCGAGGCGAACATGTCAGCACTGAACCACACGCTGGTGTCGACCGAGAGGGACGCCTGGATGCCGTGCTTGCGCAGGGCGTGAGCGGGCGGATAGCCCTGCCCGCAGGTCTGTTCGCTCTCGGTCGAGAGTGAAACGGTTCCGCCCGTTGCGGCGATCATCTGGTACGACTCGTCGCTCAGGGTGGCAGCGTGCACGTACACATTGCCGGGGTCCATCACCCCGTTCTCGTACATCAGGCGGATGCCCGTATCGTTCGTCGCGCCCCAGACTCCTGCGTGGGTGGTGACCTTCACGCCGAGTTCGCGGGCGGCCTGGAACGCGGCGAGCTCAGGGAACCCCTCCTCGCCGGGCACGTCGAAGGCGAGTTGAGCGCCGAAGAGTCGTGAGTCGTCGCGCGCGCGTTCGATCACGCGCCGCACGGCGGCATCCTGCGTCCACTCCCACGGCGCACCGGCGAGGTTTCCGTAGGCGAACACGAACCGGCCGGGGGAGCTGGCCAGGGCCTCGAGTGCTGCTTCGGCGTGGTCCACCGTGCGGAGCCCGTGTGACCAGTCGACGCTTGTCGTCACACCGGACTCGACGGCATCGAGTGCTGATACGAGGTTGCCCGCCTCGATGTCTTCGGGCCGGAACTTCATTCCGTGCTCGAGGTAGTACCAGACGAAGTACTGCGTGAGCGTCCAGTCCGAACCGTAAGCGCGCATCGCGGTCTGCCACATGTGGCGATGCGTGTCGATCATGCCCGGGAGAAGGATTCCGCCCTTCGCGTCGATCTCGAACGCGCCCTCCGGTGCCGGCAGGTCGCGCCCGACCTGGGCGATCTTGCCGTCGATGACAAGAACGTCGCCATCAGGGATGACGGTGTGGGAGTCGTTCATGGTGAGAACGATTCCGTTGCGAAAAACGATGGGCTGGCCTGGCCTGGGCTTCTGGATGTCGGGCATGTGACGCTTATCCTCCTTGACTTGCGATGGGTCTCACTCGGGTACACCTGCATCTGCGCGCCGCCACCGGTGCTTGACTTTTGATGGGACGGCAGACTTGACTCAGGTTAAGCAATGCTGCACACGTTGTCCAGTGTTACTTTGTTTCCATCCCTCGGTCACCGGTTGGTCCGGACAGCGGCGCGAGGCACATTCTCACCGGAAGGTACGCAACATTGAGCGAGCGGACGATCATTGTCATCGGCGGCACATCAGGCATCGGGTTGGAAATTGCGAGGGACTGCATCGCGCGCGGTGACCGTGTCGTCATCACGGGGCGGGACCAGGCACGCAGCGAGGAGATCGCCGCATCGCTGGGCCCGACGGCGAGTGCGGTCGCCCTCGACATCTCGGAGCCGGAGACCATCGCAGAGCAGTTGAAGCCGGTCGGCCAGATTCACGGCCTCGTGCTCGCGGCGATCGAGCGCGACCAGAACACGATCCGGGACTACAACATCCAGCGTGCCGTTCGGCTGGTGACCCTGAAGCTCGTCGGCTACGCCGAGACGGTCCACACGCTGCTCGACCGGCTCGATCCCTCGGTCGACACGGGCATCGTGCTGTTCGGCGGGCGCGCAAAGGACCTGCCATACCCCGGATCAACGACCGTGTCGTCGATCAACGGTGGCGTGACAGGTCTCGTCAACACGCTCGCTCTCGAGCTGGCGCCGATTCGCGTCAATGCGCTCCACCCCGGGATCATCGGAGACAGTCCGTTCTGGGCAGGGAAGCCGGACGGTGTTCTTGAGCAGTACGAGAAGCGCACTCCCGGCGGGCAACTCGCCACGATGGAGGATGTTGTGGGAGCCACCCAGTTCCTGCTGCGAAACCGGGGCGTGTCGGCCGTGAACCTGTACGTCGACCGAGGCTGGGCCATCACCTGATCGGGCGATCGCCTCGCCGGGGGATTTCGGAATCCGGGAACACTCGCGAATTGTTAGATTGTATGATGGACTTACGAACTTAGGGATGAGAGTCGCTCGAGTCCTCGGAGCCTTTTCAACGACGAAGGGAACACCATGACAGACACCCGCACGGTAAGCGCGCTGCGGACACGCGAGGACGAGATCGCTCTCGAAGACCGCCTCGTTCAGGCGGCGCGGGACATGCGCGATGAGATCGTGGCGAGCTCTGAGGAGGCAGGAGAGCTCACCCACATCCCGCGGGCGATCCACGAGAAGTTCGAGCAGGCCGGGTTCTACAAAATGTACATCCCGCGCGCTCACGGCGGTCTCGAGGTGCCTCCGGTGACCTTCTTCAAGGTCGTGCAGGAGATCGCGCGGGCTGACATGGGAGTCGCCTGGTGCTTCTGCCTCTCGGCCAACCATGCACTCATGTTCGCCAACTGGTTCCCCGCCGAGATCCACGAAGAGGTCTACGACGGTGGCAACTTCAAGGCAGCGTCGATGTACGCCCCGACCGTCAAGGCAACTCCGGTCGAGGGGGGCTGGGAGATGAACGGCGTCGTCAATTACTGCTCAGGGATCCCCTACTCGAGCTATTTCATCGGGCAGGCGATCCTGCCGGGCAAGGCCGAGAACGGTGGCCCGCGGTTCGGCCTGTATGTCGCTCCCAAGAGCACCTTCGAGATCATCGATGACTGGGGCAACATGATCGGCCTCAGCGCCTCCGGATCGAACAGCATCCGTTTCGACGGCACCCTGCTCGAGTCCCGCTTCATGGTGGAGGACGCAAACCTTATAGATTATGCCTTTGTCGGCGACAGCCCGGGATCGGCGGCGTACGGCAATTCCATGTACTCGGGCCGCCACATGAGCTCCTTCGGCCTCGCGCTGGCCGTACTGTGTCTCGGCGGCGCCTACGGCGCCCTCGACGAGTACGCCGAGCTGATGACGACTCGCAAGACGACTGTCCCGCCTTTCAGCCCGCGCAGCGAGGACCCCGATTTCCTGCGCTACTTCGGTGGCGCGATCGTCAAACTTGCAACCGGTGAGGCTGCCACTTTCAAGGCGCTGGAAATGTGGCAGGATGCCGCGCGCGACAACGTAGCGGGCGTCGAGCCGTTCACGCCCGCCAAGGACAACATCCTGGGCGCCATCGGACGCGAAGTGCTGCTGCAGGCGTGGGAGGTCGTCGAGAAGGACCTCTACCGCACCATCGGCGCGTCCGCCTCGAAGAAGGGCGAGCGTTTCGAGCGTGTGTTCCGCGACATGGCCCAGGCCGCCGGTCACCGCAACCCGCAGCTGCGGGACTTCGCGTTCCAGCTCATCGGGCGCGAGAGCCTCGGCCTCGCATGAGCGCGGCCGCAACGCTACCCGAGGAATTCGCGCACTATCCCATGCGCGCCGTTCGCCGCGGTCACTTCTGGATCGCTGGGGAACGGGTCGAGAGTGCACGGGGCACGGTCCAGCGAGCGCCCATGTTCGTTGAATGGGAGGCGCCAGAAGAGATCACCCGACCGTATCCGCTCATCCTTGTGCATGGCGGCGGTGGTCAACTCACCGACTGGCGCGGTACGCCGGACGGGCGGCCGGGATGGGCGGACCTCTTCGTCGATGCGGGCTACCTCGTCTACCTGGTGGACCGGCCGGCACACGGGCGCTCCTGGGCGCATCCGGATGTCGTCGGCGCGCCGGGGGATCAGTTCAGCTACGAGATGGCCATCGGGCTTTTCGACACTCCCATCCCAGGCCACGACCAGTCCGCCTGGGGCGGTGGCATCGGGGACCCGGGGCTCGACCAGCTGATCGCCGGGATGGGATTCCTCCCGCAGGATCTCGCCGAGTCGCAGCGCCTGGACCAGGACCGCATCGCGAGGCTTCTTGACCGTACCGGGCCCGCCGTTCTCGTGACGCACTCCGCCGGCGGACCGGCCGGCTGGCTGGCGGCGGACGCGCGACCTGACCTCGTCAAGGCGCATGTCGCCATCGAACCGATGGGCCCACCGTTCTTCGAATTCGGCCCGGGGGTTCGCCTCGACTGGGGCCTCGCCGCCGCTCCGCTCCAGTACTCGCCCACCGTCGAGCACCCCAGCGCGCTCGAGGAGGACCCGAGCGCGTATTCCCTGCCGTCCCTCCAGGGATTGCCCGTCGTCGTCGTGGTGGGTGAGACGTCTCCCTTCACCGAGTGGGAGGAGCAGGTCGTGAACTACGTCAACGCTGCCGGCGGGTCAGCCGAATTGCTCAACCTCGGCGACGAAGGGCCACGCGGTAACGGTCACGCGATGATGCTCGAGCGAAACTCGGACGAGGCCATCGTTCCTATCCTGGACTGGATTGCCCGCGTTTCGTAGGCGAATGAATCGGTCAGGAGGCCAGCCCGTCGCGACGCGACCGGCTGGCCTCCTCTTTTACATCGTGAGAGGTTGCCCGAGCAGGACGCGGCCGAGGGAGGCGAGCAGCACGTCGTGCTGTGCGCCGATGTGCGTGCGGTACATCGCGGCGTCCAGGTAATACTTGCCCAGCTTCGTGCCCGCGAGACCGGCCGACGTCGTACCGGCAGTGGAGAATGCGACCTCGATGGCCTCCTGCGCGAGCCGGGCGGCCTGCACGATCTGCCCGCGGACTCGAACATCGTCAGCCGTCGTGAACTCCGCACCCCCGTCGACCCAGGCCTGATTGCGCTCCTCGAACTCGTGGATGGCTCCGAGCAGCAGCGTCTGGGACGCCTCGGCGAGCGAGACCACCTTGCCGTACCAGAGTTGGTACTCCGGCGACTCCGCACGCGGGACGCGGGGAGGGAAGCTGGAGCCGCGCTCCATGAGCCGCTCGTATTCGTCCATGGAGGCGAGAGCTGCTCCGACCATGGTCTGTGTGAGGCCGGCGATGAAGATCGAAGAGGTGCGACCGAGGTAGAGCGGATTCTCATGGAGCTGGTAGCCGGGCGTGCCGTCGGTGCCCCACTCGATGTCCTTGAAGTTAAAGGGAACGACGTTGTATGCGGGCACGAACGCATTCTCGATCTCGATCGAATTCGAGCTGGAGGCGTGCAGTCCGATGGTGCGGCCCTCGCCCCAGTCGTCGATGATCGTGAAGTCCTTGCGAGGAAGGATGAACATGTAGGGCTTCTTGCTGCCGTCCTCCTGCGTGATCAGTGCGACGGGCATGAAATGCGTACTGTAGGTGCATCCTGAGTTGTAATCCCAGCGCCCCGTCAGCCAGTAGCCGCCGTCGGCTTCGGTGACGTCTGCCTTCTGAGGGAATGCCCGGGAAGCGGAGACGAATGGCGCCGACGCGAATGCCTCGTCCTGTGCGCGCTCGGGGAAGTGCGAACTGAACTGGTATGCGTGGCTGGATCCGAGTTCCCACGACCAGCCGACCGCAGGGTCGCCGCGAGAGATCTCGATGGCGACGCGGAAGTAGGCCTCGAGGCTCAGTTCCAGTCCGCCGTACTTTTTCGGCCTCAGGATGTCGTAGAGCCCAGCGTCGGTGAACGCTTCGTGGATCTCGGGCGAGTAGGTGCCCAGCTTCGCGTGCTCCGGTTGCAGCTCCCGAAGCCGTTCACGAAGGGCGCGGGCACGGCCGACGAGTTCGTCGCTTGTGGGAGCCTCGGTCGCCGAGGTCTGCTGTGTCAGGGACATGGGTTGGTCTCCGGTTTCGCGTCGTTGCGGGTGCGGTGTCGGCCTGGCCGATGCAAGGTGTTTATACGTACTATAACAATATGGGCTTCAGGCGTCTTTCGCAAGGCGCGGGTGCGGCCGCGGCGGTAGACTTCACAGGTGCCTGGGACATCGAATCGCGCCGACCTGCTGGGGCAGCTCGGCGAACACATCATCGATTCGTTCCGGTACCTCCAGCGCGAGGTCACAGTGCCGCGCGAGGGCCTCATTCACGTCACCCGGTCTGAGGCGGACATCATGCGCATCCTCATGGAAGAGCCGGGCACGACGGTGACGGAGATCGCCCGCACCTTCGGTCAGCACAAGAGCAACACCAGCACACGGATCGCTGCTTTGGTGGAGAAGGGACTCGCGAAGAAGGTCTCCGCCGTCGATGACGGCCGCGAAGTCCGCGTCTATCCGACCCAGGCGGCGCTCGACAACCTGGCCGGCTACCGACACGTCTGGGCTCAGCAACTCGACGGCCTGTCGACACAGGATGAGGAACGGCTCACGGTTGCGGTCGCGGTGATGAGCGAACTGGCCGAAGGTCTCGCTGCCAAGTCCCGGGACCCCCTGGAATCTGCGGGGAAATAGCCGCTGGGTCAGAACGACGTGAACACGCCGGTGACGTCCTCGAGAAGCATCGACCGTGAGAGCACCTCGGAGATCTCGTCGAGTCCGTATTCCCGAGTCACGAAAGCTGAGGCGTCAAGCTCGCCCCGCTCGAGCATGCCCAGCCACCGCGGAATATCGACGTCGGGTGTGATCTGGCCGTTCTGGCAGCCAACGATCCGCTTGCCGTGCACCGTGAGCTGGAGCTGCGGCAGAACCACTTCGGTGGCGGCGTCCGCGACCCCGGTGAGGACGACCGTGCCCGCCCGGCGTGCCATGAGCACCGCCTGTCGCGTAGCCAGCCCGGGGCCGGCTGCCTCGATGACGACGTCGGCTCCACGATCGCTCGTGAGGGTACGGACTGCTGCCACGGCATCGACGCTCGACGAGTCGATCACGTCGCTCGCACCGAGGTCAGCCGCAAGGGCCCGGCGCTTCGGATGCCCGTCGATGGCGATAATTCGCTCCGCCCCCGCCAGCCGGGCTCCCTGAACGGCCCAGAGCCCGAGGTGCCCGAGCCCGAGGATGGCGACGGACTGGCCCGGCTGCACCTCACCGATGGTGAAGACGGCGCCCAAGGCGGTCGTGATCCCGCAACCGACCAGGCTCGCTGTTGAATCGGGGATCGAGTCCGGCAGCCGGTGCACCTGAATGCGGTCGACGAGCAAGCGTTCGGAATAGGCGCCGACCCGGCCCGCCGCCCGCACCTCCCTGCCGTCCGGGAGGGTGGCGACCACGGGGTCGCTGCCGTCCATCAGCACTGAACACTGGTCTGGCCGTCCGGCGGTGCAGTAGAAGCAGCTCCCGCACTGAGGTGTCCCTGACACGATCACACGATCGCCGACGGTGAGGTCGCTGACCGCTGACCCGACCGCCTCGACCCGGCCGACGGCGGTATGGCCGAGGATGACGGGAGGGGTTTTGCGCCGCATGCCCTTCCACCCCATCCAATCGGTGGAGCAGAACGGCGCGGCGCTGGTGCGAACAAGAAGCTGGTTGGCGTCCGGCGCGCGGAGCTGAACGGGCCCGACGGCGAACGGGCTGTCGAACTGGGTGAGTACGGCCGCCCGCGTCTCGAACGTCGGCATGGTCAGGATCAGCCCTCGGGTGTTCCGCCGTGCACCAGGCGGGCGACGCGGCTCCGCAGGTGCACGAAGTCCGGGTTCTCGCGGGTGGTGATCTGGTCCCGCGGCTCCGGCAGCTCGATGCGAAGGTCCTCGACGATGTGAGCCGGCGGGCGGGAGAGAACAAGCACGCGATTGGCGAGGTAGACGCTCTCGTCGATGTCATGGGTGACGAAGAGGATCGTCATGTCGTAGCGGTCGCGGATCTGCAGTACGAGGTCCTCGAGACCCTCCCGGGTCTGGGCGTCGACTGACGCGAACGGCTCGTCCATGAGCAGCAGCTTCGGCCGATAGGCAAGTGCTCGGGCGATCGCCACCCGCTGCTGCATCCCGCCGGAGAGCTGCCACGGGTAGCGCTTGCCGAAGCCGTCGAGGCCGACCGCCTCCAGGGATTCGCGAACGATCTCGTGGCGTTCCGCCGTTGAGTGCTTCGAGCCGCCGAGCGGAAACGCGACATTCTTCTCCACCGAAAGCCACGGCAGAAGGGAGCGGCTGTAGTCCTGGAAGACCATGGCCATGTCGTCAGGAACGCCCGAGATCCGCTTCCCTTCGACCCACACACCGCCGGAGCTCGGGCTGAGGAGGCCGGCCAACGTGCGCAACAGCGTTGTTTTGCCGGCTCCGGAGGGCCCCACGATGGACACGAACTCGCGGGGCTGTACCGAGAAGGCAAGGTTCCGGATGGCGTTGTGGGCGGTGGAGCCGCTGCCGTAGGTGTGGGAGACGTTGTCGACCACAACGAGGGCGCCGGGGTCCCCGGGGACGGCGTGGGTCGATTTCGGCTGTACGTCGGTCATGTCGATACCGTTTCTCAGATTCGTGCGCGAGAGAGCTTGTGCCAGGAGAGCACACGCCCCTCGACGTAGTCGAGCAGTGAGTTGATGAGAAGGCCGAGGATCGCGAGGGCGAGCATCCAGGACCACATGGTGAGCAGTTGGAAGCGCCCCTGCGCCTGGATGAGCTGGAATCCGATCCCGTTGGTCGCGAGGATGAACTCCGACACGATCGCAAGCAGAAGGGCGGCGGTGCTCGCAATGCGGATGCCGGCGAAAATTTTCGGCATCGCGGCAGGGAGCACGATCGTGAAAAGCTGCCGAGTCCTCGAGACCTTGAAGACCTGCCCGAGGTCGAGCATCGTCTTGTGGATCGACCCGACGCCGGCGGCGGTGTTGATGAGCACGAACCACGAGACCCCGTAGGCGATGAAGACGACTCGCATGTCGTCGCCGCCGCCGAGCAGGATGATGAAGAGCGGGAGCGTCGCCGTCGCGGGGATCGACCGCAGGAGTTCGACGATGGGGGTGACGGTCTCCCGTGCAGCCCGGCTGCGGCCCATGATGGTGCCCACCACGATGCCCCACGCTGTGCCGATGGCGAAGCCTGCGAGCATCCGGCCGACCGTGGTGAGGAAGTCGGTGAAGAAGAGTTCCGTGACGAGGGCGTCGCCGCCGAAGAGGAGCTTCCACAGGTTTTCGGCGATCGCGAGCGGCGGGGGGAAAAACGGTGACGGGTTGAGGGTGGTCGCGAGCTGCCAGAGCGAGACGAGCACGACGAGCGGAATGACGAAGTAGCCGAGGCTGATGAGCGCCTTCCTGCTTCGACGTGGTCGTCGTGCGATCGGGATGCCGTGGGTCTCAAGCGATCGTGTTGGCGTGGGCATCAGATACTCCCTCGGGTGGTGGCTTCCCAGCCGAAGTAGCGTCGCTCGACCCACCCGATGACCAGGTTGATGAGGAGCCCGAGAAGGCCGGCGGTGAGCGTCGCAGCCAGCACCGCAAGGTAGGACTCCGAATCGCCGTACGCGCGTTCCCGGGAGATGAAGGCGCCGATCCCGGCGGCGCCACCCGCGATGAGTTCCACCGTGATGATCACAATGAGCGCGATCGATGAGGCGATCCGGATGCCGGTCATGACGAACGGGGCAGCAGACGGCACCACGATTCGCCGGACCACGCCCGAACGGCCGACGCCGAAGCTGCGTGCCATCTCTTTCGTAGCGGGATCCACGTCGTGCACGCCGTAGAGGGTGTTGAACATGATCGGCCATACCGCGGCGAACACGACGATGACGAGCTTCATCTCGATCCCTGCGCCGAGGACGAGAAGCACCAGGGGCACGAGCGCGACCGGAGGGATGGGCCGCATGAGTTCGACGATGGCCCGCGACGCGCGGTAGGCGGGGCGGGACATGCCGAGGAGGACGCCGAGTGGGATCGCGATCGCGATCGAGATCAGCATGCCCAAGACGTAGGTGAGGAGGGTGGCGAGGACATCCGTGCGGAAGACCGGATCCCCCCACAGGAGAACGGCCTCGGTGATGACCGCGGAGAAGGGCGGGAGGAAGGCGGAACTGACGATCCCGGCCCTCGACACCACCTCGAGGATCAGGGCGAGACCGAGGACCCCGCCGATTCCGCGCCAGATGGCTGTGTTTCGACCCTTCGGGCGGGAGCGCGCCGGCCCTGTGGGCGGGGACGTCGGCCTGGGGCGGGCGGGTGTGGCGATGGCCAAGCTCGGCTCCTTGAGTGAGTGTGGCGAGTGTGTGGAAAGGAGACCGGGGTGTTCCTGCGGAGCCGCAGGAACACCCCGGTCCGCGGGGTCAGCAGCTCTCGGGTGCCGGGATCACGAACTCGGAAAAGTCGAACTCTTCCGTGAGCCGACCGCTCGAGAAGTAGATGTCGGCATTCCGCTGAATCTCCGACTCCCGGTTCTCGGTCTGGTAGTCGAGCATGACTTCCTGGGCAGCGACGGCGGGCGGCGCTCCGAGGAACGCGGTGAACTGCTCCTCGAAGAACGCCCGGTCCTCGACGAGCGCACCCTGCGCCGCGAAGATCTCGCACTGGATCGCGGCGATCGTGTTGGGGTTCTTCTCCACGAAGGACCGCGAGGCCACCCAGCCGGACTCGGCCATGCCTTCATACGGCTCGTCGCCGTAGTCGAAGACGGGGGCGCTGCCCAGGCCGCGTACCGCGGCCAGCGTGGGCCCGACCGCGCTGGAGGCGTCAACCGTGCCCTGCTCGAGTGCTGCGGCCACTTCGCCGTACGGCAGCTCCACCCAGTCGACGGCGTCGGGGTCGAGGTCTTCCGCCAGCATGGCGTCGCGGAGCTTGATGGCGTGGCTGCTCGTCAGCGAGATGACGTTGACGGTCTTGCCCTCCAGGTCTTCGAGACCCTCGATTCCCGACGCGGGCAGGGCCTCGAGGGAACTGGTCTTCGGCGTGCTCGCCCATCCTTCCGCGATGACGACGAGGTCGAGCCCCTCGTTGATCGCGTCGATGACACCGAAATAGCTTGTATTTGCTGCTGCGGCATCACCGGAGATCACCGACGTCACCGCGATGCCGCTGTTGTCGACGAAGAACGGGGAGATCGTGAGGTCCTCGATTGTTCCGTTGTCTGCTGCAACCTGCAGCGGGATGGTGCCAGGACCCTTGATGCCCGCGAGTTTGACTTCGCTGACCTCAGGGGCCGACGGATCGCCGCCCTCGAGTTCTTTAGCGGCGTCGGGCTCGGCTCCCGCCCCTGAGCCGCAGCCTGTCAGCAGTACCGTGAAGGTGAGCGCTGCTCCGGCCAGAAGGGTTCGGGTTGATCTCCGGCGGTGCTGTGTGTGGACAATCATGATGTATTCCTCTCCGTTGAGATACGAATCATGTGTTTGTCGGACAGTATTATGATCTGACGGCTGGGTCAAGTCGAATACCGGAGTTGGACATCTACTCCGGTGCGTCGGAGCCTTCCGCTTCACGAAGGTTCTTGAGTGCCGTCTGCGCCGCGTTCCGAACGTGCAGTGCACACAGGCGGGCTGCCTCAGCGGCGTCCCGCTCGCGGGCTGCTGCGACCATGAGCCGCAGCTCTGCTGCGGCTACCTCGGCGCGACCGGGCTCCCCCATGCTCGTCGCCCTGAGGATCCGAACGCGAGCCTGGATTCCTTCGATGATGTTTTTGAGGGCCGGGCTTGCCGCGCCTTCGATGAGAACCTCGTACAGCACGTCCTTCGAATCGAGGACGACCCGGATGTCTTTCGAGCGTGCGCTCGTCTCAGCGAAGTGCTCCACGGCGTCGCCCAGGCGGTCGATCTGGGCGTCGGTCGCACGCAGCACGAAGCGCTCGACGAGGATCGATTCGAGCACGGCGCGGATCTCGTAGAGATCCTCCGCCTCCGCAAGCGAAGGCGCGCTCACTACAGCGCCGCGCTGGGGCACGACGGTCACCAGGCCTTCGCTCGTGAGTTCGCGAAGTGCCTCGCGCACGGTCGTGCGCGAAACCCCCAGTTGCTCGATGAGTTCGCGCTCCACGAGCCGCTGTCCCGGCCGCAGCTGGAAGTTTAAGATTGCTGTACGGAGCGCAGTGATGACCTGTTCGCGCAGCGGTGCGGCTACGCGCTCCATCGGATCGCTCGCCCACGCGCCGGCGAGAGTGTTGGTTGTCGTCATTGTCAATCCTTACTGCTCGAATGGAACCGATCTTAGTGCCGCACCGAGGCCCTCCCCGGTGGGAGGTCGACTCACGCGCTTGTGCTGGCCGAGTCGCCCCTGCGGTCGAATGTGTGTAATACTGTCCGACAATTCTTATTCCAGTCTACCCCGAAGCGAAGGCGCGTGGGGCTGGCTCGCCGCGGTAAAACGAAGGGTGGAACAATGACGTACACGGGAATCGACGGGAAAGTAGCGGTTGTCACCGGGGGGACCGGTGGCATCGGATCGGCCGTCGTGCAGACCCTCTCCAGGGCCGGGGCGAGGCTGGTCGTCGTCGACCTTGACGAAGACCGTGCCCGGGCAGCGGCTGAGGCCCTTCCGGGGCCGGCGATCGGCATCGGCGCCGATGTCTCCACCGAATCAGGTGTCGAGAGTTACATGGACGCCGCGATCTCTGAATTCGGATCCGTCGACCTGCACCATCTGAACGCCGGCATCGCAGGCAAGCCAGGACAGCAGCTCACCGAGGCGTCGGTGGACGAGTGGGATGCCGTCATGGGCGTCAACCTCCGGGGGCCGTTCCTCGGCGTCCGGAGCGCCATGCGGCATTTCGTGGCGAGAGGAACGCCAGGTTCCATCGTCGTCACGGCGTCGATCGCCAGCCTCAGGGGAGCGGCGGACCTGCTCGCTTACACGACGTCGAAGCACGGGGTCGTCGGGCTCGTGCACGGCGCCGCGGTATACGGGGGTCCCATCGGCGTGCGCGTCAACGCGGTCGCTCCCGGCATCGTCCCCACGCCGATATTCGGCGAGGCGGGCATGCAGGACATGCGCAAGCGCGCCAGCACCTCACCTCTCCGGCGCGCCGGCGAGGCGGACGAGGTGGCTGCGGCGGTGGCGTTTCTGCTGAGCGATGACGCTTCCTACATCACGGGCGAGATCCTCTCCGTGGACGGGGGCGCCAGCATTCAGAACACGAATCGCTACGGCGGAGGCGCCGGGCTCTGGGACACCGCCGGAGTCGACGCGGACCTTCTCAACGCATTCCGCGGGGACTAAGCACCCACGGATTGTCATACAGTATTGACATCATACGATCCGCAGAACAGCATAGGAACGCGCTGTAACCAGAGCGGCAAGAGTTTCAAAGGAGAAGCTACATGATCATTGTGACCGGAGTGGGCGGCTATGTCGCCGGAAAAACCGCCGAGCGTCTGCTCGCTGACGTCGGACCGGACGAACTCATCGTCACGAGCCGCAACGAGGAACGGCTTGCCCAGTGGCGCGACCGGGGGGTCGATGCGCGCAAAGCCGACTACGAAGACGACGTGCAGGCGCTCACGGAG
This sequence comes from Mycetocola sp. 2940, assembly GCF_040548835.1. NCBI lineage: Bacteria > Bacillati > Actinomycetota > Actinomycetes > Micrococcales > Microbacteriaceae > Mycetocola > Mycetocola sp. 2940. The sequence continues at coordinate 83,019 of NZ_JBEPSK010000008.1, forward strand.
GCATTCCGGGGCGGAACCCGCCTGTTCATGGTCTCCGCCATGGAGGCCGGACCGAATCGCCAGCGCCAGCATCGCAACGCCGTTGCGGCGGCACAAGCAGCGGGTATCGAGCACATCGTCTACACCTCCTTCATCGGCGCCGAGAAGTCGGACGTGAATTCCTTCGAGATCGCCGACCACAAGTTCACCGAGTCGCTCATCATCGAGAGCGGCATGTCATGGACCTTCCTCCGTAACAACCAGTACGCGGATGCCATGGCGGAGAACCAGGCAGCCATCGCCCTGACCTCGGGCCGCAGCATCGGAAACACCGGCGACGGGCAAGTCGCCTTCGTTGCCCGTGACGATGTGGCCGCCGTCGCAGCGAAAGTCCTCCTCGGCGAAGGCGAGCGCAACACCGCGTATGAGGTGACCGGTCCCGATCTGCTGACCTATCGCGAGGTGGGCACCATGATCGCAGATCTGAGTGGCGCCCCGATCGAGATCATCGATCTGACCGACGAGCAGATGTACGAGATGTGGGACGCACTCGGCGTTCCTCGCCAGGCGACCGGAGACTTCTCCCATTCCCCCGTGCCGTGGTGCAGCGACGGCATGGTGACTTTCGGTCAGCTCGTGCGCTCGGGAAACATGGCGAAAGTGACGGATGTCGTCGAGCGGTTCACCGGGCAGAAGCCACGTTCGCTTCGCGACCTGATGATCGAGCGGCGGCATACCTGGCCTGTGGTCGCACCGGGACAGTGATGGCCGACGAATACGAGCTCGTCATCGTTAAGTACGGTACGCGACAGGGCCACCGCTCGGAGGTCTACCTCAATTACGAGATCTACAGGCAACCTGACGGACCGATCGGCATGGATTACTTCGTCTGGATCCTCAGGAATGCTGAGCGGACGATTCTCGTCGACACCGGCTTCTCCCCGGCCGGCGGTGCGAATCGCAATCGAACCTTCGTCAAGGACCTGCCCGCGATCTACGAGGCACTCGACATCGACCTGTCCGGTGATCACACCATCGTCGTCACGCATGCCCACTACGACCACATCGGCAATCTCTCCCTCTTCCCCAACGCGAATATCGTGATATCGCAGTCGGAGTACGACTTCTGGACCAGCGAGATGGCTGCGCGTGCGCAGTTCCGCTGGTCCACCGAGCGCGAGGAACTCGATGCGCTGAGGAAAGCACATGACGAGGGCCGCGTGCGTACATTTACGGGTGCGATGGACCTGACACCGGGAGTCGAACTGCTCGAACTCGGGGGTCACACTCCCGGCCAGTCGGTCGTGCGCGTCGCGACGTCCGACGGTGATGTGCTCGTGGCATCCGACGCGGTGCATTACTACGAGGAGTACGAGGACGACCTACCGTTCGCCTTCGTGGCCGACCTGCCGCAGATGTACGCCGGATTCGACCGGATCCGGGACCTCATGGCGTCCGGGGTTCAGCATCTCGTCTCGGGGCACGATCCGGACACACTCAATCGTTTCCGGCGGGTCGAGGACGGGCCCCTCGCGGGCATCGCGGCGACCATCGGAACGCCACATCAGAGGAGAGCATGACATGAACGACCGCATCGGGTTCATCGGACTCGGCAACATGGGCGGGCGGATGACGCGTCGGATCGTCGACGGTGGCACCGACGTCCTCGGCTTCGACATGAACAGCGCAGCTGTCACCGATGCGGGAGCCGTGCCGGCTGCATCAGGCAGGGCCGTCCTCGAGTCGACTGACATCGTTTTCCTGTCGCTTCCCGACAGTCGCGTCGTCGAGAAGGTCGTTCTCGGCGACCCCGACTTCATCCCGGCGTTGCGGCGCGGAATGATCATCGTGGACCTGAGCACGGCCGCGCCGAGTTCGACGCAGCGGATCCACGAGCGGCTCGCTGAGGTCGGTGTCGAGTATCTCGACGCCGGGATTTCAGGCGGGGCCGCGGCCGCAGAGGTCGGCACACTTACTCTCATGGTCGGTGGTTCAGCAGCCGCGCTCGAGCGCGTGCAGCCGGTGCTTGCTCACTTCGCGACGAAAGTGTTCCACATGGGCGCACCGGGCGCCGGGCACAGCACGAAGCTTCTGAACAACTTCCTCAATGCCATCAGTCTTTCGGCCACGGCCGAAGTCATGGTGGCGGCGAAGAAGGCGAACCTCGACCTCGCGACCGTGCTCGACGTGCTGAATGCGAGTTCGGGAGTCAACTTCGCCACTCTCAACCGGTTCCCCAAAATCATTCATGGCGACTACCTCAAAGGGGGCCTGACGAACGCGCTCATGATGAAAGACGTCGTGTTGTACGTCGACCACCTCCGCGAACTCGGCGTCGCGTCGCTCAACGCGCCTGCGCCGCTCGCCAGCTTCGGCCTGGCCAGGGCGCTGGGTTACTCCGACGAGATCAGCAACACCGTCGTCGACGCGATCGGCGACGTCTCAGGGAGCGTCCGGCTCCATCAGCCGGTCGCGGTTGACGACGCGCAGTGACCCGCCAGAACTTGACAGCACGACCACAGAACAAGGGGACATCAGCTATGAGTAACGACATCACCAGACAGCAGACCTATGACGACGGACTCCGTGTGCGACGCGACGTGCTCGGTACGGCGCACGTCGACCGGTCGCTCGGACAGGTCTCCGAGTTCTCGCGGCCCGTTCAGGAATTTGTGACGGAGTATTGCTGGGGTGCGGTGTGGAACAGGGACGGTCTTGATCGCCGCACGAGGAGCCTTCTCAACATCGTCATGCTCACCGCGCTCAACCGCATGCACGAGCTCAGCGTCCACGTTCGGGGTGCCGTCCGAAACGGTGTGACCGTCGAGGAGATCCAGGAGGCGCTGCTCCAGGCGGCCGTCTACGTCGGCGTACCTGCATCGCTCGAGTCATTCCGTGTGGCCGAGGCCAAGATCGAAGAGATGAAGGCGGCAGGCGAACTGTGAGCCTCAATCACACGGTCGCCTTCGTGGGGCTGGGCAACATGGGTCTTCCGATGGCTGGACGTCTGGTCGCGGCCGGTGCAACGGTCGCCGGGTTCGACGTCTCCGAATCAGCCAGGAGAAGCCTCGAGTCCGCTGGCGGAACGACAACCGAGACGGCTGTCCTTGCGGCACGCGACGCCGACATCGTCATCCTCATGCTGCCGAACTCCGACATTGTCGACGCGGTCCTCACCGGCGAGAACGGGCTGCTCGGCGGCATCCGCCCCGGCACCATCATCCTCGACATGAGCTCCTCGGAACCGCTTCGCACCCGGGCGCTCGCCGAGACCGTCGAGGCTGCTGGTGCGCGGCTCGTTGACGCGCCGGTTTCCGGCGGCGTCAAGGGCGCCCAGAACGGCACCCTCACCATCATGGTCGGCGGCGCCGATACAGATTTCCACCGGGTCGAGGACCTGCTGAAGGCGCTCGGGAACCCAGCCCACGTGGGTGCCATCGGTGCCGGACACGCCCTCAAGTCCATCAACAACCTGATGTCCGCCGCCCACCTCTGGGTCACGAGCGAGGCCATGCTCACCGGCATCGCTTTCGGCCTCGAGCCCGAAACGATGCTCGCGGCGATCAACCGGTCGAGCGGACGGAGCGGCTCGACTGAGCACAAATGGCCGAACTTCATCGTGCCAGGCACGTACGACTCGGGGTTTGCCCTCAGCCTCATGCTCAAGGACATGCGTATCGCCACCGGCCTGGCCGAGCGACTCGGCGTGCCGCACACGCTCAGCGACGAGGTGGTGGCGCACTGGGGTGCGGCGAGTGCAGACCTCGGCCCCACGGCGGATCACACCGAAGTGGCCCGCTGGCTGACCCTCGCCGAGAACAAGAAGGAGGGGAACGCGGCATGAATGACGACTCCCGCCGCGCCGCCATCCGTCTCGAATACGAGCAGGCCCATGGCGAATGGGACCACAAACTGCAGGCCGTGCTCGACCTGGACGCCGACTTCCTCGCGGCGTACTCGAAGCTGGCCGCTGTGCCCGCCCGCACGCGTGCGCTCCCCGAGAAGGTGCAGCACTTCATCCGCCTCGCTGTCGCAGTGAACTCGACGCACCTCTATCTTCCCCCGGCGCGCGGGCACATCCGGCGCGCGCTGGACGCCGGAGCGACGCCGGCCGAAATCATGGAGGTCCTCGAGTGCTGTGCGACGCTCGGGATCCACTCCATGAACATCGGGGTTCCGATCCTCGTCGATGTGCTCGAGAAAGCAGGTCTCCGCAGTGAAGCTGCGCCGCTCGACGAATACCAGGAGCGGCTCAAGGCAGAGTTCACCCAGAAGCGCGGCTACTGGCACGCATTCTGGAACGAGATCCTCGAGCTCGCTCCGGAGTTCTTCGACGCCTATACCGAGTTCTCATCGGTGCCATGGGTGAGCGGACCGCTCGAGCCGAAGGTGAAGGAATTCATCTACATCGCTTTCGATACGGCCGCCACCCATCTCTACACGTCGGGGCTTCGGCTCCACATCGAAAACGCCGTCGGGTACGGAGCGACGGCAGCGGAGCTCGTCGAGGTCATGGAGATCGCGGCGACGCTCGGCATCCACGGGGTCCTCGAAGCGGCTCCCATCCTCAAGGAAGAGATGACGGCTGGAAAATGACTGACAACACCATGACGGACAACACGATCACAGATAACTCAGGTGCCTACATCCTGTCCCCTGAGATCGAGAGCCGATTCCGGGACGTGCTCGACGAGGGAGCTGTCATCGTCGACCGGGAGGGACGAAACGACTTCCGCGATCCGTACTGGTTCCAGGACGACCTGACCTACGACTCCTCGGCGGTGCTTCTGCCATCGTCGACCGAACAGGTGCAGGCGGTGGTGCGCATCGCGAACGAGTTCGGTGTTCCCCTGTGGACATCCTCGCTCGGCAAGAACAACGGATACGGCGGTCCGTCCCCTCGCGTCGCCGGGTCGGTGCTGCTGAGCCTGCGACGCATGAACCGCGTGATCGAGATCAACCCGACACTCGCCTACGCGGTCGTCGAACCAGGAGTCTCCTGGCTGGACCTGCACCAGGCGCTTCAGGACGGAGGTCACGACGACCTGCTTGTCTCCGTTCCCGACCTCGGGTGGGGCTCCGTCATCGGCAACACCCTCGACAGCGGCGTGACCTACCTTCCCTTGGGGACCGATTTCCAGGCGCCGACGGGTATGGAGGTGGTTCTCGCCGACGGCACGCTCCTGCGGACCGGTATGGGAGGGATCCCCGGCTCGAAGGCATGGCACGTCTACAAACGCGGGCTCGGCCCGGTGCTCGACCCGCTCTTCGTGCAGTCGAACTTCGGAATCGTCACACAGATGGGCTACTGGCTCATGCGCAAGCCGGAGGCGTACGCACCACTCTTCCTCACTGTTCCGCAGGACTCGCAGCTCGAGCAGGCCATCGACATTCTCCGTGAACTTCGGCTGAGCGGCATCATCCGCGGAGTTCCGGTCATGCAGAACACCATCACCCTCGCCTCGCACTTTCCGGAACTCCTCGGCAAGATGCAAGGGTCGAGCGGAACGTTCAGCGACGATCAGCTGCAGGAGCTCGCCGACGCTTCGGGAGTCGGGCGCTGGGGAATGCGCACCGCGGTCTGGGGTGACGAGGTCGTCGTGCAGCATCATGTGGACCGCATCACGGCCGCATGGTCGGCGATCGAGGGCAGCCGGGTGGATCACGCCCGAACCTACCTCAGCGGGGAGTGGGACGAGATCGTCCATTTCGTCGACAAGGTTCAGGCCGGCATCCCGAGCCTTGACATGCTCGACGCGCTACCGGAACACGTCGGCCACGTCGGGTTCTCACCCGCCGTGCCTCTCGTCGGCGAGAACGTCAGAGAGGTCGTCGACCTGCTGGAGAGCATCGTCGTTTCGCAGGCCCAGGTCAACTTCGTGGCGGGGATCTGCGTCGCGAGCGAGCGCAGCGCTCTCATCGTGAGCGGACTCGCGTTCGACACCACCGACGAGCAGCAGACGAAAACAGCCTTCGACACCGTCAAGACCATGGTGCGCGAAGCAGGCAAGCTCGGCTACGGCGAATACCGTGCCCATCTCGACTTCATGGAACTCGCAGCCGAACAGTACTCCTTCGGCGACCACGCCTACCGCCGCTTCGTGGAGAAGATCAAGGATGCCGTCGACCCCGCCGGCATCCTCTCGCCAGGGCGACACGGAATCTGGCCGGCGAATCGCAGAGAACGATGAACGGGTCGCACCAGAACGATCCGGCGAACACTGAAGAAAAGGGAATGTGATGCCAGTACTCTCCGAATCCGTCGTGACGACGCTCCGCTCTTCCCTGACCGGCCCGGTGTACGCGCGGGGGGACGACGGATACCAGGCCGAGATCGACGGCTTCAACTCCCTCTCGCCGATGGCTCCTGACTACGTGGTCGGTGCGGCAACCCCGGAGGACGTTCAGCTCGCTGTGCGCTTCGCCGCGGATCATGATCTCGAGGTCGTCGTGCAGGCGACCGGGCATGGCTCGTACCGTCCGGTTCGCGATGGTCTCCTCATCCGCACCCAGCGCCTCGACGCCGTCCTGGTCGATCCCGAGGCGCGGACCGTCACAGTCGGGTGCGGTGCCCAGTGGATGGGTATCCTTCCCGCCCTTGCTGAGCACGGTCTCACAGCCGTCACCGGATCGTCCCCCAGTGTCAGCGCGGTTGGCCTGACCCTCGGCGGTGGCGCGGGTCCGCTCAGCCGCACGCTCGGCTGGGCGGCGGATCGAGCCGTGTCCTACCGGGTCGTGATCGCTGACGGCTCGGTGATCGGTGTCTCGGCCGACGAGCATCCGGATCTCTTCTGGGCGCTCAAGGGCGGCAAGGTCGGCCTGGGCGTCGTCACCGAGATGACCCTCGAAGCCCTGCCGATCGCCGTGGTTTACGGCGGTGGGCTGTTCTTCGAGCAGGAGCACATCGAGGCGGTCCACCGTGCGTGGCTGGACTGGACGGCCACCCTGCCGGAGGAGGCCAACACCTCCATCGCCATCCTGCGTCTGCCTCCCGTGGGCGTGCCCGAGCCGCTTGCCGGACGCACGCTCGCTCATCTTCGATTCGCCTGGGTCGAGCCCGGGGTGGACGCCGAGCAACTGGCCGAGCGGGGTGAGGCGTACCTCGCGACGATGCGCGGGGTGGCTCCGGTGTACCTCGACGGAGTCGGCGTCCTGCCGACCCACGAGGTCGGCACAATCCACGCTGAACCGTTCGGTCCACTGCCCGTCTGGGAGCGCGGAGAGTTTCTCGACCAGATCGACCAGGATTTCGTCAGCGCGATACTCGAACACTCCGGTGCCGACGCCGATTCACCGATGGCGAACGTCGAGACGCGATTCCTCGGTGGAGCCCTTGGGCGGGAACCGGACTTGCCGAGCGCGATCGGGGGACGTTCGGCGGCGTTCTCGCTGCTGGCAATCGCTGCCGTCATCCCCGGGCTCAATGACCATCTGCTGCCGACATCCGGCCCGGCACTCTTCGATGCGGTATCGCGATATGCGCACCGGGAAGTGAACTATAACTGGGCCGGGCACCCGAGCCCCGAGGTCTTCGACCGGCTGTGGCCGAAAGAGACCGCCAGGAAACTGACACAGGTTCGCGCTCAGTACGATCCGCGGGGCATCTTCGCGTTCGGCAACTGACGACAGACAACCACCACAAGAGAGGTCACACATGACGAACATCGAGGGACGAGTGGCCGTGGTCACCGGTGGCGCATCGGGTATCGGGCGAGGAATCGCCGAGCAGCTCATCGCCGAGGGGGCGAGGGTCGTCATCGCCGACGTGCAGCGAGACGTCCTCGAGAGCACCGCGGCTGAAATCGGCGCGGTTCCGGTCTACGCAGATGTGACGGATGCCGCGAGCGTCGACGCGCTGGCGACGACGGTGCTCGACCGCTTCGGTTCGATCGGAATCGTCGTCAACAACGCCGGGGTCGGACCCCTCGCGCGAGTCGCTGACATGACGCTTGCCGACTGGCGCTGGCTCATCGACGTCAACCTGTGGGGAGTCATCCACGGCGTCACGACCTTCCTGCCGATTCTCCAGGCCAATGCGGACGGCGGTCACCTGGTGAACACCGGATCGATGGCGTCGTTCTCACCGATGGCCGGCGCGGGTGGCTATGCGGTGACCAAGTATGGCGTGGCCGCACTGACGGAGGCGCTGGCGCTCGAGCTCGAGGAGGACGGCTCGAACGTGCATGTCACCCTTCTGGCGCCGGGTACCGTGCGCTCGAACATCAAGAACAGCTCCCGCAATCGCCCAGACGGTTCGACCGGGGCGCTTGCCGACGTGGACATCTCCGAAGGGCCGGGCGCCGGTCTGCGCTGGATCGATCCCATCGATGCCGGCCGGGTCCTGACCAGGGCGATCCGCGACAACGACCTGTACGCGCTCACGCATCCGGACTGGTGGCACATCGTGGAGAGCAGGCATGACGCGGTGCGGGCCGCCTTTGGCAAGTCGGTCGAGGACTCACCGTGACCGTGCGCGGCAAGGCGGGCGTGCTTCGCGCCATCGGCGAACCCTTCTCGATCGAGGCCGTCGACATGCTCGCCCTCGATCCGAAGCGGGTGCTGGTCAGGACACATGCGAGCCCGTTCTGCTCCACCGACGTCAAGAACTGGAAGGGACAGCTGTACAAGATCCCGCCCACCATCCTCGGTCACGCGTCGATCGGAGAGGTCGTCGAGGTCGGATCCGCCGTCGACCAGGTCCGGGTCGGCCAGCGGGTGGTCGTGCCGGGAACCCCGGAATGCGGCCGCTGCTACTACTGTGCGATCGGTGAGCCCTGGCAATGCGGCGAACTGTTCGATCTCGGCGGCATCTACCCGGACGTCGCCAGGGGAGACGACGGCGCGCTCATCTCGTGTGCCGGGTGTGTCGGGGGCTATGCCGAGTACATGTCCATCTCCGAGAACCAGGTGTTCCCCATCGAGTCCGACCTTCCGTCGGAGACGCTCTCCATGCTGGGCTGTGGCATCACGACCGGCGTCGGTTCGGTGTTCAACATCGCGAAGGTGCAACCGGGCGAGTCCGTGACGATCGTCGGCGCAGGCCACGTCGGGTTGTGGATCGTGCAGGCCCTGCGTCTCGCAGGCGCAGGCACGGTGATCGTGGTGGAACCGAACGCCGCCCGGCGGGAACTCGCGGGCAGCCTCGGCGCCGATCACCTTCTGGATCCCGCTGTGGACGATTCGCTCGTCCGGGTGCGTGAACTCACCGGCGGGCGGGGCGCCGATGTGGCGTTCGAGGCCGCAGGGCCGGCAGCGTCGCAGGAGCTCGCCGTACGGGCGGTGCGACGTGGTGGCCGAACCGTGCTGAGCGGCTTCGAAATCGGCGGCGCCGAACTCGTGCTGCCGCAGGTGGAGACCGCACTGCAGAGCCGTCGCATCCTCAGCTCGCAGAACGGGCAGGTGCACATGCGCAGCGACCTGCAACGCTACGCAGGGATGCTCGAGCGCGGTCTTCTCGACGGCGCCCCGATCCTGACCAACACCTACCCGCTCGAACAGCTCGACCTGGCGAGGGAACGGTCAGGAAGCTACACCGACGTCTGCGGCGTCATCGTCTTCGACCACTGAAACGAAGAACGGGGGCCTGCGGCTGTGCCGCAGGCCCCCGAGTTCCGGGCGATGCGCGCGAACGCATGTCCCGAGCATCCCTTCTATTTCTCGCGGTACTTCGCCGGCCAGACCCCGTGTCGACCGGGTGAGAGGATGCCCTTCGGGTCGACGGCGTCCTTGATGGCTTCAGTGAAGCGCCGGTAGGCGTGGTCGCCGAACGAATACTGGTCGGATGCGAGGTCCATGACGTCGAGATGCGCGCGGTACTCTCCGTAGCCTTGCTCGCCGAGTTCGACGATGAGCTGCCGGACGGTGTCGAACGTTGCCTTGACGTGCGCCTCATTGTTCTTGTCGAAACTCATGGCGCTCACGATCATGGCGCTGCGGTCGTTGGTCGGGAAGATCGCGCACACGAAGTTCGCACCCGTCTGCTCGATCACCCGGGCCTTGATCTGTTCGACGACCTCGACGACCTGACGTCCGGTGAGGGGGACGATCGGCGAGAAGCCGACATGGCCGACCCAGTCGGGCATCTGCTCCATCATGTCGAGGCTGGGCACGCCGGCGGAGATCTTCTCCATAAAGCTCGACAGCTCGCCCCAGTTCTCTGACGTGAAGGTGCCGAGATCGTCGACGCGGCTCCCTTCAATTTGCGCCCAGTCCTCCCGGATCCTGGCGACCTGGAGACGAAGAACGTCCGGGTCACCCCACAGTGCTGTGCGAACCCCCCACCGCCCGATGCCCGTGTCGTCTGCGAGGGCGTCCAGGCGGTCCTCCGACCAGGTGGCGTCAGCGCCGGGGAACATGCCCATGTGCTCCGGGAACTGCGTGCCCATGGTGATGAGGTTCTGGATGTTCGGCACGCCCCGGATCACGCCGTCGAGGCGGAGCTCACGGATGATGTCGATGGCCTGACCGAGCTGGTTCTCGCGGGGGATGGAGAGATAGAGGGGCGTGTATGCGCGCGGGCGGCGCATCAGCCAGACGCCCATCCGCGTCACGATGCCGTAGTTCGACTGCATGAAGAGCGGGTCGAGCACCGGGCCCAGACCCCGCTTGTAGATGTGCCAGGACGGGTTGTCCGGGATGGCGCCCATGCCGGTCCGCAGAAGCGACCCGTCAGCGAGCACAACCTCAAGCCCACACGGGGCGGCGAAGTCGGCTCCGAGCGGCAGGTACGTCATGCCGTTGTCGAGCGAGTTGCCGATGACGGAGCCCCACCCGATGTCCGGAACAGACAGGAGCAGTTCGTCGCCCAATTCGTGCAGCGCGTCATAGAGGTCGAGCCAGCGCACTCCTGGTTCAACCACGGCGTAGGCGAGTTCGGTGTTGATCTCGAGAATCTTGTTCATGCGGCGCAAGCTGACGAGGACGGAACCGGCTACGCGGGCAGAGGGGCCGCCGTAGCCGTTGTTACGGCCCTGCGACGACGTCCAGATCGGGATTTCATGATCGTTCGCGATGCGCACGACGGCCTGCAGCTCGTCGACATCCCCGGGGAATACCACAGCGGAGGAGTCGTAGCTCCGGTCGTCCTTGAACCAATATGGATCGCGGTAGGTGTCGCGCTCGTCCTCTGTGACCAGGACATGGTCACGGCCGACGACGGCGATGAGTTCATCCCGCGCCGAGTCTGAGAGTGCGAATGGGGCGGGATTCGGGAAATCGCTCACGGTTTCAGGCCTTCGCTTTCGCGTAGTCCTCGTCGCTGACCTCTTCGAGCCAGACCGTCTCACCGAGGGTGATGGCAGTGTGCCCCATCAGCGAGTCGGTGGTGCCTCCGTGCCAGTGGCGCTCGCCCGGCTCGATCCACACGGTGTCGCCTTCACTGATGGTGCGGGGCTCACCGTCGCCCCCGCACACAAAGCCTTTGCCGCGGAACACCTGCAGGATCTGGCCGTTCTCGTGGTGATGCCAGTAGGTGCGCGCGCACGGCGTGAAGATCACGTTGTTGATCTTGACGTCCGGGCTGTCGGTGAGAACCCCATCCATCCAGACCTCGCCGGTGAATGTGTTACGTGCGGTGCTCGATGACGAGCCTGCACGACCAGAAATAACCCGCATTTGTTGCCTCTTTCTGAACTTCATCGTCCTGTGGATTGTCTGACAATACTATAACCGTCCCCCCGCCAAAACGGCTCGAAATTAGTTGTAAGACATGTAACTACCTGTTAGCATCGGTTCACGCACGGAGCTCCTGCTCCGACGAGCGGATCGCAAAGGGGCGAAAATGACTACAACAGACTTGACCACTGAAGGTCCTTCCAAGTGGGAGTTCCGCGACGTCATGGGACGATTCGCAAGTGGAGTCACTGTGATCACAACACATGTGGACGGAACGGATTTCGGCGCCGCGGCGAGCGCTGTGAGCTCGCTCTCCGACGAACCACCCATGCTGCTCATCTGCCTCAATGTCACGTCGAGCACTGCCCAGGCGATCGTTAAAGCAGGGACTTTCGCCGTCAACGTCCTCGCTGAGGACTCCGCACCCATCGCGCAGCGGTTCGCCAGCAAGGCGCCGGACAAATTCGCCACGGTGGCCTTCGAACGTGGACACGGTGACGCCCCGTTGATCTCGGGATCCATCGCCCAGTTCGAGTGCGTGGTCGAGGAGACCGTCCGCGGCGGAACTCACCTGGTGTTCCTGGCCCGGGCGGTCCACGTCACGTCGCACCCGGGCAACCCGCTCGCCTACTACCGCGGGTCGTTCGGCCGGATGGAGACCGCCCCCGACGCGGCAGCTCTGCACGCGGTGCGCGACTACGTCGTCGGCGCTGTGAGCGACGTCTCGGTCCCCCTGGACGCCGACCGCATCTCAGCCGAGCTCGACGTCGAAGTCGGCCGCACCTACCAGGCCCTTGTCGCCCTGGCCAACGAGGGGCTGGTCCGTCGCTCCGGAGCGAGCTTCGAGGTGGAACCCGTACCGGACCAGGTCATCTTCGACTACTACGCGGCGAAGCTCGCTGTCGAAATCGGCGCAGCCGCCCAGACGGTTGGCAAGGTCGGCCAGGACGAACTTGCGGAACTCCGCCGTCTCATGGAGTCGACACTCGAGTACGTGCACGGCGAAGAGTTCAGCGACCCCGAGGGGTGGATCCGGTCGAACGCTGCCTTCCACGAATACCTCGTGGGGCTCGCCGGCAGCGTCATCCTCAACGAGACCTATAAGGGCCTGCGTCTGCCCGCTCTCGAGATCCGCAGCATCACGCAGTCAACGAAGGCCACGGGCAAGTTGCTGGACGACCACGCTGCGATCGTCGAGGGTTACGAAGCGGGCAACCTCGAGGGGGTCCTGCGTACGCTCGTCGCGCACGCCAGTCGCCCCCAGGAGACCCGCGCCGCCTCTGCAGCGGGGTGAGGCGGCTCAGCGGGACGGTGTTTCCCGGTGATCCTGCATCGCGCTCGGCCATACGCCCTGCTTCCCGGGTGCGAGAACGCCGTGGGGGTCGAGCGCGTCTTTCAGCCTTGTGTGCAGGCGTCCGAGGGCACCGTCGTTCCAGTCGAAGGTCCCGGCGATCCGGTCCATGAACGCCACGTGCCCGCGGTATTCGCCGTAGCCGTCGTCCGCCACGGTCCCGATCAGGTCGCGAACCAGCGTCCGGCCGCGAGCGACCTGCTCGGCATCGTCACGGTCGAAGAGCACCTCGGTCACGTGGACCATCGAACGGCCGGTGATGGTGAAGGCGCCGCAGTAGTCGAAGCCGGCCGCATTGAAACGCTCCTGCAGTTCGCGCACCTGGGCGAGGGCCTTGGCGCCGTCGATCGGCAGCACGGGTGCGAACGAGACGTGCCCGCCGCGGCCTCCGAACCAGTAGGAGAGCTTCTCCGCGTACATCCCGGGTATGCCCGCACGGACGCGGTGGTGGGGAGCGATGTCGTCGGTGGAGGCATCCCCGGCGTAGTTCGTGACGGTCACGGTGGCCAGAGGGAGGCTTGCCGAGAAGGCGCGCCGTACCGCGGCGACTCTCGCGGCGACGAGTTCGTCGTCGCCGTAGACGGCGAACGTCATGGTCCAGCGGCCGACCCCGTAGTGCGCCATGATGCGCTCCTGCACACCGGGGGCAAGAGTGCCGTGATCCTCCTGCCACGTCGATCGTGGCCCGGAGAAGGCGGCGACGCCGATCGGATCGCCGATCACGACCGTGCTCTGTATGGTGCCGTTGAATTTGAGGGGTCGTACGGTATCGATGAGCTGTTCGAGGTCGTCGAACTCGCTGACGCCGATGTCAACGGCCGCCCACGCCTGCGGGGCGGGCATGAGCCAGAGGCCCATTTTTGTGACGATGCCGAGATTGGACTGCGCGAAGATTCCATCGACGGCGGGTCCGAAGCCGCCGCGATAAAGCTGCCAGGTGCGGCTGCCACTCATCGCGCCCATGCCGGTGCGCACGACTTCGCCGTCCGCGAGCACGACCTCCATGCCGCAGACCTGGGAGTTGTGGTCGCCGTACTCGGTGTATCCCAGGCCGCGCTCGAGGGCGTTGCCGATCACGCTCCCCCAGGACAGGTCGGGAACGGAGGCCCAGAACGGCGCCCCGCTCGCACGAAGAGCCTCGGCGAATTCGGCAAAGCTCACACCCGGCTCGACCAGGGCGGTTCCGCCGACCGGGTCGATCTCGAGCACCCGGTTCATGCGGGACAGGTCGATCACCACTGAACCCGGTGTGCGGGGGCTGCGACCGCCGTATCCGTTATTGCGCCCCCGTGATATCGGCCACAGGTGGATGCCGTGTTCTCCGGCGCTGCGCACGATCTGGCTTACTTCTTCGACGGAGCCCGGGCGGACCACCGCGGCGGTGGCGAATTCGTCGGGGTCACCGACCGGAAAGGGATCAGTGTACTCGTCAAGGTGCCCACGGGAGAGGACCGCGTCCTCGCCGACGATCGCGATGGCTGCGGCGGAGAATGCCTCGAGGTCGGGTTGGGTGCGGCTCATGCTCACATCACCATCCCGCCATTGACGTTGACCGTCTGGCCGGTGATGAACTGGGCTTCGTCGGTGCAGAGGTAGACGATGGTGGCCGCCATTTCCGATGGCGGCACGATGCGGGGGATTGGCTGCAGAAGCACCATGGATGCGAGCAGCTGTTCGTCGTCGGGCAACATTGCGGTCTGGGTGGCGGCCGGCGCCACCGCGTTCACACGAATATTCTCCTTCCCCAACAGTGCGGCGATCGCCCGCGTCATCCCGAGCACGCCCGCCTTCGACGCAGGGTAGGCGGCAGCGAGCGGGTAGGGCGCGAGGGCTCCGACGCTCGAGATAGTGACTATCGCGCCGCCGCGCGGCCCCGCCTTGCGCAGCAGCGGGATCGCTGCGCGCACGCAGTAGAAGGTGCCTGTCAAGTTGACCCGGATGACCAGATCCCACGCCTCGTCATCGATGGTCGCCGGGTCCGGGTCGCTGTTCATCTCGCTGAGTCGCCACGGCGCGTCGGAGATGCCCGCCGCGGTGACGACCGCGTCGATGTGACCATGATCGGCGTCGACGCGCGCAAAGGCAGCGTTGACCTGGGCGCTGTCCGCGACGTCGGCGCCGATCGGCACCGCCCGTTCGACGCCACGCCATACCGACTCGAGTTGCTCGAGCGACCGGTCCAGCACGTAGACGGTGGCTCCCTCGGCGATGAGGCGCTCTGCGGTTGCGCGCCCAATGCCCGACGCAGCACCGGTGACCAAAGCCACGCGATTCTCGAACCGGCGGGCGCCATAGGTCTCGACGGCGGCCACGCCGACCAGCCCGGGTGCACGTGTGTTGGAATCCGGCATCGTCGTTCCGCCCCGGACGCTGCATTGCGCCCTTGTGTATATGTACGATTGTCGTACGATAATTGCACCAACGGTACTACGATCGCACATGAACCCGCAGCAATACTCCGGGACGCGGCGTTGATAGCCGGATTTCAAAGGAGAGATCGATCGTGCATACCTTCCCACGGCCGCAATCACAGCGGCTCTACGTCGACCGAGAAGCGGTCCAGGATGCCCAGTGCCCCGAATGCAAGGGCAGCACCATCAGGGCCTACCGCGTGCTGAGCGAGGGCGGCTGGTGGCACGTCACCAAGTGTCAGGACTGCCTGAACTCGCTCGAGCGCTCTCCAGCGTCCCCGCTCGGGTCGTTCGTGCCGCTCGGATCAACGGTCTAGGCGAGAGAGGTACAGCTGTGATCGGAGTAGATGTCGGCGGGACGTTCACGGACGTCGTGGCCATCAGGAACGGACAAGTCGAGGTCACCAAGGTGCCGAGTAGCCGGGTCGATCCGGCCGGCTCCGTCATCGAGGGGGCGCGCCGACTCGGTGTCGAGGGTAGCGCCGTGTTCAATCACGCGAGCACGATGGGTCTCAATGCCGTCCTCGAGCGGAGGCTGCCCAAGGTCGCCTTCCTCACGACGGAAGGATTCCGTGACGTTCTCGACCGCGGTTCGGTGCACCGTCCTCTGGACGCGCAGACCGACCCCGCCTGGCGTCGCACCTTCGGGGACGCCGCAAAACCGCTGGTTCCCCGTTATCTCCGGCGCGGGATCGTCGAGCGAAAGACCGCTGAGGGCGGAACGCTCATCCCGCTCGACGAGGCCCAGGCCCGCCACGAACTCGGCATTCTGGGACGTTGCGGCGTCGAGGGAGTCGCCATCTGCCTCATCAACGCGTATGTGGATGACGAACATGAGCTGCGTCTGCGCGAATTGGTGCGGGAGGTGCTCGGGAACGAGGTCCAAGTGTCCATCTCGTCGGCCACCTCCCCGCTCGCGAAGGAGTACGAGCGCGCCTCGACAACGGTCATCGATGTGATCATGAAGCTGCTCTTCACCGGCTACGCGACGGAGATCAACTCCGACCTCGTCGGCCTCGGTTTCACTGGTCAGCTCAATTTCGCCGACTGCGCCGCCAACCTGCTCCCGTGGGAGGAGGCGCTCGAAAGACCGTTCCGCATCCTCTTCGCCGGTCCCGCGGCCGGGACCGTGTCGAGCGGGCACCTCGGTGCCGCGATCGGACGGCCGAACCTGCTGTGCGCCGACGTCGGCGGCACCTCGACCGATGTGTCCATCATCGTGGGTGGCGCTCCCTTCGTGCAGAACACCTTCGAAATCGAGCACGACCTCATCATCAACGCCCTGTCGACCGAGGTCTCGAGCGTCGGAGCCGGTGGTGGGAGTCTCGTCACCGTCGCCTCGTCCGGCGGAATCCTGGTCGGACCAGGCAGTGCCGGCGCGGAGCCCGGCCCGGCCTGCTACGGGCGAGGCGGCACGCAACCCACCGTCACCGACGCGGCGCTGCTGATCGGCATCCTCGATGGCGAAGGATTCGCCGGCGGGGCGATCGCACTCGACCGGGGCGCCGCCGAGCGCGCCTTCGAGTCGCTCGACAGTCCGGTGTCGTTCGACGAACGAGTGCGCACCGCATACCGCCTGGCGGCGGCCCACATGGCCGAGGAAATCCTCAACGTTGCCGTCCGCCACGGCGTCGACATCCGCGACTTCAGCCTGATGGCTTACGGGGCGGCCGGCGGGATGCTCCTGCCATCCGTGCTCGACTTGCTCCCGCTCAGGGAGATCATCATTCCGCCCCACCCGGGGCTGTTCTCCGCACTGGGGCTGCTCTCCGCCGATCAGGTGTACTACGAGTCGGAGAGCGCCTACGTCGTCTTCAGCGGGACATCCGCAGCCGAGATCGACGCCGTTTACTCCGTCATGGAGGAGCGGTTGCGCGAACGCCTCGGCGAGGCAGCGAACGGCCTGCCCGTGAGACGCAGCTTCGACGGCCGTCTCGTCGGACAGAGCTGGGAAACGCCGTTCGTCCAGATCCCGGATGGCCCGATCACCTCGGAGAGCATGACGCAGGTAGTCGAGACGTTCCACGACGCTTACGAACTGCGCAACGGCAACCGCTTCGACTCCTTCCCGGTTGAGGGCGTCACTTACCGCGTCGAGCTGGTGGTGCCGGCCGAGAAGGTCGCATACACCCCGGCCGGTCAGGTCGAGGCGTTCGCCGCGGTGCCCGAAGGCACGCTTACCCTGCGATACCTCTTCGACGAGCCAGTCAGCGCCGAATGGTTTCACCGCAAGAACCTCTCGCCCGGTGCCACGGTCGCCGGGCCCGCGGTCATCCGCGAAGAACTCAGCACCACCTTCGTCGCGAGCGGCCAGCTGGCCAGGGTCGGCCTGTGCGGAGAGATTCTCATCACCTCAGGGAGCGAAGAATGAGCACAACCGAGATCGCCGCACCGCGCCGCCGCCTGATCCGAGACCTCGACGACGGTGCCTTCCGCGACCTGTACGACTGCGACCGGTACACGGCGACGGTGCTGGGCAACCGCTTTGACTATCTCGTCGAGCACATGAGCGCGCGGCTCCTCACGGGGGCGTTCTCCCCGGTGTTGCGCGACTTCTACGACCTTGCGTGCACCTTGGCGGGGCCGCCGGCACTGGGGTACCCCGTGCCGGCGGCGAGCAACGGGATCGTTCTCATGGCGGGCACCACCATCGACGCCGTTCCCAACATGGTGGGCGAGTTCGGCATCCAGCGGCTGCACCCCGGTGACGTGCTCATCGCCAACGACCCGTATCGAACCGGCAACCACAACAACGACCTGGTATTCACACGGCCCGTGTTCGTTGGCGGGGAGATAGCAGCCTTCGTCACCCTCAACGCCCACCAGCTCGACATGGGCGGGACGGTGCCTGGGGGGTTCAGCGCGACCAAGCAGAACGTGTTCGAGAACGGCCTGGTGCTCTCGCCGCGTCTGCTCGTCAGTCAGGGCGAGAACGTGCGCGAGACCTGGAACGTCATCTTCGACAATGTGCGCATGGCCGAGGTCCTGTACCCGGACATGAAGACTGTCTGCTCGAGCCTCGAACTGGGCGAAAGTCTCGTTCTGGAATCGATCGATCGCTACGGTTTGGCCGCGTTCCATGGGGCGATGCGCTACGCGACGGATGCGGCGGCGGAGCGCATGGCGCAAGGCATGGCCGAGCTTCCGGACGGTGATTGGGAGGCCGAGCACGGAGTTGATTGCGACGGCATCGACGACACGGAGACCTACCCCGTGCACGTCGCCATCCGCAAACGCGGCGACCGCATTGAGGTCGACTTCTCGGGCACGCACCGCCAGGCTCGCACCTCGATCAACGCGACGGTCTGGGAGGTGAAGACCGCGATCGGTGTCGCACTCAAGTACAACTTCGACCCGCGCGGGCGCTTCAACTCAGGGTTGTTCCGCAACATTGACATCGTCATCCCTGAAGGCTCCGTCGTCTCGGCGCTTCCGCCCGACGGTGCGGTCTTCCTGTACTTCGAACAGAGCCAGGTCATCCTCGCCACGGTGCTCATGGCGCTGGAGAAGGCGATGGGGGAGCGTGCGATCGCGGGCGACCGCGCCGGCACCAACCTCCATACGGCCTTCGGCGCCTGGTCTGACGGGCGGCCGTGGGTCTCCGCCATGCAGTGCGGCGGAGAGATCGGACCGTTCGGCGCCAACCGCCACGGCGACGCCGACACACAGTGCATGTCGTACCTCGCCAACGGTGTCGCGCCCTCGGTCGAGGCGGTCGAGAAGGACAGCCCCGTCGTCATGCTTCGGCACGAACCGGTGCCTGACTCAGCGGGACCTGGCTTCCATCGCGGCGGAAACGCCATGCTGCGCGACACCCTGTGGTTGACGGACGCCGCACACTCCATCATCGAACTGCGGCACAAGTCTGTGACGGGCTTCGGCGTCTACGGCGGCGGCTCGGGAATCAACGGTGGCGTGTGGATCTTCCCGCCCGGCGACGACGGTGCACCTGTCATTCCCACGACGGACCGCTCGTCGTTCGCGAGCGGAACCGCGTGGGCCGGTGTCATCGATCCAGAGAGCAATGCCCCCTCCTCAGACGGCGTCTACCGCTACCCGTTCGCGAATTCCAACGTCAGCGCCGAGCAGTCCGTGCTTCGCTACATCACGAATGGCGCGGGCGGCTGGGGCAACGCCCTTGACCGCGACCCGGATCGGGTGCGTATCGACGTGCGCGACGAGTACGTGACCATCGAGGGCGCTGCTCGCCTGTACGGCGTCGTCGTGACAGGTGACCCCCACGACGATCCGGAGGGCGTCGCGGTCGACATCGGGGCGACCCGGACGCTGCGGGAGCGCATGTCTCGAGGCGGACGGTGAGCGCGGGCGAGGACCGTCAGGAGGCCTTCCTCACGGCGGCGGCCACCCTGCTCGGTGCGGAGCACGTTTCGCTCGGTGATGATGTCGAGGATTACCTCGACGCCTACGCGCTGGGCGACGCGCGCAAATTTCTTCCCGCAGGAGCCGTCCGGCCCGCCGAAGTTCCCGAGGTGCAGGCGCTCGTGCGGCTGGCGAACGAACACGCGGTCGCGCTGTGGCCCATCGGCAGGGGCAAGAACCTCGGCTACGGGGGCCCTGCTCCGCGGCTTCCTGGCAGCGTCGTCATCGACCTGGGAAGAATGAACCGCGTGGTGACGGTCGACGACGAGACGGCGTACGCGATCGTCGAGCCCGGCGTGAGCTTCTTCGACCTTCATGAGGAGTTGCAGGTCCGCACGTCGCGTTTGTGGGCGTCGGTGCCCGACCTGGGCTGGGGCAGTGTCGTCGGCAATGCGCTCGAGCGAGGCTACGGCTACACCGCACACGGCGACCATCAGCAGTATGTGTGCGGGCTGGAGGTGGTGCTGCCGACCGGTGAGCTCATCCGCACCGGGATGGGCGCATTGCCGGGTTCCGAAGTGTGGGCACTGTACAAGGGCGGCTTCGGGCCTGGCTTTGAAGGTATGTTCATGCAGTCCAACCTCGGGATCGTCACCAAGATGGGCGTATGGCTCATGCCGCGACCCGAGCGGTTCTCTGCATGCCGGATAACAATCGACTCCGAGGCGGCGCTGCCTCAACTCGTCGACGCTATGCGTGAGCTCAAACTCGACGGCACGATCGACGGCGTCGTCAACGCGGCGAACGCTGTCGGCGTGGCGGCGGGGCAGTCGCCACGCGAGCGCTGGTACGCCGGCTCGGGCGTGGTGCCCGACGACGTTGTCGACACGATCGCGGGCGATCTCGGCATCGGCCGGTGGAACGTGAAATGCTCGCTCTACGGCTCCGAGGCCCTGCTCGACGTCAAGCTCGCACGACTGCGCGAGGTCGTCGGTCGGATCCCGGGCAGTCGCGTCGTGGAGAACCGCTACGACGGCGACACGGCCGCGGACGACATCCCACCCGGCGACCACTTCGCCGCCGGCATCCCCGGTATGCTGCTCGCCGGCGGTGTCCGATGGCGTGCCAACGGGCCATCGGGGGCGCACATCGGACTGTGCCCGCTCTCGCCGCTCACCGGGGAGCATGTGGTCGCGGCATCCCGGATCATGAGGGAGCACATCGAGGCTGCCGGCTTCGATTACATCGGCGGCTGGCTGGGCACCGCCCGGCACGCGGTCAACGTGCTCATGATCTTTTTCGACGCCGCAGATCCGGTCGAGTCGCAGAAGGTTGCGACGGCATTCACCGAACTCGTGGTGAAGCTCGCCGAGCACGGGTACGGGGAGTACCGTGCGCACATCGAGTTCATGGACCTGGTCGCGGCACAGTTCACCTACAACGACAGCTCGCTGCTCGAGTTCACGCGCAGGCTGAAGGGCGCGCTCGATCCCAACGGAATCCTGGCGCCCGGAAAACAGGGCGTCTGGCCGAGCCATGCTCCCACTCCCGTCCAGGGACCCGCTTCATGACCGACCCCGTGATCGTCATCGCAACCGCGACCCCGCTGCCGGGGAGGGCTGCTGAGATCGTCGACGCCCTCGGCCGTCTCATTCCTCGAGTGCACGCCGAACCGGGCTGTTTGCTGTACACGCTCAACCAGGCAGAGTCCGGTCAGCTCGTCTTCATCGAAAAGTGGGCGTCTCAGGCCGACGCTGACCGGCACGCGTCGTCGAGCGCGATCATGCCCGAGCTCATCGAGCAGGTACTGCCTCTCCTGGTCGGCCCACCTGTCGTGGTCGCACACAGTGCGCTGCCCATGGGGGAGGCAGTGAAGGGAACGCTGTGAGCGCCATGCCCGCCGTGGCGTGACAGCGCACAGTCGTGGCATCCTCTGCGCCTGCGAACACTCGGAGGAGCCGAGACCAGCAGAAAACCGCCCCAGCTGCGGACTGCTGTCGAGGAAAGGCGCGTTCAGCAGAACTGAACATTTTTTTGAAATGCCTCTCGCGAAATCCGGCGACATGTGTATGATTGCGTTATTGTCCGACAATCGGCGTCGGTGATCATGGCAACGAAGCCACCAGAAAGCGAGCACTCACATGCC
The DNA here is from genome assembly GCF_040548835.1 of Mycetocola sp. 2940. Classification (NCBI taxonomy): domain Bacteria; kingdom Bacillati; phylum Actinomycetota; class Actinomycetes; order Micrococcales; family Microbacteriaceae; genus Mycetocola; species Mycetocola sp. 2940. The sequence continues at coordinate 104,839 of NZ_JBEPSK010000008.1, forward strand.
ACTACGCACGAAAAACGCTTTGACCACAGCCGCACTCTTCGCATCCATATCGCTTGTCGCGGCGGGCTGTGCGGCGGGCCCGGCAGCCTCCGGTGGGGGCGGCGACGGTGGTGGAGGAAGCGAAGAGGGAACGCTGACCTACCAGGCGGCTGACGGCACCTGCGACGTTGAACCCGCTGAGGGTGTCGATTACGACGCGGCTGACGCCATGATCAAATCCTTCCAGAAGCCGTCCACCGGCCTCATCCAGACCGAGCCGCTCCCCGAGCCTGCTGGGCCGGAGACCACCGTCGCCTTCCTGAACAATGACACCGCGGTAGCGGGCATCATGTATGCCTCGATGGAACTGGCCGCCGCTGCGGCCGGCGTCACGCTTGTGAACGTCAGCACCGGCACCGACGCGCAGAGCATCAACTCGGCGCTCAACTCGGTCGTCGAGCTCGACCCCGACGTCGTGATCTCGGTCGCCGTCGATGCGACCTTCTACCAGGACCAGCTGCAGCAGCTGAAGGACAACGACGTCGCAGTCGTCTACGCCTCCCAGCCGAACGCCGAGGATTTCGAGTTGGAGGACTCGCTCGGCGGCCTCAACGGATCGCTCGTCAACGGCAAGGTGCTCGCGGCCGGGGCGATCGCCTTCACCTGCGGAACGGGCGATGAGTTCGTGTTCTACAACATTCCCGAACTCGGGTTTTCCGCCATTCAGCTCACTGCCACCGAGGAATACCTTGCTGAACTGTGCGCTGACTGCACGCTGCGCGTCGTCGACATTTCGATCGCCGATCCCAGCCCGGCCGACAAGATCATGAGCGACCTTCAGTCGCACCCGGAGACCGACTACTTCGTCACCCCGGGCGACCAGTTCCAGATCGGTCTGGCAGACAAGGCCGAACTCGCCGGTCTGACCAACGCAAAGGGCTTCGGCCAGTCGTCGCTCCCGCCGAACATCCAGCAGCTCGCCGACGATCTGCAGTCCGCTGGGTTCGGGGTCGACCTCAACATGTTCATGTGGCTCCTGCTCGACGAGGGACTGCGCAAGGCGCAGGGCGTGTGGACGCCGTACTCCGACTGGGAGGAAGTGAACAAGTCGGTATCGCTCGTGCTCACCCCGACCAACGCATCCGAGTACGTCGACGGTTTCGTCGCGTATCCCGGTATGGAGGCCGACTTCAAGGCGCTGTGGGGCAAGTAGCCCCGGAACACCCCTGCCGCCGGCTCCACGGGGAGCCGGCGGCACACCATGACAGACAATGACGTTTCTGAAAGCGAGCAAGCACATGCAACGACGCATCACCAACACCCTGCGAGGCGCAGCGGTCTTCGCCTCCCTGGGTCTCCTCGCCACCGGCTGTTCTACGGCGGCCAGTGAAGGTTCCGAGGCTGGGGACGAAGCATCCCTCTCCTACATGGCCGACGACGGCACCTGCGAGTCGAGTCCCATCGACGGCATCGACTGGGATGCCGCTCACAAGTTCGTCGCCCCCTTCGACGAGCCGGCCACCGACGTCCTCGCGACTGAGCCGCTCGCCGAGCCGATATCTCCCGACACAACCTTCGCCTTTCTCAACAACGGCACCCCGATTGCCGGCATCTTCCGCGAGGGCCTCGAGCAGGCCGCCAACGCCGCCGGCGTCAAATTCATCAACGTCGACACCGGTACCGACGCACAGAGCATCAATGCGGCGATGAACTCCGTGGTCGAACTGGCCCCAGACGTGTTGCTCGACCAGTCGGTCGACGCGATGTTCTTCCAGGACCAGCTTGAGCAGCTGAAGGATAACGGAACAGTCATCGTCTACGGCGGCCAGCTCAACGCCGAGGAGTTCGGTCTCATCGATTCCCTCGGGGGTGCCGGCAGCGTCCAGGTCAACAGCGAGGTGCTCAGCGCGAGCGCGATCGACCTCACCTGCGGCACGGCGACGGAGTTCGTCTTCTACAGCGTTCCCGAACTGCCGTCGGCGACGCTGCAAACGGAAGCCATCGAGACCAGCCTCGCTGAGCTGTGTGCTGAGTGCACTCTGCGCGTGGTCGACATCTCGATCCTCGACCCGAGCCCGGCTGACAAGATCATCAGTGATCTGCAGGCGCACCCGGAGACGCAGTTCTTCATCAGCATGGCCGACCAGTTCCAGATCGGGCTCCACGAGAAGGCGGAACTTTCCGGAGTCGAGAACGCTCGCGGAATCGGTCAGTCGTCGCTTCCCACGAACTTCCAGCAGATCGCCGACGGGCAGCAGGTTGCCGGATACGCCGTCGACTTCGGATTGTTCATGTGGTTGCAGATCGATGAAGGTCTGCGCCGCGTTCAGGGCATGGACGTGCCATACCTGGGTGACTGGGAGAACGTGGCACAGACGATCTCGCACTCCATCACGATCCGCAACGCCGACGAATACCTCGGTGGCTACGTGGCCTACCCCGGCATGGAAGACGAATTCAAGCGGATGTGGGGCAAGTAGCACCATGACTATCGAGTCGCCGCCACGCCGCGAGGCGACGTCCCCGGGTTCGCCGCTCGTGACGATCGAGGGCATCGTCAAGGACTTCCCGGGCAATCGCGCCCTGGACGATGTCTCTCTTTCCGTCCACAGCGGCGAGGTCGTCGCCGTCGTCGGCCACAATGGCTCAGGCAAGTCGACACTGGTCAAGATCCTTGCGGGCGTGTACACATCCGACGGAGGAACGGTCGAACTGTCCGGTGACGACGGGCAGCAGACGGGGCTGCATATCATCCACCAGGACCTGGGCCTCGCCTCCGAGCTCAACGGGATCGAGAACCTCGGCATCGTCAAATATCACGGTGCCTCGGCCTTCGCCCCGTTCAAGCGCAAGCAGGAGCGTGAGCACGCCATCGAACTCATCAGCCGTTTCGGCGACCCGTTCGACGTCGAAGTGCCCATCGGCACACTCGCTCCGGCGCAGCGCTCGATCATCGCGATAGCCAGGGCCCTCGACGGCTGGGAGCATCCTCGAAACGTGCTGATCCTGGATGAACCAACCGAGGCTCTGCATGCGAGTGAGGTGCGCGTCCTGTTCGATGCGGTCAAGAAGCTCGCCGCGGAGGGCGCGGGGGTCATCTTCATCTCCCATCGTCTCGACGAGGTGCTGGAGATCGCAGACCGGGTGATCATCCTCCGCGACGGGAGGAAGGTCGCCGACGAACTGAGCTCCACACTCGACCATGACAAGCTCGTCTCGTACGTCACCGGTGTTCCCATCGGCGTGGCCGAAGTCGGCAGCTCCCGTCGTCCGCGCGGCGAGGTGGCGCTGCAGGTCGAGGGTCTCGTGGGCGGCGCCCTCGACGGCATCGACCTCACTCTCTATGCAGGAGAGGTGGTCGGCGTTGCCGGCGTGCTCGGATCGGGGCGCGAGGCACTGCCCGCGTGTCTGTTCGGCGCCACACCCGCCACGGCAACGGCTTTCACCCTTGATGGTAAGCGCTACGAGAACCGCGCCCCACGAGAGAGTATCCGCCGGGGCATGGCTTTCGTCCCTGGCGACCGGGCCAAGTTCGGATCGGTGCGCCCGCTCACCGCGCGGGAGAACGTCACACTGCCCGAGTTGAAGTCGCTCACGACGAGATTCGGCGCGCTCAACCTGACAGAGGAGCGCGCAGTCACGGCCGACCTCATCGACCGGTACGGCGTCAAGCCTCCCCGCGCGGAGCAGGTGTTCTCGCAGTTCAGCGGCGGCAACCAGCAGAAGCTCGTCTTCGCCAAGTGGCTGCGCAATCGGCCAACGGTGATCCTCCTCGAGGAGCCAACGCAGGGGGTCGACATCGGTGCGAAGCAGGCGTTGTACGACGCGATCGACGAAGCGGCATCCACCGGTGCGGCCGTGCTGGTCTGCTCGTCGGAAGCCAAGGAGCTGGTGCGCGTGTGCGACCGGGTGCTCGTGCTGAGGAATGGCCGAATCTCGGCCGAATTTTCTGGTGACCAGCTCACGGAAACGCGACTGGTCATGGAAGGCTACGGATTTGCGAATGAGGGAGAATTGTGAAAACGACTGAGGCAATACCGACGATCGCCGAAGGGCGCAAGCCCGCAGCCGGAGGGCCAGCGGCCACGGGTAGTCGCTGGTCGACCCTGCTGGGGTTCCGCAACATCAGTGCGATCTACATTTTTGTTCTGCTGTTCGCGATCTTCGCCATCGTCACCCCGCGCACCTTCCTGACGCCGGGAACCTGGCTCGTGCTGCTTGACGCGCAATCCATTACGGTGCTCGCGGCGATAGCGGTGCTCATCCCCCTGGTTACGGGTGTCTTCAACCTCGCCATCGGCGCGGAGGTCGGCTTCGCCGTCATCCTCGTCGCGGTTCTTCAAACGAAGCTCCAACTGCCGTATGAGATTGCGATTCCGCTCGCGATGGCGGTCGGCGGACTGATTGGCCTCATTTCCGGGCTCATCATCACCAAGGGAAAGATCGATTCGTTCATCGCGACCCTGGGTATGAGCTCGATTCTGCTCGCCGGGCTGTCTTTCCTTTCGGAGAACCGCCAGATCATTGGCTTGCAGGAGGGCTTCCGCCAGTTCGCCACAGGTGGGCTGCCGCTGTCACTGGACAACCCGAACTTCAAAATCACCAACCCGGTATTCATCATGCTGTTCGTCGCGTTCGTGGTCTGGTACGTGCTCGAGCGCACCCCGGTCGGGCGCAGGATGTACGCCGCGGGGTACAACGCTGACGGCGCGCGCCTGTCAGGCGTCAACGTGTCGCGACTGCAGGTTGCCTCCCTCATGGCCGGTGGCGTCATCGCCGCTCTCGCTGGCGTGCTGCTTGCTTCGCGCATCAACGCCGGCGACCCGACCGTGGGCCCTGGGCTGCTGCTGCCGGCGCTCACGGCCGTGTTCCTGGGATCGACCCAGTTCAAGGGCGGGCGCTTCAACATCTGGGGAACGGTCATCTCGGTGTACGTGCTCGCGGTCGGCATCAAGGGGCTGCAACTGCTCGGAGCGCAGAACTGGGTGAGCGACCTCTTCAACGGGGTCGCGCTGCTCGCCGCCGTGGGGCTGTCGCGCTGGGAGGGCAGCTCACAGCGCGGAAGCGCCATCCGCCGGGCTCTGCCCTTCGGCAAGAAGAAGGAACCGTCCGCTCGGTGAACCGGAATCGCCGCGCAGCTCGTGAAGAGCTGCGCGGCGATTTCGTGCGTGACGGCTTCAGCCCAGGTTGCGGCGTGTGACCTCCGCGATGGCGCTCCAGTCGTAATTCCGAAGCTCAGGGTCCGCCAGTGCGCGGTCGAAGACCGAGATCAGGGCCGGCATCGTCGCGGGCGTCACGCCGCCTGCCGCAGCAACTTCCTCGGCCAGTGCAAGATCCTTGCGACCCAGCGCGATGTGGAAGCCGGGAGGCGAGTACTCGCCCTTCGCGATCATCTGCCCGTAGCCCGTGTAGACCACCCCGCCGAAGAGCGTGCTGGAGAGGAGCTCGGCGAACTGCTCAGGGTCGACGCCCAGGCGCTCCGTCATGACGATCGACTCACCGAGTGCCTGCATGGCGTGGATGATGTTGTAGTTGACGGATGCCTTGACCGCGTTCGCGACGGACTGCCGCTCTCCGAGCCGCCAGGTGCGCTTGCCCATCGTGGCGAGATAGGGCTCCGCGGCGTCCACGGCCTGCCCTGGGCCGGCGGCGAGGATGTTCAGCTGGCCGGCCTGCGCCACCGCGGGCCGCCCCAGTACCGGGGCGGCGACATAGTCCACGCCTGCGCCGGCCATCCGCTCGGCGATGCGGTCGGCCAGCGACGGGCTGATCGAGGCCATTACGACGTGAAGCCTGCCGCTCGCCGCCGCGAGTGCCTCGGCGGTGAGCACGGCCTCGACGGCTTCGTCATTGGCGAGCATCGAGAACGACACCTCGGCCGCCAGGGCGTCCGCCGGGTCGTCGGCGCGCCGGGCGCCCGCAGCCACCGCGCGGTCAACCGCCTCCTGGGAGCGATTCCAGACGAGCACGTCGTGCCCGGCGTCGACGAGGCGTTGGGCCATCGCGGACCCCATCGAGCCCAGGCCGAGGAACCCGACCGTGGTCATGCTTCTCCGCGCCCCCACGTTGTGTTGAGGTGCGACTGGGAATCGCGCTTGAGGTCGAGGGGACCGTCGATTGTGAAGTAGCGCTTACCGGCGACGATGAGTTCCTCTGCCGGGAACTTCGTGATGACCTCACAGCCGGTGGCGGTCACGACGACCTCCTCTTCGATGCGGGCAGCGCCCCAACCATCGGCAGACGGCCAGTACGTCTCGAGGGCGAAGACCATGCCCTCCTCGATGAGTTCGGGGTGGTCGAACGAGGTCAGGCGGGAGAAGATCGGCTTCTCCCAGATCGACAGGCCGACGCCGTGGCCGTACTGGAGGGCGAAGGCGGCTTCCTCGTTGGCGAAGCCGAATTCCTCCGCCTTCGGCCAGACTGCCACGATGTCCGCCGTCGTCGCCCCAGGCTTGACGAGGGCGATCGCCCGGTCCATGTACTCGCGCGCGCGGGTGTACGCGTCGCGCTGGGCGGAGCTCGCCGAACCGACCGCGAAGGTGCGGTAGTAGCAGGTGCGGTAGCCGTTGTAGCTGTGCAGGATGTCGAAGAACGCAGGATCACCCGGACGGATGAGACGGTCGGAGAAGACGTGCGGGTGCGGGGAGCACCGCTCGCCGGAGATCGCGTTCACGCCTTCGACATACTCGGAACCGAGGTCGTACAGGGTCTTGGCGACGACGCCGACGGCCTCGTTCTCACGAACGCCCGGGCGCAGGAATTCATAGAGGTTCTCGTACGCGGCATCCACCATGCTTGCGGCCTGGGTCAGGAGCCGGATTTCGTCATAGGTCTTGATGCGACGGGCCTCCATGAACACCTGCTGGCCGTCGACGACCTCGATGCCTTCTTTCTGGAGGGCGAACAGAATCGGAAGCTCGATGACGTCGACACCGAGCGGCTGATTGGCCAGGCCGAACTTCTCCAGCTCGCGCTTGATCTTTCGGGCGAGCTCCTCCGCGATTCCGGCGTCAGGCGGAAACGCGCCGCGGAGTGTGGAAATGCCCGCCCGCGCCCCGCCCTCGAGGCGCGGGCGCCTCGCGCCCTCGTGCGGTGCATTCGGATCGGCGTCCATTTCCGCACTCGTCGTGTCGAGCCAGGGGTTGTACAGCTGGTGGTGTTTGGCGGCGGAGCCGAAGTCCCACACGATCGGGTCCGTGTTCCGGGTCAGCAAAGCGAACCGGATGAGCTTGTCCATGGCCCACGTGCCGATGTGCGTCGCACTCATGTACCGGATATTGGAGAAGTCGAAGGCAAGGACGGCGCCCAGATCCGACCGGTTGAGCTCTGCCTTGAGGCGGGCGAGACGCTCGTCCCGAAGCCGGTCGAAGTTGACCCGGTCCTCCCAGTCGACGGCGTTCGTTCCGGTCGTTCCCGTGCTCTTCATGCGGTCCTCCTGTGTCGCGACAGTTACTGCCGCAGTACACGGCGTAAAGTAATACTTAACAATACAGGGGGCTCGACCGCCCCCACAAGAAATCCGTCGGCGGCTATCAGCGTCGAGCGCAGGCCCACCACGCCGGCGCGCCGAGCGGAATCAGGTTGGAGAAGGATGCCAGAACAACTCGGTGCGCGCCTGCGTGAGGCACGAATGAAGCAGGGCCTGAGCCTCCGGAGCCTCGCGCAGTCGATCGGCGTGTCGGCGAGTCTCGTGTCCCAGGTCGAAGTGGGCAAAACCCAGCCGTCGGTGGCGACGCTCTTCGCTTTGGCGAGCCGACTCTCCGTCTCGTTCGACGAATTGCTCGGGATGTCCCGACCGGGCGACCCCGTGTCGAGCGGTGCCCCGTCCAGAGCGGACGCCGAACCGCCCGCACGCCAGAAGCCCGGCGTGATCCAGAGGGCGATCGACAACCCCGTCATCGAGATGGAAGACGGGGTTCGGTGGGAGCATCTCGCGGCCGGCCCCAACGACCCCGCTGACGCGATGCTGGTCACGTACCAGCCGGGCGCAACCAGTTCGGTCGAGGGCAAATTCATGAAGCACAGGGGAATCGAGTACGCGTACCTGCTGGAGGGCGAGCTCACCCTCCACCTGGGCGACGAAACCTACGTGCTTCACGGCGGTGACTCGATTCAATTCGATTCCGCGCTCGCCCACCTCTACTCGAACAGGGGCGACGCGGTCGTTCGAGGCGTCTGGTTCCTCGCCGGCCGCCGTCCGCAGGCCGACGGCGGCTCCCTGGCCTAACCTGCCTCTCGGGTGCGCTCGTGGCTGGCGCGTCGAGGCTCGCTGATCCAGGGGTCGACGAGTGTCTTGATCTGCGACCCATGCCCTTCGAGGAGCGGCCGGAGTGCCTGTTCGGCGACGAGATCGAGCGGGATGACGTCCCTCGCGATATCGGACCAGTCCGGACGGGTGCCCAGGAGGCGGACGGCTTCGGGAAAATCGTCGGCAAACACGTGAGCGACGGTGCCGACGATGGTGTACTCGTTGAGCGTCCACCGACCGAGGGGAAGCTCCGGTTCGCCCCTCTGGATGCCGACGGGAACAATCGTCGCGCCCGGCCGGGCGGCGTCGAGCACGGAACGAAGGCCGGCGCCGGAACCGCTCACCTCGAAGAAGACGTCGACATCCATTCCCAGTTCGTCGAGGCGCTCCGGGAGGGGGCCGGCGCCGGCGTTCAGCGTTGCCGTCGCTCCGAGCGCCCGTGCGAGTTCCAGCCGGTCGTCGTTGAGGTCGACGACCAGGACGCGTGCGCCCGTTGCCGCCGCCGCAACGGTGATGAAAGCCCCGATTCCGCCGGCGCCGATGATCACGGCGTCCTGGCCGGCGCTCAGGCCACTCCGACGCACGGCGTGCACGGCGATCGCCATGGGCTGCGTGAGACCGAGCGTGTCCATGGGGAGCCCGGATTCGGTGACGTCAAGCAGGATGCTCGCCGGAGCGGTGACGTAGCCCGCGAGACCGCCGTCATGGTGGAAGCCGATCGTCGTGTAGTTGCGGCAGAGATTGGTGCGCCCGCTCAGGCACGGCTTGCAGCTGCCGCAGGAGATGCCTGCACCACACACAACGGTCGCGCCGACCGGCGGCGAACTCACATCCGGCCCGACGGCGTCGACAACGCCGGCGAACTCGTGGCCCAGGGTCACGGGCGGCTGAGCGAGAACCAGGCCGCGGCCGAACTCGGTCGCGTCGCTTCCGCACACGCCGCAGACACCGACCCGGATACGCACTTCCCCGGGTCCAGGAGTCGGGATCGGAGTTTCGGTGACACTGAGCTGTCCGACGTCCTGCAGCACCGCCGAACGCATGGTGCTCACGCGAAGGAGCCCTGCGAGATCGGGAGCTGTGCAGCGGCGCGCTCGGCCATCATCCGACCGAGGAACTTCTCATACACGGCTTTGTGCTTCGGGTGGTCGAGGTAGGCGTCGAGGCCGGCCGCGTCATCGACGATCGCCGCGACACCGTAGTCAGCACCGGCGGGTCGCAGGTGAAGGTTGGATCCCGCCGCGTAGGAGCGGATCTCGGGGATCTCGGCGGCCATGGCCGAAAGCGCATCCGTCAGCTCGGCGACATCCGCCTCGGTGACGTCGTCTTTCCATTGGAATGTTGCGATGTGGAGGATCATGTGTGCCTGCTCTCTGAGGTGGAAGCGTCCAGCGACGGTTTACAGTACGTCGCGATCTGTCCAAAATAGCAGGCAAGTGAGAGGCCATGTACAGTAATGCTGGAATCTTCATCATGACAAGGGAGTACGGAGTCCATGGCCGACCCACGAATCGCAGTGCTCGGAGCCGGCGCCAACGGCGCATCGATCGGAGCCGACCTGACGGCGGCCGGGCTCGATGTGGCCCTGATCGAACAGTGGCCCGCCCACGTCGAGAAAATGCGTTCGGACGGGCTCGTCATCGCTGCGCCAGACGGTGAGATCCGGGTCCGTCCCCGAGCGCTCCACCTCTGCGAGGTCGCCGAACTGAAGCAGGAGTTCGACGTCGTTCTCATGCTGGTGAAGGCGTACGACTCCGCGTGGGCCGCCCAGCTGATTTCGCCATACCTGGCTGCCGACGGCCTCCTCGTCGGGGTGCAGAACGGCATGACCGCGCGCACCATCGAGTCGGCGGCCGGAGTCGACCGCACGATGGGAGCGGTGATCGAGTGCTCCGCCACCATGGACCAGCCCGGGGTGGTGCACCGTCACACCGGTGTGTCGCGATCCTGGTTCGCGGTGGGTGCGCTCGAGGGGGGACCGGTCGCGCGAGCAGGCGAGATTGCTTCGCTGCTGCGTCACTCCGGGACCGTCGAGCAGGTCGAGGACATCCAGGCGGCGAAATGGATGAAGCTCGTGAGCAACTGCACGCTCCTGGTCACATCCGCGATTCTCGGCCTGCCGATGCTCGATGCGCTGCACGCGCCCGGTTTCCGGGAGGTCATGGTCGCCGCGGGCAACGAGGCGCTCGCCGTCGGCTCCGCACTCGGACACCCGGTGCTGCCCATCTTCGGCCTCTCCGCGGAGGAGGTCGCGAACCGCAACGAGGTGGTCGACATCATGACCGACAAACTCTTCGCCGGGTTCGTCGTTCCGGGCGCAACGACGACCGTGCTGCAGGACTGGAAGAAGGGCCGGCACAGTGAAGTGGATGACATGAATGGCCATGTCGTGCAGCAGGGCGCTGCCATGGGGGTCGCCACTCCCGTCAACCGTGCCGTCGTGGACATCGCTCACCGCATCGAGCGCGGCGACGCCGACCCGGATCCCGTCCATCTGGCGGAGATGATTCGGGCTCTCGAGTGACGGGCTCGGGGGCGACACCGACACGCGGTTCGGCGCTGCCCGCGACCCTTGCCGCGCTGCTTGCGGGCGCCGGCGTCGCCGTGCAGACCTCCGTCAACGGCCACGCCAGCGTGGCCGTGGGCTCGCCGGTCCTCGCGACGGCGGTCAACCACGGCTCTGCGCTCGCCCTGTCGCTGATCGTCGCCCTTGCCATGGGCGCCCTCCCGCGTGCGTCCCGCTCGATGCGTCTTCGACGCTCGGAGTTGCGCTGGTGGTGGTTCCTGGGGGGACTGATGGGTTTCGTCGCCGTGCTGGCCATCATCACGGTGACGCCCACGGTCGGCGTCGTCGCTGTGGCGGTCGCCGTCACCCTGGGCCAGCTTCTCGGCTCGGTGATGGCTGACTCATGGAATCTGGGGCCGGGGGGCAGGCGCTCGCTCACCCCGTTGCGTGCGATCGGTCTTGCCATCGCTGTCGTGGCGGTCGTCGTCGGCGCGATGGGACGCTTCGACCTGGGGAACGCCGTCGTCATCCCCGTTGTCGTGGTCGCGGGCGTCATCATCGCCCTGCAGCAGGCGTGGAATGGTTGGCTCGTCGTCGTTTCGGGGGAGTTCGCGGCCATGTCGGTCCTGAATTTCGCAACGTCGGGTCTGTTCGTCGGCATTGCGCTTCTCATCTCCCACCTCGTCGACCCCATCGACTTCGCCGCCCTTCCGTTGTGGGCTCCCGTCGGTGGTGCGATCGGCGCCGTCATCGGCGTGGTGACTGCCGTGTCGGTCCGCACCGTGGGCGTTCTCACCGTGATGCTCTGTATTGCGGCCGGGCAGGCGGTTGCGGCGATCGTGCTCGACCTGGTCAACCCGGTCGATTCGCTCGGCCTCACCCCCACGTCCATCGCCGGCGCGGCCCTCGCCGTCCTGGCGGTCGCGCTCGCGGGAGTAGGAGCACTCTCTGCCGCGCGGCGGAGCAGGCCCATCTCACACCACACGACGCACCCGGTCGCGGTAGCGCGAGTGGCGTCATCCGATGAAGGAGAGAGCAATGCCGACCACGATCCGTGCGGCAGTAGCGCACCGCGGTGAGACCGAGTTCTCCGTAGAATCCCTTGACCTCCGCGATCCCGGTCCCCGGGATGTCGTCGTGGAGATGGCCGCCAGCGCGTTCTGCTACAGCGACTGGCTCGCCCTGCGTGGGGACACGGGGCTGCCCGCTCTTGACCTCTACCCGGTCGTGCTCGGGCACGCCGCAGTGGGCACGGTGGTCGCGCGCGGGTCGGAGGCGAAGCACCGGATCGGGCAGCGCGTGCTCGTCACGGCGACGCCCGAGTGCGGCACGTGTTTCTGGTGCAGGAGCGGCCGTATCGACCAGTGCGAGCAATTGTTCGTCGAGGCCCCGGTCATCGGGCACCTGGGCGACGGGCGCGAGGTACGGGCTCCGGGAGCCTCCGCCACCTACGCGGAACTGGCGGTCATCCGTGACATCCAGGTCTTCGCCACCGACAGTGACCTGCCTGACAGCTGGCTCGCCATGTTCGGCTGCGGCGTGATCTCCGGTATGGGCGCGGTGGTCAACGTGGCCCAGATCTCTCCTGGCAGCTCCGTGGTGGTCGTCGGCTGCGGACAGGTGGGCCTGTGGATGATCCAGGCCGCGCGGATGCTCGGGGCGGAGCGCATTCTCGCCGTGGAGCACCTCGCATCGCGCCGGGACCTGGCCGCACGGGTGGGGGCGACACACGTCCTCGACCCCGCGGCAGGCGATCTTCGCGACAGCGTGCTGTCGTTGACGCATGGTCGCGGTGCCGACTTCGGTTTCGATGCGGGCGGCTCGATCGACTCGGTGCGCCAGGCGTTCGAGCTCACCCGACTGGGAGGGGTAGTGACCGTGACGTCGTATGTGACCCGCGAGAGCCGGGTGGACTTCCCGCTCTTTGACCTCGCATTGCGAGGACGCGACGTGCGGAGCTCGCAGAGTGGACGCCTGGACATGAGTCGCGACATGGCGCGGTTCCTGCCGATGCTGGAATCGGGCCACATCGATGTTCCCGCCATGATCGGCGCCGTCCGTCCGCTCGAGAACATCGGGGACGCGCTGGCGGCCGCACGGGACCGTGCCGAGGTCACGCCGATCGTCACGCGATGACGGGGGGATGCCACGGAGTCTAGAGCGTGTCCATCGCCCGCAGGACGTCGACTGCTGAGCCGTATGGTGCTCCGGTGCGGAGCCCGGCCGGTGCGGAGGGATCGGCCGGCAGCGCAAGGTTTTGTTCGCGGCGCCCGACGACGAACCACACGCCGCGCGCGATCCGGTCGCTGCGATTCGAGTAGAGGTGCGGCCGGATGGAGTCGAAGTGCAGGGAGTCGCCCGGCTTGAGCACGAAGGTATCGAAGTCGAGTTGAAGTGTCAGCTCACCCTCGATCAGGTAGGCGTACTCGACCCCGGCGTGCCGCATCAGCTTGCCTTCGACGGAACTGGTTGCGCCGGGCTGATAGGTGACCAGGAGCGCGTCGGCGGGGCTCTCCGGTGAGGTGGCGAGGCGTTCCCACCTCACGCCGTTCTCCATTTCGAGCACGGGGTTGTCTGCGCCGCGTTGAATGATCGGAGCGGAGTCGGTGCGAGCAACCGGCGGGTTCTCCCGCCGCTGGACGCCGGACGGCATCCCCAGAACGTCATCGATGCTGATGCCGAGGTGGCTGACGAGCGCGTACAAGGTTGCGACAGACGGCTGGGTCTTGTTCGTTTCGACCTGTGAGATGAGACTCGCTGACACTCCCAGGGTCTGGGCGACACTGCGCAGGCTCAGCCCCTGGCTGAGCCTGGCTTCGCGTAGTCGGGCACCGATGTTGTCAGCGGTCATGCAGTCTCCCGGCACCTGGACAAGCAGTGCGTCATTTCAGTGCGGGCGCACATCGCCCGCGACACCGCGAGAATACTACGGTCTCGCCGCAGAGTCGAAAGGCGACGCGGGCCAGCGACGAACAGTTATCTTTCCGGGTGAGCGGGGTGCCAGAGCTGCACCGGGGCGTCAGCCTCGTACGCCTTGCCGCCCGGGTAGCTGACCAGCTCGAACTGCATGCCCCACGGGGAGAGGAAGTAGACCCAGCGCTGCCCCTTGCTCGCGTTGCTGCTGAAGGTGGGCTCGCCGAGGAACCGCACACCCTTGGACTGAAGGTAGGCGTGGGCGGCATCGAAGTCGTCCACATAGAAGGCAAGGTGATGTCCGCCGAGATCGCTGTTCCGGGGTTGTGGTCGCTGCTCGTCTGCCGCGTCGTACTCGAAGACTTCAAAGTTGGGGCCGAATCCGCACCGGTAGAACCGGAGTTCCCGCATCACCGTGCGCGGATGCACGTTCAGATGTTCCTGCATCCAGTCCGTGTCATCCGAGGAGAAGGGCCCCAGTGAGTACACCCGCTGGCATCCGATCACGTTGACGAAGAAGTTGTCGGCCTCGGCAAGATCGGGAACCGTGAACCCGATGTGTTCCGTGCCGCGGAGTCCTGGAATGGCCACTGTGCCCTCTTTCCTCGTGAAGTTGCGGAATCTTGTCTGATTGTATCCACTGGCCGCGAATTTGGGGGGTGGATACGCAAATGTGTTCCACTCCACTTGCAAATGTATCCAATGCCTGCCTAAGCTGGCGATTCACGGCACGCGCGCGAACACGTCGCATGACCGGCCCATCAAAGGAGAAAAGGGACCATGCCCGAATTCGAACGCCTGGATCCGGCGCAGCCGTGGGTGAAGCTCACCACCACCGCTGCGGACTGGAAGAATGCCGATCCGAAGTTGCTGGCCACCATGCTCGGGCAACTCCATCTCATTCGCGCTTTTGAGGAGTCGGTGCTCGAGCTGGCGAGCGAGGGCCTCGTGCACGGCCCCGCCCACTCGAGCATCGGGCAGGAAGGCGGAGCTGTCGGCTCCATCGTCGGAATGCGTTCCGCTGACGCCATCAACGGCTCCCACCGTGGGCACCACCAATTCCTCGCCAAGGCGATCACCCATGTCACGGGCGGTTCTCTGGACCTGGCCGCGCTCGTCACTCCCGAACTTCAGAACGTGCTGCAGCGCACTCTCGCCGAGATTCTCGGTCTGGCGCAGGGCTTCTGCCGGGGCAGAGGCGGGTCGATGCACCTCCAATGGTTCGAGGCGGGCGCGCTGGGCACCAATGCCATCGTCGGCGGCGGTGTCCCTCTCGCTGCGGGCAACGCCTGGGCTCAGAAGCACGCGGCGACGAGCGATTTCACCATGACGTACTTCGGCGACGGTGCCGTCAACATCGGTTCGGTCCTCGAAACGATGAACCTCGCCGCAGCGTGGAAACTTCCCGTCGGATTCTTCATCGAGAACAACCTCTACGCGGTGTCGACCCACGTCGGCGAGGCCACAGCGGAAACCCGGCTCTCCGCTCGCGGACTTGGCTTCGGCATTCCGTCGTGGCAGGTCGACGGCATGGATCCGCTCGCCGTGTACCTCGCGACCCAGCTGGCTGAGGACGTCATGCGCTCCGGTGGCGGCCCCGCGGTCATCGAGGCGGAGGTCTACCGCTTCTTCCACCAGAACGGACCGTACCCCGGCAGCGCATTCGGATACCGCAGCAAAGAGGAAGAGGCATCGTGGCGTGCGCGTGACCCGCTCACCCGCGTCGCCAACGAGATGCAGGCGCTCGGTCTCCTCGACGCCGACGAGGTCGACGCGGTACGTAAGCAGGCCCAGGAAGCGATGCGCGCTGCCACGTCCGAACTTCTCGAGGACGACCCGGATGCCGCAGGCAAACGCCGCATCATCGCGTCACTGTGGCCTGATTCGTCGTTCGTCGACGTCGGCCTGCGCGGCGACGCAAGCGAGCTGGAGGGCGCACGCGTGCTCGAGCCACTCGACTACGACGGCGAGGTGGAGTCGGTCCGGTTCGTCGACGCCGTCGCGAACGTGATGGGTCGGCGCATGGAAAACGACGACCGCATCGTCGTGCTGGGTGAAGACGTCCACCGGCTCTCGGGCGGGACCAACGGCGCGACCAAGGGACTGTCGGCGTCGTATCCCGACCGTGTGCTCGGCACGCCGATCAGCGAGAACGCCTTCGCCGGCCTCGGCGGCGGTCTCGCGCTCGACGGACGGTACCGGCCGGTCGTGGAGTTCATGTACCCGGACTTCCTCTGGGTCGCAGCCGACCAGGTGTTCAACCAGATCGGCAAAGCGAGGCACATGTTCGGCGGGGAGAACCCCGTGCCTCTCGTGCTCCGCACGAAGGTCGCCATGGGCTCCGGCTACGGGTCCCAACACCTCATGGATCCCGCCGGTATCTTCGCCACGAGCCCGGGATGGCGGATCGTCGCGCCCTCGACGGCAGCCGACTACATCGGCCTGATGAACACCGCACTTGAGCTCAAGGACCCGGTCCTCGTCATCGAGCACGTCGACCTCTACGGGCAGAAGCACGATGTTCCTGCCGGGGATCTCGACTATCAGTTGCCGTTCGGCAAGGCTGCCGTCAGGCGGGAGGGCTCGGATGTCACCGTCATCAGCTACCTCTCGATGGTGGGTCACTCGGTGGAGGCGGCCGAAGTCAGCGGCATCGACGCTGAGGTGATCGACCTTCGGTGGCTCGATCGCGCGTCGATCGACTGGGACACCATCGGCACCAGCATCAAGAAGACCAACAACGTGCTCATCGTCGAACAGGGCGCCCAGGGTACGTCGTATGGGGGATGGCTCGCCGATGAGATTCAGCGTCGGTTCTTCGACTGGCTCGACCAGCCGATCGAACGCGTCACGGGATCCGAAGCCAGCCCGAGTATCTCGAAAGTGCTGGAACGTGCGGCGATCGCCCGCACCGAAGAGGTCGTCGCCGGGCTTGAACGCGTCCGCGAAGGATGGGGTGGAAACTGATGGGTACCGTCATCCGCATGCCGGAGGTGCTCGCTGGAGCCACCGAGGCAGCACTGCAGACCTGGCTCGTTTCCGCCGGTGATGAGATCACTGTCGGTCAGCCGATCGCCGAGGTCGAGACCGAAAAAGCGGTCGTCGAATACGAAGCTGAGCAGGCCGGCGTTCTCGCCAGCATCCTCGTCGAAACGGGAGTGCAGGTCGCTGTCGGCACTCCGATCGCGGTTCTCGCCGGCCCCGGTGAGTCTGCCGAGCAGGCGCTGGCTGCGACCGGCTCCGAGATCGGCGCCCCGACGCCTGAGCCTGCCAGCGGACCCGCAGGCACGGTCGCCGCTCCGGAGAAGGACACCGTCCCCGCAGCGAAGGAGCCGTCCGCCACGGAGGCTCCCGGAGCCGCTCGTGCGGACTCGGCTCCACCAGCCGTTGATGCCGCGCCCGAGGTCAATCCCTCGGGTGATGCCGATTCGACGGCACGGCGCTTCATGAGCCCGTTGGTTCGTCGGCTCTC
Organism: Mycetocola sp. 2940; assembly: GCF_040548835.1. NCBI lineage: Bacteria > Bacillati > Actinomycetota > Actinomycetes > Micrococcales > Microbacteriaceae > Mycetocola > Mycetocola sp. 2940. The sequence goes on from NZ_JBEPSK010000008.1 coordinate 121,957, forward strand.
CGCAGAGCGTGGCCTCGATCTGTCTGCGGTGAAGGGCACTGGCCCAGGCGGGCGCATCGTCCGGCGCGACCTCGATGCGGCGCCGGTCCTGTCCGAGCGAGCTGCCTCACCGGTTGCTCCACCTGCCCCGGCAGCCGGTGCGCCGTCCGCCGCGGCAAGCTCCGGTCACACCGACGTCCCGCTCTCCGGAATGCGGCGTGCGATTGCTCGCCGTCTGGTGGAAAGCGTCACCACGATCCCGCACTTCTATCTGGTGGCGGAGTGCCGGGTCGACGAGTTGTTCGCGCTTCGTCAGAAGGTGAACGCCGTCGCGACGTCGCCGATTTCCGTCAACGATTTCGTCGTCAAAGCGACCGCAGCCGCCTTCGTCGATGTGCCGGAGGCGAATGCGATCTGGACCGACGGCGCGATCCGTCGGTTCGACGAGGTGAGCATCGCCGTCGCGGTTTCGGTCGACGACGGACTGGTCACCCCGGTGCTCAAAGCGGTGAACCGGACGGGTATCAGCGAGATCAGTGCCAGCATCCGTGAGCTTGCGGAGCGCGGTCGGGCGGGAAGATTGAAGCAGAACGAGCTCGAGGGCGGATCGTTCTCGGTCTCGAACCTCGGTATGTTCGGCACGGAGGAATTCTCCGCGATCATCAATCCTCCGCATTCCGGCATTCTCGCCGTGGGCGCTGCGAGCAAGCGACCGGTCGTCGACAGCGACGGCCAGCTCGCGGTAGCGACCGTCATGACGGTCACGATGTCGGCAGACCATCGCGTGCTCGACGGGGCGCTTGCCGCCAGGTGGCTCAGCGCCTTCAAGGCGCGGATTGAGAACCCGCTCAGCCTGCTGCTCTGAGCCTGTCACCGCGCCGACTGGCGGTCGCTCCGATGAGCGAGCGCCAGTCGACGCGGCTGAGGCTGAAACGTCGGTGTTCGCCTGTTCAGAACAGGTCGGGCGACGGGGTCGAGGAGTGGCGGATCGATACGTCGGCGTGGCGGTCGAAACGGTAGCCCACGCCGCGGACGGTTCGGACGATGTCTTCGTACCGCGCGAGCTTGGCGCGCAGGCGGCGCACGTGCACGTCGATGGTGCGTTCGTTCGGCACCTCGTCTTCGTCGCCGGCCTTCCACAGCGATGAGATGAGCTCGGTCCGGTCGATTGTGCGACCCTCGCGGAGGACGAGGTACTGCAGCAGCTCGAACTCCTTGTAGGTCAGGCCGACCGGCTCGTTGTCGAGCACGAGGCGCTTGCGCGAGATGTCGATGACGACGCCGGAGTGGGCGCGGTCGAGCTCTTCTTCCTCTTCGACCTGGCGGTGCTTGGCGAGTGCCGAGGGGTCCTGCAGCGCGAGCCGGACGACGTCGACGTCGCGTCCACCTGCGCCCTCGGGGGCGAGGGCGACGGCCGCGTAGGTTTCCGACTCAGGGGCCAGGTCTGCGGCCAGGGACTTCAGAGCCTGGACGATGGCGCCGAGGCTCGTGCCGGCTGCCGCGGCCTTCGCGTCATCGATCCCGACGTAGAGTACGAAGCCGCGTGCCTCGGTTCCTTCGGGAACGGCTCGAAGGCGGGGAGCGGATGCCGGCGCGGCGGCGCTGGACGGTGCGAACGAGGTTGCGTGGGTGAGGGACATGAGGGGAGGTTCCTTTGGATGATGTCGTTGCGTCGAACCGCGGCGCCGCGTCGAGCGGGTTCGGCGGATGCCGGTATCAAGCGGCGGTTCGGAATGTGGCCTGTGCGTGGCCGGATCAGATGCGGAGTGTGGCATCCGGGACGCGAGCGGCGACGAGGTAGGTCGACGGGCGCGTGGCGACGGGGTACGCGGTTAGCGACACATTCGACAACACATGACTGCGCTGCCGGCCACCATCATGCCGGCAGTTCCACGAGGCTCGAAGGAGCTCAGGGGGAAGGCTTTATCAGTCATGTCGAGAAGTTAACAGTACGGCGTCGAAGTGTGTCAAATCTTTGCACCGCGTGACGAAAAATCTCGGGATTTAGAAGATTCTGCGCAACAAACGGCACTCTATGAGGGATTCTCCACAGGGGTTCGAATCCTTGTCTGGCTTTCGAAGGACCTGCAGGGGCGCCGTGGGGGCGCTTTGCTTCTCGCGTCCGGGTGCCTTGCTCGGTCACAAATGGCTCGAGGGTCGTTGCTCGGCCACAAACGGCTGGAGTCTGCGACGGAACGCGACCGTTCTTGTCGGAGCAGGGCGGCCGGATGCCGGGGCGCACGTTCCGCAGGAGATCGTGCGCTTTGCAGGAGCAAATCGCGGAAAGCATCCTGATATCCGGGCGGTCTCCTGTGAAACGTGCGAGCCGGCGGCGGGAGAGAAGGTCAAAGGCGCGAGGTAAGGGTGGAGACTCCCTTGGGTTCAAGGGGTCAGCGCAACACTCTGATTTTTGGAGTGACGATGACTGTTTCTGTGTCCCGTGCTGTGCGTCGGGTGTTCTGGTCTGCGATCCGTGATGGTGCGACGACGCAGGATGCCGCGGCAGCGGCGGGCATGTCGTCGCAG